>NZ_JBYVJW010000012.1:0-152078 GCF_058147165.1 Polaribacter sp. 2305UL8-11 | reverse complement strand
TTCAATAAACTTTTAATTTAATCAGTATTACAAAGGGATTCAGAGGTTTTTACCAACCATTTTTTGCCATTAAGCCAGATTTTTTTACAAAGTCTGTCTTGAGCGAAGACGAAAGGCTCAAAATGATAGCTAAATCAACTTTTTAGACAGCCTTTTTTTGTACTTAAAAATAATAGTTAAAACTAATTATCTTCGTTCTTTTTAATAGTATTTATATAATCTTGAAAACGCTTTCCGTAATCAGATTTTTTAATTCTTTCAGATAAAGAGTTATTTACGGTATCTAACATTTTTAAACTAGCATCATACATTTCTGTAAGTCCAATGTAAGGAGCAACTTCGGTATCTGCATTATTTAAAGCAAAATTTGTTGTAAATAAAACCCTCTTTTTTGTTAGCTTTTTATAATCTTTTTCTAACTGTTCAATTAATGCTTTGTTATTGTCTTTTTTAGCTTCAAAATCTTTTTTTATAAACTCTAAACGTTCATTTTGAAACTGTGTTTTAATTTTATTATAGCTTTCTAAAATTTCTTGATTTTTAGAACCAGAAATTATAGGATTTAAACCAAATTGTTCAACTTTATCATTAATAGTAATGGTGCCTTTTTCGCCAAAAAATAAAATTCTTTTTTCAGTTGTGTTGCCATCAAAAGTTAAATAATACAACACAGGAGAGTCTACATTATCTGTTAAAGTAAATTTATCATCTCCCATTAAGCTTACAGAATCAATAGAGACTAAAACTGTATCTTTCATTTTTTGCAAATACAAAGTTCCTTTTTTAAGACCTTTAATTTGTCCTGTTACAATCATATTACCTTCTTTTTTAGAAGAGCAAGCTGTTAGTAAAATTGATAGGACTATAAGTGCGAAAATTTTCTTCATTTTATTATAATAATTTGATTTTGCAAATATGCATTTTAATTAAGATAATGGCTATAAAAAAGTTTAAAATTAACTTACCCATTTCATCATTAGCGCACAAAAGAAAGCACCATAAGTACCTAAAGCGTATCCTAAAACTGCCAATAAAACTCCAACTGGTGCTAAAGATGGATGAAAAGCACCAGCAACAACAGGAGCTGAAGCTGCACCACCAATATTTGCTTTAGAGCCAACTGCTAAAAAGAAGTAGGGTGCTTTAATAATTTTTGCAACTAAGAATAATAAGCCAACATGAATAATCATCCAAACAAAACCAATAGCAAATAAACTGATATTTTCTACAATAGCATTCAAATTCATTTTCATACCTATAGAGGCTACTAAAATATAAATAAATACAGTACCTATTTTACTTGCTCCTGCACCTTCATAACTTTTTGCTTTTGTAAATGATAAGAAAATACCTACAGTTGTTGCAGAAATTATCAACCAAAAGAAAGAGCTACCCAAACCAAAATCTACTAAAAAAGGAACGTTATTAGTGATGTAGCTTCCTAAATTATCTCCAACTATATGTCCAAGTGATGTAACACCAAATGCAATTCCTAATAGGATTATTAAATCATTAAAAGAAGGAATTCTAGCTGTTTCTAAAGTAAATTTTTCCATCTTATTTTTCAATTCTGTGATTGAAGAATTATCCGCTTTAAACCATCTGTCTATAGCATCAGATTTTGCAACTCCAATTAGTAAAAATGCCATCCAAACTTCTGCAACAAGCACATCTACTACAGCCATAATACTAAATAAACTGTCAGAAACTTCCCACTGTTCTTTCATAGCCAATTGGTTTGCACCACCACCAATCCAACTTCCAGCAACTGTAGATAAACCTTTCCAAAGTTCTGTGCCCTCTACTTGTACTAAAATATCTGGGGCAACATATTTAAAGAAAATAATAGCTAAAGGACCACCAACCATTACTCCAATAGTTGCAGTTAAAAACATAATTAATGCTTTGGGGCCTAATTTAAAAACACCTTTTAAATCGATACTTAATGTTAGTAAAACCAATGAAGCTGGTAGTAAAAATCGAGAGGAAACATAGTATAATTTACTGCCTCCTGTAAATTGAGAATATATAGAACTGTCTATCTTATTTGTAACAATATATGCCTTTAGAGAAGCCAAATCTGTGACTCCTTCCAGATTGCCATATAAAGAACTTAAGTGGCTAATTGTAGCTTGTACATCTATCCATTTATCAGCAATAATACCTAAAGAACTAAATATAGATGGAATAAAATAACACAACAATAATGCTGGAACTACTTTGTAAAACTTGCTAAAAGATTTTAGATTTGAGGTGTAAAAAATCCCAGCAAGAATAACACACAATACCCCAAAAATAATGGTATCGTTTGCAAATAAAGGAATGTCATTATTTATTTCTGAAATACTCATAACCTAAAATTTATATTGTTTTTTTAGAAAAATCGGTATTTAATATAACACCTAGTTGCAACCTTTTTAAGGTTTTAGAAGGTAATTTAATTTGAAAATACCCCATTTTTAGTTTAATATTTTTGCTAAGTTGATGCAAAAATCCAGCTCCTGTCCAATTTTGAGCAAACCTCTTGCCTCTATCTAAGTTCAAAAATAATTCATTAAAAACATACACATTCCATGTTTTAGAAAGTGGATAGCTCACATTTAAGTCATAACGAATCCAATTTTGAGTTTCATCAGTAAAAATATTCTTATGGATAAACCTGTGTTCTAAACGAATACGATGTTTGGCATTAAATTTCCCCCATTTAGATTTTAGATTTAAATCTTCGTACAAACGCCATTCATATAAAAATGGAGAGGCTGTATTGTAAGCCAAATCTCCTGTAGCATAACTTGCTCCAATTGTTAAATTTGTTTTCGGATTAAAAGTATAATTAACACCAAGTCTATAAATTTCTTGTTGAAACTCGCTGGCCAATTCAAAATACCGAAAGTGAGCCATCGTTTTTAAAGAATATTTTTCGGAAATTTTATGAGAGCCATTATACATATACCAAGTTCCTAATTTATCTTCTGCTGCGTTTTGTGAAATTGTTTTTATGCTTATAAAACTTATAAACAGAAGTATACTCGTTTTTTTCATTCTTTATATTTAGTCTACTGAGTAAATTTTAGTTTCTTTAAAAGGAGATATAGAAATATTTTCTACACTTTTTTTATAATTAATCCAATCATTATTAAAAAAGGTATTTGTTTTACTTAACGCTTTTTTAAATTCTTCTTTAAATTGATTCATCAATTGAGTTTCTGTAGCAGTTTGCTCTCCAAAACGAGAGCGAATATAACTATTTGCAGCGAAGAAACGTTGGTTTACTGTAATTTCTGGATTTCTGGTAATACCTTGCCTTTTATCAATAGTACCTAAATACATTGCTATTAAAGAGTCTATAGATTTTATAATTTTTTTTGATGATTTTATTTCTGCTTTGTATTTCTTGTTTGCAGAGCTAGATGAAGCATCTTCTTTAGATAATTTTGCTTTCATAGCTGTTGCTGTATTTTTACTTTCTACCAATTGTTTTACAACGTTTGCAATTTTTTCTTGATATTTTTCAAGTGCTTTACTAGCATTGTATTTTTGATTGATAGTTGCATTAGAAATTTGTAATCTTGGATCAAATTCAACTTTTATGTTAGCTTCAGAAACAACATCTCCAAAAGTCATTTTTAACTTATAATTGCCTGGTTTTACAGTAACTCCTGCTGGTTCTCTAGTAGATTTTCTAATTCTTCTAGAAGCTCTTGCAACTCCTTTTTCTCTTAAATACCAAGTAGTTTTATGCACTCCATTTTCTTTTGGAGCTTTCATTTTTAAAGTTCTAATTTTTCTTGTCCCATCAAAAATTTCTAATTTTATAGAATCGTATTTAATCTTTTTTGTATCACTCTGAGCTTGTTTCAAACTCTCATTACTTTTCTTTCTACTCTTTTCTTTTTTATTCCCTTTTTTGTCTGTTTTTTCTTGAACAGGTTTGTTAATGTAATAAGAAATAATTGCACCACGTTTTCTATTTTCTCCTTGATACATTGCATCTGCACCAAACCTACTACCTGTAGGTTGTTGGTTAGCTGCTTGATATGCAGTAGGAGGAGTAAATAATTCTAATTTTTTAGAAATTATATTGCCATTTGCTATTGCTCTTAATGGTTTTATATCATCTAATACCCAAGCAGCTCTTCCAAAAGTTCCTATTACTAAATCGTCTTCTCTTTCTTGAATTACTAAATCTTTAACAGGTACAGTTGGAAAACCTTCCGTCCATTTTGTCCATTTATCACCAGCATTTATAGAGACGTATAAACCATCATCAGTTCCTAAAAACAACAAATTTTTATTTTTTGGATCTTCAATAATACACAAAGCATAACTTTGTACGTCATTTTGGTCTACAATACGCTCCCAAGTTTGCCCATAATTTTTAGTTCTATATGCATAAGGAGTATAATTAAAACGTCTGTAATCGTTAGCTACTAAAAGAGCTTCTCCTTTATTCTTGTTAGATGCTTTTATTTGAGTAATCCAACTAAATTCTGGTAAACCTTTAATGTTTTTTGCGACATTTGTCCAATTTTTTCCACCATTTTTTGTGATGTGAACTTGACCATCATCAGTGGCAGCCCATAAAACATCTTTTTCTAAAGGAGTTGGTTCTATAACTAAAACTGTACAGTGGTTTTCTGCGCCAGTAGCATCCATAGTTAATCCACCACTTTCAGATTGCTTTAATTTTTCTGGATTATTGGTAGATAAATCTGGTGAAATTACAGACCAAGTTAATCCCTTATCTGTAGATTTATGCACAAATTGGCTTCCAAAATATAAGGTAGAATTATCAAAAGGATCGATATTGATTGCAGCATTCCAATTAAAACGCAGTTTTACATTCGCATCTTTATGAGTAGGTTTTACAACATAATTATTTCCTGTTAAATAATCGTACCTACTTACAAAACCTTGTTGGCTCATAGACCAACCATATCTAGAATTGTCTTTATCTGGGACAACATCAAAACCATCTCCAAAGCTAATTTCTTGCCAATAACTATTTCTAATTCCTTGTGCTTTCCAAACATAAGCAGGTCCTCTCCAAGAACCATTATCTTGCATACCTCCATACACATTATATGGGTATTCATTATCTACATTTATATGATAAAACTGAGCTACAGGAATATTGCCAATAAATTGCCAAGAATTACCTCCATCTTTTGTGATGTTTAAGCCTCCATCATTTCCATCAATCATAAATTTACCATTTTTAGGGTGAATCCACCAAGCATGATGATCTGGATGCACACCATTATCTACACCATAAGCAGGCATTAATTGTTTAAAAGATTTACCACCATCTTGAGAAACGTTTACGTAAGTAAAAATGGTATACAACCTGTTTTCATTTTGAGGGTCTACATAAATTTCTGAATAATAAAAAGGTCTGTTTCCAATACCAGATTTATCATTTATTTTTTTCCATTTAAAACCACCATCTTCACTTTTATAAAGCGCATTTTTCTTAGCTTCTACCAATGCATATATTACATTAGGCTCACTTGGAGCAATTGCGACACCTATTCTACCTAATTCACCTTTTGGAAACCCTTCTTTTTCGGTAATTTTTTTCCAATTTTCTCCTCCATCATGTGTAATGTATAAGCCACTTCCTTTTCCACCAGATTTAAAAAACCATGGGTCGCGTTTGTGTTCCCACATTGCAGCGATTAATTTATTAGGGTTTTTAGGATCCATAATTAAATCTGCAGTTCCAGATTTTATGTTGGTAAACAAAATTTGTTTCCAAGTTTTTCCACCATCTATAGTTTTATAAACTCCACGTTCTTTGTGTTCTCCCCAAGGAGATCCAATTGCACCTACATAAACTACATTTGGATTTGTTGGGTCTATAATTACTCTATGTATATGACGTGTTTTTTCTAAACCCATAGATTTCCAAGTCTTACCTGCATCTAAAGATTTATAAATACCAAAACCACCATTTAAGCTATTTCTAGGATTTCCTTCGCCAGTTCCAGCCCAAATTACACTAGGGTTTGATTGTTGTATGGCAACTGCACCAATAGAAGCTGTTAGTTCTTTTTCAAAAATTGGTTTCCAAGTTGTGCCTCCAGAAGTCGATTTCCAAATTCCTCCAGAAGCAGTTCCTACATACATAATTTCTGGATTAGATGCTACAACATCTATAGATGTTACACGTCCAGACATTCCTCCTGGACCAATATTTCTTGGTTTCATATTCTTTACCAAATCCATAGAAAACTCTTGCGAAAAGAGTAGAGAAGTGGTACACAGAAAGACAAGTGTGAGTAATTTTTTCATTATGAAGATTTTGATTAGTTTTTTTAAGGAGAACAATATACAAAATAGAAAACGCTCAATAAAAATTGAGCGTTTATTTAACAGTTGTAAAAATAAAAATATTATTCTTCTTTCTTTTTAGGTTCTCTTTTAGCGTCTTTTAAAGCTTGCATAAGCATCCATTCTATTTGCCCATTTGTAGAGCGAAATTCATCTGCAGCCCATTTTTCTATAGCTTTAATCATATCTTCATTAACTCGCAATGCGAAAGCTTTTTTCTTAGCCATTTTATTTTTTTACGAAAGAAACAATTGTTTCTATGAGTTTTTTTGAAATTGGAAAATTTGGATCATTGTAAGATTTAAAATTATCTTCATCCTTTTGTATGTCTTTTAACAGGTGATTCATATTTTTAATAATTACAAGTTCAGCATCTTTTTTTGCTTTTTTTAAATTTTCTGCATCTTTAATTAGAACTTGAAAATCTTTATCACCATTAATAATTAGAGTTGGTATTTTTATTTTTTTTATTTCTTCTGTGGGGTCTAATTTTATCCAAGAAATTAAAAAAGGCTGGTTTGGTTTTGCAAACAAGGTTAGCAAATTAGGGTCTACTTCTTTAATTTCTCCAGTTTCTTTTAATTCGTTTACATATTTTTTTGTTAATGCTCCAAAAATAGGGCTTTGTGCAGATAGTTGTCTAATTAGAGTCTTATCTATAGTTTCTCCTGGACCAGCAATAGAAATGTACTTATCTACATTGTTTAAAGCCCTCATTGCTACCAAAGAACCTTGGCTATGTCCTGCTAAAATAATTTTTGAAAAACGTTTATCTTTTTTAAAATAGTTTACAACTTCTTGTGCATCAAAAATAAAATCATTTATAAAAACTCCATCTTGTAAGAAAGCCGCATTTTTAGGATTTGTAATTCTTTTATCATAGCTAAAAAAAGCAATTTCATTTTTTATAATAGCCTGTCCAAATTGCTTTATATATTCAGGTTTATTTCCATTTCTATTTACAGCACCAGAACCATGTACCCAAATAATTAAAGGTGTTTTTTTGGAAGTATAAGTAAGTGTTCCAGGAAGTTGAATGGCTTGATTGTTTACAATAATTTCTTCGGATTTTATTTGCGCAAAAGAAGCAGAAACCCCTAGTGTATAGATAGCTAAGTAAATTACAATTCGAATCATTATATTTTATTTTTATAAGTTTCTAATACTCTTTTAGCTTCGAGTTCTTTTTGAGTACCAATTAACAGTTTTTTACCTTGTTTTAATTCTAGTTGAATACCAATATCTCCAGAAACATTAATAGCTTTCCCTTTTCCACTATTCCAAAAAGCACCACCTTTTAAGCCCCAACCACCAAACTCACCAATTGGATCATAGGTTCTTACATAAGCTTTTGCTAGTTCATTCCATTGAATAAGTCTATATTTTAAATGAAAAGGAAAAAATTGATAGTGAATTCCTTTTTCATCTATTCTTGTTTTTAGTTTAAAGGCAAAAATAAAAAGCGCAGAAGCAACAATACCTGTTAGTGATAGTACAAATGAAGTAGTTGTCATTTTTGTACTTTCTTTTAAAAACTCTTGTATGATTAAAGCAATAGGGACAATTAAACTTACTGCCATTACTAAAACTAACCAAGTTTGTGTAAAACGTTGTTCTTCTTTAAAAACTTTCATTTATCTGTTTTTATCTCTTTCTAATAAAATTGCATTCCAGTTTGTAGGTACTTCTTTTAAAACCCAACCTTCTCTTGCATATAGATTTAGTAAATCTTCTAATTTTTGATTTCTATTTCTAAGCCCTAATTTTAAAGTAACTACTTTATATTCTTTCATTTTATATGTATTCAATTTTAATTCTTGTATTCCTTTTTTGAACTTCTTCTAAAAAGGGTTCTAATTGATTTTTATCTTTTCTTAATTTAATAACCTTTTCTCTACCATTATTCTTCTTAAAAGTAACTTCGATTTCACTATCTACATCAATGTCATCTTTTTCTTCATCACTAACTTCCAGTGAAACCAAGTCATTAATTGAGATTTTATTTATCCAAATTTTCTTAAAAATCATTCTAATAAAAAAATAAATTATAAATAATGTAGCAAAACCAAAAATTCCAAATTTTACCATTTCATAAGTACCATTTAAACTCTGAAAATTATTAAACTTTTTTATAAATGATCCAATTAAAGAAATGGCTCCAAAAAACTTAAATAATTCTATAAAATATTTAAGTTTTCTATAAACAATTTTAATTTCAGAATTATTGATATATAACTCTCCATTAATTAATTTGAAATGATTACTACTTTTCATTTTAAATTTTATTAATTACTATCCTAGTATTCCTTTTTTGAACTTCTTCTAAAAAGGGTTCTAATTGATTTTCGAGGTTTCTAAAACTTAAATCTTGTGCTCTTTTATTTAGGAAGACCAAAGTAACTTCTGTTTCAAATTCATCCTTTTCGATTTCTATTTTTTTTATTTCATTAATAATTAATTTATTCTTAGATTTTTTATAGAATATCAAATAGTAGAATACTCCAATTATTACTATTATTCCTAAAGTTCTCAATCCAAAATCTAAATAGTGAAAAAAAGAATTAAAATAATTGATATCTCGAAGATTGTGTAAAACACTTATTAATAAAAAAGCTAGAAAAACACCCAACCAACCGCCTCTAGATTTTATATCTTTTTTTAGGTTGTTTATGTCTATAAATAATTGTTCGTTATTCATAGATACATAACCATCAACCAAGACAAATTTCTTCATATCAATTATTTGATTTTCAATTAATGACTCAAAGTCCCAGCATTTACAACAGGAGAAGCTTCTTTATCTCCACATAAAATTACTAATAAATTACTAACCATTGCTGCTTTTCTTTCTTCATCTAGCTCTACAATATCCTTTTTATTTAATTCGTCTAAAGCCATTTCTACCATTTCTACTGCTCCTTGAACAATTTTATGTCTTGCAGCTACAATTGCAGTTGCTTGTTGCCTTTTTAACATGGCAGATGCAATTTCATTTGCATAGGCTAAATATCCGATTCTAGCCTCTAAAACTTCAATTCCAGCAATTGTTAAACGTTCGTCGATTTCTTTTTCTAAAGCTTCAGAAACTTCATTAACACTAGAACGTAGGGTAATATCTTCATCATGACCTTCGTCTGCGAAATTGTCATAAGGATACATACTTGCTAATTTTCTTACAGCAGCATCCGTTTGCACGCGCACAAAATTTTCATAATTATCTACATCAAAAGCAGCTTTATAAGTATTTGTTACTCTCCAAACTAAAATTGTTGAGATCATTACTGGGTTTCCAAGCTTATCGTTTACTTTTAAACGTTCGCTATCAAAATTACTTGCACGTAAGGAAATAGTCTTTTTTCTAAATAATGGGTTTGCCCAATACAAACCATTCTCTTTGATAGTTCCCACATACTTACCAAACAGTAATATAACTTTTGATGTGTTTGGGTTTACTAAAATAAAACCAAAAAAGCCAATGAATCCAATAATGATTAAAGGAATATACATTGGAGTTTCATGAATTATTGACATTGTAATTCCTCCGAAAAATAAGAGAAAAATTACGGCTAACATTAAATAACCGTTTGCTGGTTTGATGATTTTTTCTGCTTTCATTATAGTTGATTTAAAAATGATATTAAAATGATATCACAAATATATCGTATTTTTTTTGATATTTCCAAATTTTTAGAGATTTATTTTATACATTCGCTAAGAACTAATATTAAATGATTACCAATGAAAATTAAAATATTGTTAATAATATCCTTACTGTTTTTTTCTAATGATAAAAGTGAAGAAGCCTTGGTTTGGGGTAAAAACGGACATAGAGCTACAGGTCAAATTGCAGAAAAACATTTAACAAGAAAGGCAAAAAAATGTATTGATAAGATTCTAAAAGGACAAAGTTTGGCTTTTGTATCTACTTTTGCAGACGAAATAAAATCGGATAGAAAGTATAACAAATACTATTCTTGGCACTACATAAACATGGATTTTGATGAAACTTATAAAACTGCTCAAAAAAATCCGCAGGGCGATTTAGTAACAGGAATCAAAAAATGTATAACTGTTTTAAAAGACAAGAAAAGTTCTGATAAAGACAAAGAGTTTTTCTTAAAAATGTTGGTTCATTTTATTGGAGATTTACATCAACCTATGCATATTGGTAGAAGAGAAGATAAAGGAGGAAATACAATACAAGTACAATGGTTTGGACGTGGTACAAATTTACACAGAGTTTGGGATGAGAATATGATTGATGACTGGGAAATGAGTTATTTAGAGTTGGCAAATAATGCAAAAGACTTATCTAAGAAACAAATAAAAGCAATCCAAAAAGGCTCTATCATAGAATGGGTAGATGAAGTACATGAATTAACAAAAAAGGTATATAAGTCTGTAAAAGTTGGCGAGAATTTACGCTATAGATATTCTTATGATCATTTTGGTACTGTTAGAAATCAATTACAAAAAGGAGGTATTCGTTTGGCTAAAGTTTTAAATGATATTTTTGATTAATCTGTACTTTTGTTTGTGAAAACTGTGTAAAAAGAATACTCAGTATAAAAGTATGGAATATTTCTTATTTGTTAAGAATCAGTTAATTATTGATTTTACAACAATAAAAAATGTAATTTTATAAAATGAAAAAACCAATTTTTTTCTTTTTATTATTAACGTTAATTTTTTCTTGTAAAAAAGAAGAAGTTAAAAAAGCTGAAAATGTAGTTGTAGACCAAACTACAGCAGTAAAGTCTTATACTTACAAAGAGTTAAAACCTTTACTAGAAAAGAATGATGATAAAACTTACATCATAAACTTTTGGGCAACTTGGTGTGGACCTTGTGTAAAAGAGTTGCCTTATTTTGAGAAAATTAATCAAGAATATGCAGATAAAAATGTGGAGGTAATTTTGGTGAGTTTAGATTTTCCGAAACAACTAGACAAAAGGCTAATTCCGTTTATCAACAAGAAAAAATTGAAATCTAAAGTTGTTTTGTTAGATGATGTGAATGAAGACTATTGGATTAAAGCGATTGATAAAAAATGGACAGGAGCAATACCAGCTACTTTAATTTATAATAAAAATAACAGAAAGTTTTATGAACAATCTTTTGATTATAAAGCCTTAGAAAACGAATTACAAACCTTTTTAAAACTATAAAAATGAAAAAATTTAAATATTTATTATTGTTATTTGTTATAACTATAACTGCTGCTTTTACAATTAAGACAGATAAATCTGGCTATGAAATAGGAGATGTTGTCCAAGATTTTTCTTTAAAAAACATAGACAACAAAATGGTTTCAATGGCAGATTATAATTCTGCAAAAGGTTTCATCATTATTTTTACTTGCAATATGTGTCCATATTCTGTAGCAAATGAAGACAGGATTATTGCTCTAAATAAAAAATACGAAAGTAAAGGATTTCCTGTAATAGCTATAAACCCTAATGATCCTGAAGCTTCTAAAGGAGATAGTTTTGCAGATATGAAAGTAAGAGCCAAAGAAAAAGGATTTAATTTCCCTTATTTATTTGATGCTGGTCAAAAAGTATATCCAAAATTTGGAGCTACAAAAACACCTCATGTTTTTATTGTAACAAAAAAAGATATGAAAGTGCAATATATTGGAGCTATAGATAATAGTTCTAGAAATCCAGACAAGGTAACAGAAAAATATGTAGAAAATGCTGTAGATGCTTTATTAGCTGGGAAAAAAATAGAAAAAACTGAAACTAGAGCTATTGGGTGCTCTATAAAAGTACAAACTACAGATGATTAAACAGATTTTCTTCTATCAAAAAAAGTCCTAAGTTTTAAAACTTAGGACTTTTTTTTAGATTTAAATATGTTCTTTAAATTATCCTTTGTACTTCCAAATACAGTAGAGATTTTTGATTTTAATGCTGTTTTTTTTGAAATTTTATTTAATGATGATTTTGTATCATTAGAAAGATTATTGTAGTAAGATTCTTTCACCCAAAGTTGATCTCCAGCAATATGGTTTACTTTATTTAAAATACAAATAAAATTATTTTTTAATAAAAATTCTTCAATATCTTTTTTAAGTGCTTGTCCTTCATATAAAGGAATTTTTTCTACTTCTAACCATATTGATTTTATATTATCTATCATCTTTTTTGCACCTTCAAGAACCATTAATTCTGCACCTTGCACATCCATGTGAATAAAATCTATAATATTTATTTTATTATGGTTACAGAAGTTTTCTAAAGTTTCGGTTTTAATTGTTATAGATTCCTTAAATTCTAACCAGGGGTGTACTTCTTTGGTTTTTCCTGGTTTATATAAAGAGGAGCTTTTATTTCCGAAACTAGTAGAGTTGTCTGTAGGTGTATCTTTATTTGGTGGTTTGCCTGAAGAAACATAAAATGTAGCTTCTCCTTTTTCTGATGATAGACCTAGTTCAAATACATGTAAATTTTTTAAATTATGATGTTTTTTGTTGTTCAAAACTTGTGCAAAATTATTTGGAACAGGCTCAAAAGCAAATATGGAGCTTTTAGGAAATAAAGAGAGATACCTAACACTACTTAAACCTTCACAAGCACCAATATCAAAAAAGATTAATTCTTTATTTTTGTTAAATAATTTAGTAATTACTTTTTCGTGTATTGCTAATTTAGTATTCATAGAAATTTAATTAAAGTGTAATAATAAGAATAATCATTTAGTCTAAAGCTATTTTCTTTTCAAAAAATCTTGATAAGACATTTGCATAATTGCTTTTCCTAAAGAGTCTAGCTTTTTGGTGTTTTTGCCAGTTTTTAAAATTGGCTTTTTACTTATATAATCATAAACAAGTGTGTCCTTTTTGGTTACAATACCAAACCCTTTATTAAAAATATAATATGCATATTGACTCTCTGATGTATTAAAAATATTTTTACTAAAAACAAACTCTTTATTGTCTCCACCTAATAAATCTAATAAAGTAAAAGAAAAATCTACTTGACTAGAAAAATTATTAATTTCTATTCCTTTTTGCTGCAATGCTCCACCTAACCATAACATCGGAATTTTAAATTTTTTGGGAGAAAAATATGGTCCTTTATGTTTTGGAGAACTATGCCCATGATCTGCCATAATTATGATTAAAGTATTTTTATACCAATCTTGCTTTTTTGCAGAAGCTATAAAATTTCCAATTACTTTATCTGTATAAACATGTGCGCTTCTATAAAGATTATCTTCTCCATCTTTGCCAAATTTATATTCACCTTTTATTTCATAGGGTTCATGACTAGAAAGGGTAAGTGCAATTTTAAAAAATGGCTCTTGCTGTTTTTTTGTAATGTTTTTTAAAAATCTTTCCATGAAAACATCATCATAAGCGCCCCATTTAGAATTCCAATCTTTTTTTTCAAATTCACTCCCATCAAAAATTTGGTTGATACCTGCATTTCGTAAATAGGTATTCATATTTCCAAAATTTAAATCTCCTCCATAATAAAAAGAAGTTTTGTAGCCAATTGCTTCCATTTTTTTGGGTAACATTGGTAAACTTCGTGTTTTGTTGGGCATTCGCATTATTCTTTTTATAGGTTGTGGATAGTATCCGCTTAAAATTGCAGGAATTCCTTTATCTGTTCTATCTCCATTACCATAAAAATTGGTAAATAAAATGCCTTCTTTAGAAAGGCTATTTAAATTAGGAGTTACATTGGTTTCTCCTCCTAAAGAACCTACTACTTTTGCAGACAAACTTTCCCAAAGAATTAAAACTATATTAGGTTTTTGGGTGTTTAAAATACTATCTGTATGTGCTTTTAAAAGTTTATTTTTTGTTTTGTTAATAATTTTTGTAGCTTTTTCATCATCAAAATTTATATACGGGTTTTTACCATCGGTTTTGTGGGTTATGGTATTAAAAAAGTTCCAAATAAAATTTGTTGCAGCATGATTTGCAAACATTTTATTAGAAAAATACACATTGCTTTGGTTTACAGGAATAGTTTGGAACCCACCTCTAACAGGAATGATTAATGCTGCAGTAATCAATAAAAAAACTGGGGTTAATAACCAGTTTCTGTAATCAATATTTTTTGTTTTTAAATGAATGTATTTTCTGTAAAGTTTAAAAAATAAGAATGTTAATAGAAGCCAAGCACAGATTCCCAAAAATAAATGCAAACTAGAAACTGAAGCAATCATTAATTTTGGTGTGTTTAGATATGGCAATAAAGAACTGTCTATTCTTACACCCCAAGCTTGATACAGGCCAGCATCAATCAATAAAAAAAGATTAATAATAAGTAAAATTAAAAAAGTATACCATTTTAAAATTGCCCATATTTTTTTTAAGGATACAAGTGTAGAAATGCTAATGCATAAAAAAGGAAATATAGATAAATACGCAGCAAAAGAAGCATCTAATTGCAGCCCATATAAAAATGTTTTAAGAGAAGTTAAAAAACCTAAATCTTGTGTTTTTTCAAAATAATAAACTAAGAAAAAAATCCTTGCAAAAACAAAGTAGAAAACCCAAAATAGGTAATAATAAATGATAAAAATAAATCTACTTTTAAAACCTTTCATTAGCTATTCTGTTACTTTTAATCGTGCTTTAGCAGTTACAGATATACCTGCATAATTATTGTTTAAATATTTTAGATATCCAGTAATTGCAATCATTGCTGCATTGTCTGTAGTGTACTCAAATTTTGGAATGTAGGTTGTCCAGCCAAAATGTTTTTCTGCCAGTTGTAAACGTTTTCTTATTTCTGAGTTTGCAGAAACACCACCAGCAATTGCAATGTGCTTGATGTTAGTTTGCTTAACAGCATTTTTAATTTTGTCAATTAAAATTTCTACAATTGTAAACTGTATAGATGCACAAATATCATGCAAATTTTCCTTAATAAAATCAGGATTTATACGCTGCTGTTTTTGAATAAAATATAAAATACCTGTTTTTAAACCACTAAAACTAAAATCTAAATCGCCCACTTTTGGTTTGGTAAAATGGTATGCTTTGGGGTTTCCTAATTTGGCATATTTATCTATTAATGGCCCTCCAGGATATGGTAATCCTAAAATTTTAGCAGATTTATCAAAAGCCTCTCCAACAGCATCATCTATGGTTTCTCCAAGGATTTCCATTTCAAAATAGTTGGTAATTTTTACAATTTGCGTGTGTCCTCCACTTATGGTTAAGCATAAAAAAGGAAAAGGAGGTGTTTTAGTAGTTGCTTCTTCTTTAATAAAATGAGCTAAAATATGTGCTTGCATGTGATTGACATCTATTAAAGGTATTTGTAGACCCAATGCCAAAGATTTTGCAAAAGAAGTACCTACTAATAAAGACCCCATTAACCCTGGACCTTTTGTAAACGCGATTGCAGAAAGTTCTTTTTTTGTAATATTTGCTTGTTCTAATGCCTGTTGTACAACAGGTACAATGTTTTGTTGATGGGCTCTAGAAGCTAGTTCTGGCACAACTCCTCCGTATTTAGAATGTACTTCTTGGTTAGCAATTACATTACTTAAAATTTTTGAGTTGCAAATTACAGATGCACTTGTATCATCACAAGAAGATTCTATCCCTAAAATATAAACAGGTTTATTCATACAAAAAATAAATGATTACAAAACTAATCATAATTTTATCTTTCAATCTATATTTTAAGAGCAGAAATTTAATTGTTTGTTAAAATTACACGAACTTTGTAATAAATGGCAATATTATTGATTATTATTGATAATAATTAATACTACTAAAACTACTTCGTCATCAAAAAAGCCGGTAAAAAAATACTAAAATGGATTGGGTACATTGTGCTCTTTTTAGTATTGATTAGTATTTTACTTTCTTTACCAGTTGTTCAAACAAAATTAGGAGACTATTTTGCTAAAAGATTAAATAAAGAATACAATACCAATATTACTATAAAAAAGATAGATTTTTCTTTTTTAGGAAAAGTAGTGTTAAAAGGAGTCGAAATAAGAGACCATCATCAAGATACTTTAATTTTTGTTAAAAAATTAAACACTTCAATTTTAAGTGCTAAAAGTGCTTTAGATAGTGAGTTTAATTTAGGAGATATTTATTTAGAAGATGTTTACTACTACACAAAAACTTACAAAGGAGAAAAAAAAGATAACATGTCTATATTTTATGGCAGTTTTGGTAGTAATACTCCAAAAGATTCGCTTGCAAAGCCATTTGTATTAAGGTCTTCTAATGTATATGCAGATAACTTAAATTATAGATTAATAAATGCAAATAATAAAGATTCTTTAAATTTTTCTGCAAAAAACATTGGAGGTAATTTACAAGATATGTTGGTTAATGGGACTGATTTTTCTACAAAAGTAAGGGGTTTATTTTTTGTTGATAATAGAGGTCTAGAGGTTACGAATTTAACAACAGACTTTTCTTTAACAAACAAGGCAATGCATTTTAAAAATACAGTTTTACAAACTGAAAAATCTAAAATAAATGCAAATATTGATTTTATTTATAAGAAAAATGACTTGTCAGATTTTACTAATAAAGTAAATATTGTTGCTAATTTTGATAAAAGTAAATTGGCGGTTCAAGATTTAAAAAAATATTATAACGAGTTAGCAGGTAATGATGTAATTCGTTTTTCTGGAAACGTAAAAGGACCTTTAAATAACTTTTCTTTAAATCGCTTAAATCTTCAATCTAGAAAAGGGATAAAAATAATAGGAGACCTAGCTTTTGTAAATGCTGTAAATAACGAAAATGGATTTGTTTTTGAAGGAGATTTAAAAAATTTAACAGCTACTTATAAAGGTTTAAAAAGTATTTTGCCAAACGTTTTGGGTAAAACATTGCCCTCAGAATTTAATAAGTTTGGTAGGTTTCAAATTAAAGGAAATGTTAGAGTAACACCAGAGCAAATGAGTGCTAATGTTAATTTAAATTCAGAAATTGGTGGTGCTATTTCCGATTTACAAATAGCAAACTTAGACAATATAGATTACGCTTCTTATGATGGGAAAATAGAATTAAAAGGCTTTGATGTTGGAGTTCTTTTTAACGACCCTATTTTTGGAAAAGTAAGTTTAAAAGGAGATGTTAACGGAAGTGGTTTTAAGTTAGAAAGTATAAATACATCTTTTCTTGGTGAAGTTTCAGAATTAAATTTTAATGGATATGCTTACAAAAACATCAAAGCAAATGGCCAATATCAAAACAATAAATTTGATGGATTTTTAGACATTGATGATGAAAACGTTAAAATGAAATTTAATGGTTTGGCAGATTTATCTAAAAAAGTAAATAAGTTCGATTTTAAATCTGATATTACATTCATCAATTTAAAAAAAACCAACCTTTTTGTAAGAGACAGTATTTCTTTATTAAAAGGAAACATAGAACTAGATATTGAAGGGAATACTTTTGATGATATTACAGGAAAAGCCACCTTTAATAATATTTTGTATACTAATGAAAAAGAAGAGTTCGAGTTTAAAGAATTTGTTGTTACCTCTTCTTTAAAAGATAGTATAAAAAGGATTGAAGTAGACTCTAAAGACATTGTAAAAGGATATGTTTCTGGGAAGTTTTCTTTTTCAGAATTTCCTTTAGTTGCACAAAATGCATTGGGTAGTATTTACACAAATTACAAACCTTACCAAGTAGAACCCAATCAATTTATAGATTTTAATTTTTCTATTTACAACCAAGTTGTTCGTGTTTTTTTTCCGAAAATAAAGATTGATAATAATACCAGATTAAGAGGTAGAGTAGACTCTAACAAAAGCTTATTAAGAGTAAATTTTGATTCGCCCAAGCTTACCATTTATGATAACGAAATTAAAAACATCAAACTCATTACCAACAATCAAAATCCGCTATATAATACAAGTTTAACTGCAGATGAGATAAATACAGAATATTATAAAGTATCTAAATTTAACTTATTAAACAGAACACAGAATGATACCTTGTTTTTTAAATCTATTTTTAAAGGAGGCATAAATAAAAATAAAGATTTTAATTTAGATTTTTTCTACACATTTAACGAAGAAGGAAAATCGGTTATAGGTTTCGAAGATTCTTCTTTTAAGTTTAAAGATAATGTGTGGAATATAAATCCAGATAAATTAAATACAGATAAAATTACGTTCGATTTAAAAACAGACGAATTTAATTTTAGTCAATTTAAAATAGTCTCAGGAGAACAAAAAATTGAATTTACAGGGAGTTTAAAAGGAGATCAAGAAAAAATATTATTAGCAGATTTTACAAAAGTGAGGCTGCAAAGTTTCTTGCCAGAAATAGATAGTTTGGCACTAAAAGGAGAATTATCTGGTAATTTAGATTTTGTTCAAAAAGAAGGGGAGTATAGCCCAGAAGCTACATTAGCAATAAAAGATTTTGAAGTTAATAATTTTAAACAAGGTAATTTAGCTTTAAATGTTGTTGGAGATAATTCTTACGAGAAATACAAGGTAGATTTATCTATAGAAAATAAAAGTGTAAAAAGTATTGCTGCTACAGGAGATTTAGATTTTTCTACAAAAAAACCGTTAATAGATTTAGAAGTTTATTTAGAAGAATTTGGTTTGGATGCTTTTAGTCCACTTGGGCAAGACGTTTTATCCTCTATAAGAGGAACAGCATCAGGTAATTTTAACCTAAGAGGTTTTTTAGGAAATCCAGAAATGGATGGGGTTTTGACCTTAAAAAATGCAGGTTTAAAATTTCCTTATTTAAATGTAGATTATGATTTTGTAGGAGAACCACAAATTACGCTACAACAACAATCTTTTATCTTAGAAAACTTTTCAATCTTAGATTCTAAACATAAAACTAAAGGAAAATTACAAGGAGATATAACACATCTAAATTTTGATAAATGGTTCTTAAACATAGAGTTAGAAGGAGATAATTTATTGGTTTTAGATACAAAAGATACAGAAGAAGCTTTGTACTATGGTGCTGCATATATAAATGGTAATGCAAGCATAACAGGTTTAACAGACCAATTAACAATAGATGTTAATGCGAAAACAATGCCAGGAACCGTTTTTGTAGTTCCTTTAAAAGATATAGAAACTGTAGACAGTTATCGTTTAATTCACTTTAAAAATAAAGAAACAAAAATAGGTGATAAGCAAAAAGAAATCGCAAGAGAATCTTTAAAAGGGTTGTCTTTAAACATCGATTTAGAAGTGACAAAAGATGCTGTTGCTCAAGTTGTTATAGATGAGGTTTATGGTAGCCAATTAACAGGAAGTGGTAATGGAAACCTTAGAATAGAAATAGACACACGTGGTAAATTTAATATGTATGGAGATTATACCATAGAAAATGGAGTGTACGATTTTAAATATGGAGGTATCGTAAGCAGACCTTTTGTAATTCAAAAAGGAGGTGTTGTTTCTTGGAATGGTAACCCAACAGAAGCCAATTTAGATGTAACTGCAGTTTACAAAGCCAAAGCCAACCCAGGAGTTTTATTAGAAAATTTTAATTCTAACCGAAAAATAGAAGTTGATTTGGTTACAAGAATTACAGGAGGTTTATTTAGCTCTAAACAAGAATTAGACATACTATTAACAAATGTAGATCCTACAATTGCAGGAGAGTTAGAATTTATTTTGAATGACAATAATGTTAATCAAAAAACAACACAATTTATTTCTTTATTAGCATTTGGTAATTTTGCAAATCCAGACAGAGCAGATTTTGATGCCAATGCAACACTTACAAGTACAGCTTCAAATGCGGTTGCTGCTGCTTTTTCAGGACTATTAAATAATCCAGACAGTAAGTTTCAATTAAATTTAGATTATCAACAAGGAGAAAGAGGAAATGATTTAGATCGTTTAAATATTGATAATCAGTTTGATTTTTCTGTGAGCACCCAAGTTAGTGATCGTGTAATAATTAACGGAAAAGTAGGAGTACCAGTTGGTGCACAAACACAATCTAGCGTTGTTGGAGAAGTAAAAGTAGAGGTGCTTTTAAATAAAGAAGGTAATTTTAGAGGCGTTATTTTTAATCGTCAAAACGAAATTCAATATTCTCAGCAAGAAGAAGGGTATACACAAGGTATTGGTTTATCTTATCAAGTAAACTTTAATACACTGTCAGACTTATTAAGAAAAATTGGACTAAAAAAGAAAAAGTCAAAGAAAAAGAAGTCAATTCAAAAAGATACCATAAAAAAATCAAAGAAAGAATTTGATAATTTTGAAGGAAACTAAGTCTTAAAAACAGATTAAAATAGCACCTTTAAAAAAACAAAATTTAACATATAGAAAATGTTAATTTTGCCTTTAAAAATGGACGAAACAGCCTAAAACGATTTCGTAGTTTTTTTATTTTAAGTGGTTATAAAACGTTAATTTTACATCAGAATATTATGAAGAATATAAAAAAAATAGCAGTCATGACTTCTGGAGGAGATGCTCCAGGAATGAATGCAGCAATTAGAGCAGTAGTAAGATCTTGTGCTTATTATAGTTTAAGTTGTGTAGGTATATATAGAGGTTATGAAGGATTAATTGAAGATGATCTTGTAGATTTAACTGCAAGAAGTGTTCATAACATAATTAACAAAGGAGGTACAATTTTAAAATCTGCAAGGTCTACAGAGTTTAGAACCAAAGAAGGTAGGCAAAAAGCTTACGAAAACTTAAAAGAACGCGAAATTGATGCAATGGTTGTAATTGGTGGTGATGGTTCTTTTACAGGAGCAGTAATTTTTAATGAAGAATTTAATTTTCCAGTAATTGGTATTCCAGGTACAATAGACAATGATATTTTTGGTACTTCACACACGTTAGGTTATGACACAGCCTTAAACACAGCTGTAGAAGCAATTGATAAAATTAGAGATACAGCCTCTTCTCACAACCGTTTATTTTTTGTAGAAGTTATGGGACGTGATGCAGGTTTTATTGCCTTAAATGCTGGAGTTGGTGCAGGTGCAGAAGAAATTTTAGTTCCTGAAGAAGATTTAGGGTTAGATAGAATGTTAGAGTCTTTAGAAAGAAGTAGAAGAGCAGGTAAATCATCAAGTATTGTTGTTGTTGCAGAAGGAGATAAGTCAGGTAAAAATGTTTACGAATTAGCGGCTTACGTAGAAGAAAATTTACCAGAATACGATGTTAGAGTAAGTATTTTAGGACACATGCAAAGAGGAGGTTCTCCTTCTTGTTTTGATAGAGTTTTAGCAAGTAGGTTAGGAGTAAAAGCAGTAGAGTTACTTTTAGATGGTAACACCAATTTAATGGTAGGACTAAAAGATAACCAAGTAATTAGTACAGATATAAAAGAAGCAATTTCTGGTGGTCATTCTATAAATTACGAATTACTTAGAATATCAGATATAATAACAACATAAAAAATTAATAAATTAAAGATTGATAAAATGATTAAAATAGGAATTAACGGATTTGGACGAATTGGAAGATTAGCATTCAGATCTTCAGTATTAAGAGATAATGTACAAGTAGTAGCAATTAATGATTTATTAGATGTAGATTATTTAGCATATATGTTAAAATACGATTCAGTACATGGTAAATTTGATGGAACTGTTGATGTAAAAGATGGTAAGTTAATTGTAAACGGAAATGAAATTAGAATTACTGCAGAAAGAGATCCAGCAAACTTAAAGTGGGATCAAGTAGGAGCAGAATATGTAATCGAATCTACAGGATTTTTCTTAACAGAAGAAACAGCAGGAAAACATTTAGAAGCTGGAGCTAAAAAAGTAGTTTTATCTGCACCATCTAAAGACCATACACCAATGTTTGTAATGGGTGTAAACAATACAGAGTTAAAAGCAGATCAGAAAATATTTTCAAATGCATCTTGTACAACCAACTGTTTAGCACCAATTACTAAGGTTTTAAACGATAACTTTGGTATTGTAGAAGGTTTAATGACAACAGTTCATGCAGCAACAGCAACTCAAAAAACAGTTGATGGCCCTTCTATGAAAGATTGGAGAGGTGGACGTTCTGCAATAGGTAACGTAATTCCTTCTTCTACAGGAGCTGCAAAAGCAGTAGGTAAAGTAATTCCTGCAATGAATGGTAAGTTAACAGGTATGGCTTTTAGAATACCAACTATGGATGTTTCTGTAGTAGACTTAACTGTAAAGTTAGATAAAGCTGCATCTTATGATGAAATTTGTGCAGCAATGAAATCTGCATCAGAAAGTGGTCCTATGAAAGGTATTTTAGGATACACAGAAGATATGGTAGTTTCTCAAGATTTTGTTGGAGACACAAGAACATCAATATTTGATGCAAAAGCAGGTATTGCTTTAAATGACAACTTTGTAAAAGTGGTTTCTTGGTACGATAATGAAATGGGATATTCAACTAAAATTGTAGATTTAATTGAATACGCTGCTACTTTGTAGTATATAATATTATTTGAATTTAAAAAACCTGATAGATTAATTTCTATCAGGTTTTTGGTATTTATGTCAAAAATAATTAGTAAATTTTAAATAAAAAACATTTATATTATTCAAGTTAATTTGAAAAGGATATAAGCATTGCTGAAGAGTAACTTATTAGTGACAAAATAGACTTTATACATTAAGAAAAAAAAGATTAGGATTTTTCTTTCGTTTTTAATAAAATAATTTTTAAAAAGAAAGCCCCAAATCGACATGGAAAAGTCAAATGCACGATTGGGAGTAGGTACACTAATTTTTTAAGGGTTTAAACTGGACAGTGATTAGGATACCTTATAAACATACTCTCAAAATCAAAAAATGGAAATAGTAAAAATTTATTTACTGATTTCCATTTGATTAATTGTTTATTGGTTTGTATGTAACCTATAAAAGTCGGGGTGGCAGGATGATAACTCATTCTCCACTATGCAGTAAAATCAATACTTTAGGTAAAATACTAAAACAGTGTGAACCGAATTGTTGACCTATTAGTTAAATTGAAATAGTATATTTTGATAGAACGTCTTTAACAAATTTACGAATTTAACTTCATTAAAACCAGATAAATAGCGTCAAATATTATGATTAATCTATTAAGTATTTATTTATAATTTCTTCTTCAATACCACTATAAATAGCAAAATCCTTTACTGTTATAAATTGATGAGGTTCTTTGTCTAAATATTCTTTTATGATGTTAATAAGCTTACGACAATAACGCTCACTTCGTCCTGTAATACGTTGAATGTCCTTTGGGTATATACAAGCTCTTTTTGTAATCATCATACTTTATCTATGCTTTAACCATACTTAAAACCAGTAGTATCATTTTAGGAGTATTTAGGTTTAATCGGTAAGAATGGTTTTAATCGGTTTCACTTTTTCTTATGTAAGTCATAAAGTTACGTGATTTGAAAGATTAATCATAAAAAATGTAAAATTATGGCAAAACAAACAGGAATTATTAAACTAAAAGGAACTATCGGAGGTATTTCTTTTTATAAAACAAGTGATGGACACCTTGCACGTGAAAAAGGAGGTGTGGATAAAAGCAGAATTCAGAATGATCCTGCGTTTCAAAGAACTCGTGAAAATGGTTCTGAATTTGGAAGAGCTGGTAAAGGTGGTAAAGTATTGCGAAATGCAATTCGTGTGCTTTTGCAAAATGCAAAAGACAAAAGAGTTGTCTCTCGTTTGACAAAAATTTTAGTAGCAGTTACTAAAACCGATGTTGTTAATGAAAGAGGAGATAGAACTTTACAGGATGGAAATTTAAGCCTTTTAGAGGGTTTTGAATTCAATTTGAATGGAAAGTTGGGAGCAACTTTATTTGCTGCATATACAAAAGCATTTGACAGAGTTTCTGGAGATGCAACTTTAGACTTGGCTGCATTTTCACCAACTGTTAGAATTGCTGCACCTGCAGGAACTACCCATTTTAAAGTAGTAATGGGGGCTTCAGAATTAGATTTTGTAAATGAAACCTCAACATTTGAAAATGATGAAACAGCAATTTTGCCTTATACTGCTGCAAATACTGCTGCAATTGCATTATCTGCGACAATTACTGCTAATTCTACATTTCCAGTAGTACAGGTTTTAGGTGTAGAGTTTTATCAAGAAGTAAATGGAGAAATGTATGCCCTTAAAAATGGTGCTTACAATGCGCTATCTGTTGTTACAATTGATACTCCATAATAATGGAGTTAGTACTTCAAAGAGCTTATTTTAAAGAGGGTACTAACGGTACTCTCTTTTCTTCTGATAATTTTCTTTGTCATACCATTGAGTTACCCTGGTTAAATAATAAGAGAAATGTTTCTTGTATTCCTGAAGGAGCCTATGAAGTTGTTCCTAGATTTTCGAAACGATTTCAACATCATTTGATTTTGAAAAATGTCAAAGGGAGAAGCTATATTTTATTTCATCCAGCAAATAATGCCTTAAAAGATTTACAAGGCTGTATTGCTCCTGTAACTTACTTAAATGGTATTGGTAGAGGTGTATATTCCAAGGATGCGCTACAGAAACTATTATCATTAGTTTATCAAGCTAAAGACCGAAAAGAAAAAATAGTATTAAAAATTAAATCACAGAATTATGAAAATTATAGAACGTTATAAAAAACCAACTCCGAAATTTTTTAGAGTATTAAGAAATATAGGCATTTCATTGGCTACTGCAGGAGGAGCAATTATTGCAGCTCCTGTTAGTATACCTGCTGCAATAATTACTGTGGCAACCTATATGACTGTTGCAGGAACTGTAGCTACAGCAGTTAGTCAAGCCGTTGTTTCTGACGAAAAAAAGGATGAATAAAATATGTTTCAGAACGATATTCAAATAAAGTCAGGTGTTGTTGGGGGAACATTACTTTCAACAGTTTTTACTATTAGTTTAGACGATATCCTTTTTACTGTTATTATGGCTGTTATTGGAGCAATTGTTAGTTTTTCTGTTTCTACATTATTAAAGTGGTTGTTTTTTAGAAAGCAAAAAAAGAATACCTAGTTTTAGTACTGGGTATTCTTTTGCTTTGATTGACTAGATAGACAGAATTTCGTTTTCAAAGAGAATTATTCTAGTTTTTAAATTTCTTTGTTTAGCAAGTTGAATTATGTTTTTTATTCCTTTACTTTTTCCATCCCAAAAAGCAATTAATGCGTCTGCATATATTGCCATTTGATTATTTCTTTTTGGACCAGCAGCTTTTCCGTATTTTATCCAATCAGCCGGAAATTTTATGATTTTGATTTTTTTTTCAGACGCGTATTGCTCTCCTAATTTGTCTGCACCTTTGTAATGAGCTCCAGATACAATCTCGATATTTTTATAATCCTGGAGGAATTTATCACATTCTTGTTTTAATTTTTGATAGTTGGTGAAGTTTCTGCTCCCAGCAATAATTATTTTCATAGTTTAATTTGTTAAGATCTTATTAAGGCTATTTTTAGTTTTGAAATAGTTGACAATTGTTGTTGTAAGTTTACTTCGAAAGCAGTTATTTTTTTGAGTTTTTCAATTTTCAATTGCCATTGTTGTTCTTCATAGTTCTGAAGTGCAGTATTGATTACTTTTTTTACGTCTGAAATACCAATAAATGGAATGACAGAACCTTTTAAATAATACCCAAAGTATTGACCAACTTTTAAGGATAAACACAAGTAATACAAAGACTCTCTATTTGCTCTAGAAGTTGTGGAAATTACAAAGCAGTTTGGACAAGGTTTGTCTAATGGTTTTCCAGAATTTAATCCTTTATTCAAAATAAAAAAATGTGGGTTTGGGTAAGTGCGTCCAATTTTGTGGGTTTTGATTTCAAAAATTTGCATAAGTATCCATTTTTAGGTTTAGATTCTTTTGCTATTTTTTTGCCCATAAAATTTTGGAAAGGAAAACAACAAAAAGAAAGCTGTTTCTAAATGGAGAGGATAGACTATCAAGGTTTTTGAAAAAAATACTACCAACTACTGAGTGTTGAATTTTAAGTATTAAGTTGTTTTTTGGTGGAGATTTTTTTAAAAACCCAAAGGGCTTGACCTTTATAGGCTAAAAGCGGAGGCTTTTAAATGACAAATTTTATACAATTACATTTTTTCTTGAATGAAATAGATGCTGAAAGTATTGTAACATTAAGGGAACCATTTGTTTTGCTGTCTTTTTTTTGTTTTGCTTTTTATCCTTTACTTTTTATCCTTTACTTTTTATTATATCTAAATGATAGATTTTATCTGGATTTTTTTGTGATTACTTAACGAAATGAAACAAACAAAGATTTGAGATAAGGAATACTTGGACTTAGCGATGGTTTTGTGCAGTTGGATGAGGTAAGGAATTATAAAAAAAATAAAATACCTAGTGCGTGGGCAGCAGCGAGAATAAGTGTGTTGTTATTTATTTGTTTTGTACCAATTTCCTTGATTGGTTTTGTTAAAAGTGAATGCTTTATATTTTTTTTGCAAGACTTGATGTTGAGATTTTATACTCGATTTTAATAAAACACTATTTGCATTTGCTTTTAGTAAAACCAATATTTACTACATTTTATAGCAAATAAAAAACAATAATCTTATTGGCTTTTTTTGATTTTATGGGTGCTTTATAATTGTAATATAAACTGAAATTATAATAGTTTTAGTAATGTTAATTTAAAATTACAAATAAGCACTTATAAAAACAATGCAACAATTACGGAATGATTTTAAAATAACTAAATTTTATTGTTGATAACGGATTTGCGCGATGTAAGAGCGGCTATTTTACATAATGGCGTTATAGACCAGAAAGTGAATGAATGTGAATATAACTGCGCATTATGTTAATATAGCTTTGAGGAGTTTTGTGTTTTATGAAAAAAATATAAAAGCTTTGCTTTTTAGAGTTGTGAAATGAGTTTACGAATGCAACAAACTCTAAAATGCAAGTACCTTTAGAATATTAAAACGCTATACTTGCGTTGGCGCGCGGAACAAACCAAAAAAAAGAGGGTTTTGAGGAACGAGAAAACTGGATTTTGGTTTGTGTGGGGAGTTAAATAGCTTTTATACTCTCTAATAATTCAATTAAATCCATTGATTCTTCTTCAACCCATTCATCTTCGTCAATTAGGTTATTAATTATTTCAATTTGAATTTCTGTATAATCTCCCTTCTTTAGTTTTGAAAATTCTTCTTTTTTCCATTTGCTATTATGATGTGGAGAGTTTGTTGGAAGTGCATTAGACAAATCTTTGGGTTCGATAAGACTAATACTAACATTTTTATTATTGAAAATCTCTTTTATCCTTGAGAAAATTTTTAATCCGTGGTAATCCCAATCACAAAAATATAATACAGGATGGTTTAATTTTTCTAAAGGCAAGTCTAACAATGGTTTTGTGTTATTACCTCCAACATACCATAATTCAATTCCTCTTTTTTTATACTCAATAGGCACTTTTAAACAGGCAATATTTTCACAAATAACTATGACTTTAGGATTTATACAATCTACCACTATTCGCCATAAATTATTCCTTGGGTCTTTTTCTGGAAATTCATCAATCCTCAAAAGTTTTAAAACATCTTTCTTTAAGCCTGGTTTATTTGATAAATATTTAGCACCTTTTCTTTTGAAAACTCTACTCGAAAAAGTATATTCTGTAGTTAGGGTTTTGCTTAACTTCTCTTTATTGTTGAATATAAAAATTAATGATTCTAAATCTGATTTATCATATCTTTTATGCGCATTATTATCTATTCCTGATAGCTCAAAAAAATTATTATAGTATTCAAAAACCTCTTTAAAATGTTGCTCATAAAAAGTATCATATCTTAACGTTGGAACAATAATATTATGATTCCCAACTTGATATTTCATCAACTTTTTTTGTCTATACAAAACTTGATTTATAAAATCATCATTTAATATTTTTAAACGAGTTTTCTTCTTCTCGTATAATTGATTTAATCCTTTAAGATATCTCCATTCTATGTCTCTCAAAATCACAAATGTTATATTTAATTAGAATCTATAAATACAGGAATAGGTGGATAATTTACTTTTCTATCTTCTTCCAAATTATTTTGAAGTAAGTATATATTTTGATTGGTTGTACTCACTTTATTTGGTGATATAGAGAGAGATAGTAATTGATAGTCATTATTTTTTGCTATTTCATATAGCATATCGAAATTACTTCCTAAACCTTCTGCTTCATCTATTGGCATAAAACGAACACCTGGTCTAACTTTTTTAGAACTTGATTTTTCGTTTTCAATCAATGATAATCTTGCAATACAAAGCAATGCTATAGCAGAATAAGTTTGACTTGTACTTCCAGCATTTTTACCTTTATTAGACTCAATAGTGAAGCTTAAGTCATAATATGATTTAGGGTTTAATAATTGCTTATATGATGGTTTTATATTTTTTGGACCTCCACATCTATGAAATGCTTCAATCATTTTCTCTTCTAATGAAACAAAGCTTTCTAACCCCTTACTGAATTCTTTTAAATCGTCTAAAAGATTATTGCCAATCCCTAAAGCTGATTCTTCATTAATTTTATCAATAAAATCTTGCATCCATTCTCTTGGGTAAGATTTATTTATTTCATCTCTTAAATGAGCTTTATGATTGCCTGTAATAACTTTATCATCATCACGTAAGAACTGCCTAACTCTTCTAATATAATCTAATTGATTACTTACCTCTGCATTTACCTCATCTATTATAGTATTTAATCTTTGAAGTTTTCTTCCATTCAGTTCTTGATTTTTAATATTGATGTCCTTTAATCGTTTATTGATTTTTTCAATAATATCTTTATCTAAAGTTTCACCATCATTAAATATTTCTGAAGGTAAAATTTCTTCACATAATCCAATAAAGTCACCTGTATTTTCATATCGAGAATAATTATTTTCCATATATCTTCCTGCGACTGTATTGTAGAAACCTGAAAAAGAATTCTTCTTATTATCAAACTCATCTTGTGATTTTTTAATTATGGACTCGTTTAACTCTTCTTTAGAATATTCAACTTCATTGATATCTTTTTCAAAAACTGTAAAATATTTACTTGAAAGTTCTTTTGTCTTTTCTTCAAAGCGAGATATTCTTTCATCTAATTCTTTTAATAATTCTGTTGGATTAATATGTTTTCTTTGTTCTTGTAAAAAGACTAAAAATGTTTTGTAATAATTACCTTCAGAGTTAGATAGAGTGTCTAATATTTGATTACTATTATTAGTAACCTCTTTTTTGTATTTGTACTTTTTTTCTAATTCATTTAAATTTTCAGGATGTATAACTTTAGGTAAGTCCTCCAGTTGTGTTTCAAGATTATTTTTTAAAGTTTTTAAATTGGTTCTTCTAGTGTCTATTTCATTATATTTTTTCTTCGCAACTATAAAATCGTCTGACATCTTTGTTGATTTTTCAAACAATGAAGCAAACTCATTAAGTTCTTTTAATTCAAGATTATAAAAATCATAACTATCTAAATCATCATAATCATTTTTAGAATTCCAAGCTTCAATATATTCCTTTGGATTATCTAGGTTTTCAAAGACTCCTTGAAGTTCAATTAATTTTACCTTTTTAGATTTTAATTTTTCAATATTAGCATTCAGACTTATACTTTCATTCTTAAAAAACTCTATAATCTCTTCTTTTTTCAAAGTATTAAAAACTCTATCTCGCTCTTGAATTAATGGAATAAACTCTTTTATTCCGTTTAGGTTTAACCAAAACCCATTTTCAGTTTTTTTATAAACACTAAAGTTCTCTATTAATTCTTCAGGTGTAGGGATATATCTGTGCTTAATATTGCTTGGTTCTTCTACTATAAGATTTTCATTTTGATATTTATGAAGAACACTTTCTTCTTCAATAGATAATTCTCTATCTAAATTTAAAGCCCAATATGCTAAAGACTTTTTATTCTCAATATCATTGATTCTATTCAATTTTTCTTTGCTAGATATCTCTTCGCTTATTTCTTCCTTTTCTTTTTGCAGTTTAAGTATAATGCCTTTATCCCAAGTTTTACTACTAAAAAAAGGAAATAATTCTCTTGTCTTTAACTCTTGTTTTAAGACATTAATCTTATCAATTTTATCTTTTGATTTATGGTAAGATATGTACTTATTTAAGATAGCATCTTTACTACAATTTAATTGTTTCATCCAGCTATGTAATTTAACAATTACTTCATTTTTTATTTTTAAATCTTCTTGAAGTTTAAAGGCTGTTTTAAATTCCGTTTCTATCCTTTCAATACTTTTATTGAGTTCATCAATTTTTGCTTTGGCTAACGTTGCCAAAAATGAAAGATTAGATTCACTTCTATAAAAACTACTAATAGCATTGGTAATCTCTTTTTTTTCAGAAATCAATTCCCTCTTTAGATAAGTATATTCAGCTAATAAGAACTCTTTTTCAAAACTCTCCTTTTCATCTTTTTTAGCTAACAATTCAACTAAATCATTGTGTTTGTTGTTAAGCATTTCAATTTCGTTGGAATTGTCTTTGAATTTCTCAACATCTGAACTTAAATCTTTAACAGCTTCTTTAAACAGCCTTTCAAATCTGTTTTCAGCCTCATCACCAAATAGGAAATTTTTTAATTTATCACTTTTAGAAATATCTAACGATTCTCTTGAAAAGGCTTGAATTATTTTAGAATAATTTTTTAGTACTTTTTCGTTTTTTGAAACATCTACTGGAATAATATTATTCTCATTGTTGCAAAGTATTTTGTGATACATCTTTGTGGTTGCCCAAGAAGTACATGTGTAGTCTAAAGTATTAAAAATATGCTCTTTTAATTGTTCAATGGGTAATGTATTATCATTATCAATAAAATCATTAACACTTACTAATTTGTTAAAAGGAATTAATTTAGTTTGTTCAGAAAAATCATTCCCATTTTGAATTATAAACATTTGATATGCGCCTGTACTTTCTAAATATATCCCTATAACTATATATTGATTTTCTTGTATTTCAATGTTTAAAAAAGCATAGCCAAAATCTGTTCCTCTGCCATCAGTTTTTAATACCATTGTTTTTGGCAATCTATCATCTGCACTTTGTGTAGGTGAATGAAAAGAACTTGTTCCAACAAAGATTAATTGTAGTAAATCTGAAACTAAACTTTTTCCAGAACCTCCTTCGCCAACAAAATCTGTTCTGAAAGAATTAAACTCATAATCAAACCCTTGATGATGAATAATATTTAGAGTAGACAACCTTTTTATTTTTGGATACTTTTTCATTTTAATTCCTTAAATATTTCATCTATAGATAGAATTTCTTTTTCATAAAATGTTACCAACCTGTCAAAAGCAGGTAAGAGTTCAAATTCATCATCAATTAATTTTATCCAACCAATTTTGTTAAACTCATTTAAAGCAGACTTAACTGTACTATCAATAGCGTTATCATTTAATTTTCCAGGATTAATATTTTTAGATTTACCTATCAATCGATATAAACCTGGTTTAATATCATCATAGTCAATACGTATTTTCCTCTTCAATTCAGAAACCGAATTCAAATCAACTTCTCTATGGATATTTATTATCTCATTAATGATGAAACCTATTATAATATGTTCATTCTTTAGATAGTGTCTATGATTTTTACTAATGTCACCTCTACTATTTGGGTCATCAAAATCGAGATAATAATATTTATCTGGATATTCACCACCAGAAGATAAACTAACATCAAATAGTTCTTTATAATAAAGTTTTAAGCTTTCTTCATTTTCAACAATATAATTGTACAACTCTAGTTGCCTACCGTATTGTTGAATATGAACTCCATCTTTTAGCTTGTAGTCAATTTTAGCAAAGAGTTGTTTTGTCTCTCTATTGTATAGAAAGCTATCTATTGTATCTTTTGCACTTCCATCTTCCATAACGTAATGTCTTTAAATTTGCTATTTTTTTCTAATTCATTATTCATCAATACAGACATTTTATTTTTGTTCCGTACAGTTTTAATAACATTATACAAAGCAGAAATTGCCACTTGTACATCATCTTCTGTATTTAGTATTTTGAAAAACATTTGGCTTAAGTTTACTTTTTGCCCTAACTCAATTTCAGATAGAATAAATGTTTCCCAATTCATTATTTTCTTCTGTTGAGATATTCTATTTTCTACTTTTTCTTGGTTCTTTTTCATCAAGCTTTTGTTTTGCTTGTATACTTGAACCTTACGAGGTTTAGAAGGAAAAAGCTCAACATCTCTTTTTAAGATTGTAAAGCTTGGTACATCCAAATGAATTTTAGGGGTTTGAAGCTGATTTGGGAAAACAATTTCTTTTCTACTTTCTACATATTCTATAGTACTGTTATTTAAAATATATCTCGTGAATTTTTGAACTTTTGAATTAAATCTTGGTCTATTTAAAGCAGTAAATAATTGCCTAATCCTTGGTTGTATTCTCTCTAATTTTTTGTCAATAGTATTTAAACGAATATTAGTATAACTTATAAAAGAGTTTACATCTGATATTAAATCATTGATATAAGGGTCTTCAATTTTTCTTTTTTCTAAAAGTGTTCTGATAACTTTTGTTTGTTCATATGCAGACCTTAATTCTTTGTTTTGTTCTTTGGCATTGTCTAAACTATTTTCGACTCCTCTTAATACATCTATAAACTTTAGTTCAGAAAAATCAGAGTCTTTTTTTAATTGTTCAACTGAATTTGCAATTTGTTTTTCAAGAAAATCTATTTGCTCTCTTAATTTAGGCTCGAAGTTATTATAATGAATTTCTAACCAATTTTTCAAACTTTCAATATCATCATCTTTAACCATTTTTAATAAAGAAATAATATCGTTACATAACACCTTTATTTTAGTAGGACTGAAAGCACCTTTAAGTGTTGTTTTTGCATGTTCACAAAATTTATATGCATAATCTTTAAATACATATTTCTGTGTTTCTTGGTCATAATCTAAAAAGTATTCTTGTAATTCATAAATATAACCGCTGTAATCTTCTGTTTGATGCCTGATTTGTGGTTGAAAAATTTTAACGAAAGCATTATGAATGTCTTTTTCAGTAAACTGCTTATCTATGAAGTTTTCTTCTGTAATTTGCTCATATAAATAAATGATAGCTAACCCTATCTCACGATTAGGAAATAGTTGAGCATAAGTTTTACTTTCTCTTATTTCATCAAAGAAGTTGAACTCTATTTTTTTGTTAGCATCATTTTCTATTATGCTCATAAATGACTATATCTTATATATAGTGAGGGATTATTTACATAAAGAAAGAATTTATAGATGAATAGGGGACTTTCATTAATTCTTTTTCTCTCACACTTTTTCAATGACATAAATGTAAGAAAATTTAATCTTTTTTAACACGGATTGCCGTATTTTGACTTTTAATATCAGAGTTATAATCTTTTATCTTTACTTTCTTTATCAAAAGCTATCAAATTGAAGAGCTGACGCATACGTGAACGAACACGGTTACCATATCTATTTTCTAATTCCTGTGCATTTAAATTGGTTGTTGCGTGAGTTCTCAATTTTCTTTTTAAAAATAAATCATAGCGAGATAATAGTATTTCTCCCATTACATTGCAATCCTTTCCAAAATATCTTCCTGTGGTTTCTACACCTAAATCATCAAAACAATAAAATCCATTACTACCAAAATCTTCAATAATTTTGAATCCGTTTTTATTAAAACTAAATGTAATATTTCTTGCTGGTAAAACTATATGTTTGATTTGATGAGGTACAATGTGTGGTAATAATTTCATTAAACTTGTTTTACCACAACCTACTGGTCCTGATAGTAAAACTCCTTTATTTGGATCTATTCCTATTTTTTTGCAAGTTTCAAAATCACGAATAAAATAAAGACATAATTTATATAAAACAGATTCATCTTCTGAATAAATTTTGAAGTTCTTACCAAACAATAATTTTCCTTTTGCTTCTAAATAAATTAACATTTTTGGAAAATCGTATATTATTAGATTTCCTTTTTGTTCACCTAATTGGTATTGGACGCTTCCTTCTTGGATGATGTGAGGTGTTTTAATTTTCATTTTTTATAGATTCCTGCCTTCGCAGGAATGACAGATTAACCTTTAGATTATAAATTTTGTTTCATAGACACTCGGAACCACAAGCCGAATATCATAAAGGTTCATTATAATTCTTGTTTTTACTTGTCTTTAGGTTGTCTTGATTTTGGCTAACTGATTTTTGTGTTTCTTTGTTTTTTATTTCTTCTGCTTTTATTAACCAGTTTTTTGCTGTTGCCTGCCAATTGACAATTTTTGTTTTACCGCCAACTTTCCAACCAATACCTTGGTAATGGTTGAAGAATTTTTGAGCTTCAATTATTGGCCAATTTTCTTTTTTGAAAAAACCGATAACTTCATTTTCATTTTTGGGCTTGTCAAGTTTAATACTGTTTTTATTGTTTCTATTAGTTTGAATATGTTTATTAATAGATACCAGTGCTTGTCCACTGCTTGTCTCTATTTTGGTACTGCTGTGTACCAGAGCTTGTCCAGTACTTGTCTCGAATTTGAACATCTTGATTTTACTACCTTTAAATGGATTGTGAGAAGGGAAATAAATGATGTATTTCCAATGACTTAATTCTTTAATACACTTATGATATGTAGATTTTGAACCTATTTTAGAAAAACGCATTACCTCTTCACGATTGATATAAAATTCTTCAGGAAATCGATTATTATTCCAGATTTGGAATAACCCTACATACAAGCTTATATGTGTTGGGTTTAAACGGTTGTCTTTTGAAAATTGAATAAACACACCTTTTAATTGTTTTATATAGTTTACGTTTTGCATAAAATGAGATTTCTCGACTGCGCTTGAAATGACAGTTAGATCTTGTTGTGAACTCTGTTTTCTTCTAATACTTTTACAATTTCTTCATAATCGTAATAAATAACACCACCGACTTTGGTATAAGGTAATGTACCATTGATTCTTAAATTTTGTAAAGTACCTGGAGAAATACTTAATAAATCTCTAACTTCTGGTGACTTTAACCACTTTTTAGGAGCAAAGCCAGATTGATGATTGATCATTGCTTTGATGTCTTCTAATAATTCTTCTTTGAATTCTCTTAAATCTTCTGTAGTAATAATTGATGTTGGCATTTTAATTAGTTTTAAATTATTTTTATTCTTTTATTTTTTCTTGATAAAAAACGAAACAAAAAATTAGGTCACACTTTTTCGCTACGCGAGTTACCTGCAACCAAAATATATTTTGGTCTTGGTAGTCTTGAATTCTACTTTTTATTTCATATTCGAACCCAGACCGTAAACTCTTTGGGTTCTCTGTATTTCATAAAAATTGAATTCTACTAAAATGAAAATAGGACAAAACGCCTAAAAATATTTTAATTTCAAAAAGTTAAAAAAGAAACTGCTGAAATTCCTCCCACATTTCATACAGTCCCCTTCAATTGATTTGACTTTCGTTGGCAAATTTCAGAAGAATTTTTAGGTTGATTTCGGTAGTTGTTCGTAACTACGAAAAGTTTTTTATTTGCCTTTTTCTAGCATTATTATCTTATTTTTTGTTGCATTTTGGTAAGAAATGATACTTTACTATTCTGAGAATATTGTTTTCGTAGTTACGAAGAGGTTACGAGTTTAGATTCCATCATCATAATCTAATTTTTCTTGTAAGTTAGATGTCAGTTTATTTAGAAACTTTGTTCTTTCTAAACTTCTATTTTTTATCTCTGAATAGGTTTTATAAGAATTTGAAATCTCTAAATTAAAAACTTTAGAGAGCTTAATTATCAATTCTTTTGTATTGATATTACCTGTATTGATTGCACCTGACACTTTTAATGCATACATCAATTCAACGAAATCAGTTTTTGATGCTGTCCAGTTTAATGATGCCTTCAACTTCTTATTATTATCATCAAAAATACCAGTAGAAATATTTTTTAAAGTATTGATTTCTTTTTTGTAAAAGTTTGTTAGTAAATCATAGGCTAATACTTCTGCAGCTAATGTATCGTGACTTGTGTAAAATTCTGAATCTAAATGCACTGATATATCTGTAGAAAATAATTCTAATTGTTTATTTTCTCGAAGAAAATATATATGATCTAAAAAAGTACTTTTATGCTTGTAATATCTATAGAACTCTAAATTCTTATGCTTTTTTGCTTCTAATTTCTTTAACTCGTTCTTCAAATAATTTTTCAAAATTGAATTAGTAGAATTTGGCTTACCTACTTGATATTTTAATTGATTATTATAAAAAATAAAATCAGCATAAATACTTGGTTTTACTTGTTTAAAGAAATGAATTTCATCATTATAGTCTTTGAATTTTCTATTTCTAATATTGACTCTTAAATCTTGAAGAATCTCTTTCGCTTGTTTTATATGGAGTTTTAATTTTACAATTTTAGTGTTTTTTTTTAGTGAGAGTTCTTTTTGTTGATTATAATATTGTTCAACTAGAGGGATGTATTTTTTCATTTTCTTGCAATTATTTTGTGTTCTCTTTTATATTTTCATTATTCTTATTTCTTTTGCAAAAAAAAAGACGTAACCTGAGCTACATCTTTTGATTTATATTTTAATATTAAATGAGTTTATTGCATTCTATGAGCAATCTCTTTTAATAAATTAGCAGCCATTTCTGGAGTTATATCTCTTTGTGGCATTGCAAACATTTCATAACCTACCATAAATTTTTTTACTGAAGCAGAACGTAATAGGGGAGGGTAAAAACTCATATGCCAATGCCAACTATCATAGTTTTTATTGTCAGTTGGTGATTGATGAATTCCTGCAGAATAAGGAAAAGAGACATCAAAGACTTTATCATAAATAGCAGTAATTTTCTTTATAGCTTTTGCGTAATTTACAATCTTACTTTCATCCATTTGTAAAATATTCTTTGCTTTCTGTTTTGGAATTATCATTGTTTCATATGGCCAAACAGCCCAAAAAGGAACTGCCACTAGAAAATCTGTGTTTTCATAAACAACTCTTTTATCTAAAGACTGTTCTTGCTTGCTATAGTCTTCTAAAATAGACGTATTATTTTTTTTATAGTAGTTTAAGAAATTTGATGTTTTCTTTTTGATTTCAACTGGAATCGTTTCTTGTGCCCATATTTGTCCGTGAGGATGGGGATTGCTACAGCCCATAATTTCACCTCTGTTTTCAAATATTTGCACAGAATTGATAAATTTCTTTTCTGATAATTCTTTGAATTCTCTTTGCCAAGTTTTAATGACTTGAACAATTTCATCAATTGTCATTTTTGCTAATGTTAAAGAGTGATTTGGAGAAAAACAAATAACTTTGCAGATACCTTTTTCTGAATGTGCTTCTAACAATCCGTTTTTTAGTTTTTGGGTATTTGACTCAGGGAGTATTGCCGCAAAATCGTTTTCAAAAACATAGGTACTTTTATAATCAGGAGTTATCTGACCACCTGCTCTTTTATTTGTTGGGCATAAATAACAATTTTCATCATAAGTAGTTTTATTTTTAACTTCATTTTCTTCTACTTTACCTTGCCATGGCCTTTTGGTTCTATGTGGTGATACCAAAACCTCTTCACCAGTTAAAATGTTTTTCCTAATATGTGTTTTGTCTAACAATGAATTCATATTTGTTTTTTAAGATTTTTTCTTGCTTTTTGTTCCCATACCCAAGATGATTTAATCATTTCATCTATGGTTCTTTCTGCCTTCCAATTTAGTTTTTCTTCTGCTAGTTTTGCATCAGCGTATAATTTTGGTACATCTCCAGCTCTTCTTTGAGTAATCTCATAATTTAATTTTTGTTGTGTTACTTCTTCAAAAGTTTTAATTACTTCTAAAACTGAAAACCCGTTACCAGTACCTAAATTTATTACTTCAAAATTTGTTTCTTGACTTTTATTTAACAATCTACTTAACGCTTTTACGTGTGCATCTGCTAAGTCTTCTACGTGAATATAATCTCTTATTGGTGTGCCGTCTTTGGTAGGATAGTCATCTCCATAGACCATTAGTTTTTCTCTTAAACCAATTGCTGTTTGTGTAATGTATGGCATTAAATTATTTGGGATACCCGTAGGTAGTTCTCCAATTAGTCCAGATTTATGTGCTCCAATAGGATTGAAGTAACGTAGTGATATTGCAGAAAAGTCTCTAGAAGCTACAGAAAGATCTTCTATAATTTCTTCTGCTACTTTTTTTGAATTTCCATACGGAGAGAATGGTTTTTCTGTTTTATTTTTTTCTGATATTGGTAAAGATTCTGGATTACCATAAACCGTTGCAGATGAAGAAAAAATAAGATTATTTATATTGTATTTTTGAGCACAAACTAATAAATTAATTAAACCTGTTAGATTATTTTGATAGTACATTAATGGATTTTGTACAGATTCACCAACAGCTTTATGAGCCGCAAAATGAATAATTGCTTCAAAACCTTTATGATACTTTAGAATATTATCTATATGGTCTTTATTTTTTAAATCACATTTTATGAAATAAGGTTTTATACCAGTGATTTCTTTAATGCTGTCGATTACATCTTCTTGAGAGTTAGAGAGGTCATCTATTATAGTAACTTCAAAATTGTTTTCAATTAAACGAACAACAGTATGGGAGCCAATATAGCCACAGCCACCAGTAACTAGTATCTTTTTTTTCATTTTTAAATTATTTTAACTCCATCTTCTAATTTAACTGAATAAACAGATGGTTTTATTTTAAATTTCAATTCGTATTCTTTTGCTATTTTCTTTACTTTGTTTTTAAAGTTTTTATGCACCAAATTAATTGTGCATCCACCAAAACCTCCACCCATCATTCTTGCTCCTAAAATATTCGGACTTTCTTTTGTTTTTTCCACTAAAAAATCTAATTCTTTACAACTTACTCTATAAAACTCACTTAAACCTTGATGAGATTGATATAAAAGTGTTCCTAATACGTTAATGTTTTCCTCTTGAATTGCTTTTGAAAATAATAGTACACGCTCATTTTCCTCAATAACATATAATGCTTTTTGAAAGTCTTCTTCTGAAATTTTATTTTTAATTTTTTGAAGACTTTCTTTTGAAGCATCTCTTAAAGCTGAAATGTTTAATTTTTTTGAAATACTTTCACAAACTTGTCTTCTGTCATTGTAAGCACTTTCAGATAAATCGTGTTTTACATTTGTATTTATTAAGAGGAGTCTATATTTTTTTAAGTCAATTTTATATGACTGAGATTTTATCGTTCTACAATCTAATAATAAAGCGCTTCCTTTTTTGCCAAACATACTTGCGTATTGATCCATAATACCGCATTTGACTCCAACATAATTATGTTCTGCTTTTTGGGAAATTATAATCATTTCCTCTTTTGAAAGTTTTAAATTAAAGAGTTCGTTTAATCCGAATACTATACTGTTTTCTAGAGCAGCAGATGAAGACATACCTGCACCACCAGGAATATTACCTGCAAAAGTTATATTGAAATTAGTTAGTAAACTTCCTGATTTTTGAATTTCGGCAATAACACCTAAAATATAATTTTGCCAACTACCACTAACTAAAGGTTTTATGTTTTGCAAATCAAATTCATACATTTCTTCTTTATTTAAAGCATAAACTTGACTTTTATTTGAATCACTTTTTTGAATAGCCAATACGATTCCTTTGTTTATTGCTGCAGGGAATACCAAACCATCGTTATAATCTGTATGTTCGCCAATTAAATTTATTCTTCCAGGGGAAAAAATCATAAGAGGTTTGGTTTTATAATGCTTTTTAAAACTCTTTTTAACAGCTTTAACTAATTTTTTATTCATAATCATTATGCAAAATAAATATAGACACCAATCACAATGGCACAAATAGCAATACCAGCTTGTTTAACATATTTCCAAGGTGTAATCTCTACTTGTTTCGTGAAATCTTGTACAAAAGGTTCTTTCCTAGGTTTTAGTTTACCAATCAATAACATAATACCTACATTTAGAACAAATAAAATAGCCATTATATCAAGAAAGTGCGGGTATGCTTGTGCTTCAACTAATGCTAAAGCAGTTTGGTCTTTAATTCCTAAAGTATTTGCATTTTCTAATGCTCTCTTAATATAATAAGGTTGCATAAAAAATTGACTTATAATGTATAAAAAACAACCAGTAAATAATCCGATTTTTGCTGCAATGGCTGGTACTCTCTTTGTTAAATATCCTACTACTATTATTGTTAAAATAGGAATACTATAAATACCATTTATTTCTTGAAGATAAGCGAATAAGCTTCCTGCATTTGCAATTAAAGGCGCAATGATCATCGCAGTAATAGCTAAAATTATTCCAAAAATTTTACCATATTTCACAATTGTTTTTTCATCAGCTCCTTTATTAATATGCTGTTTGTAAACATCAATTCCAAATAAAGTTACTGAACTATTTAAAACACTATTAAAAGAACTTAAAATTGCGCCAAATAAAACAGCTGCAAAAAAGCCAACCCAAGTTTTTGGGAGTACTTTATTTACCAACATTGGATAAGCACTATCTGTATTTTCTAAATTTCCTTGAAAAAGATGATAGGCAATTAAACCAGGTAATACCACAATAATTGGCCCCAATATCTTTATAAAGGAGGCTAGTAATAATCCTTTTTGACCTTCTTTTAAATTTTTTGCTCCTAAAGCTCTTTGTATAATTTGTTGATTGGTTCCCCAGTAGAATAGTTGTACCAACATCATACCAGTAAAAATGGTGTAAAAGGGAACAGGATCTTTTGCAGTACCCATAGATTTAAACTTCTCAGGGTTCTCAGTTGTTAGAATTGATAATCCATCTAAAATATTTCCATCTCCGATTAACATCAAACCAAAAATGGGAATTAAAATTCCGCCAATTAATAAACCAATGGCATTAATTGAATCAGAAATAGCAACAGCTTTTAATCCACCAAAAACAGCATAAATTGAACCTATAATTCCAATACCCCAAACACAAACCCAAATAGATTGTGAATGTGATACTCCTAATAGTTCAGGAATATTAAACATCCCACTTATAGCTAGTGATCCAGAATATAAAATTACTGGAAGTAACACAATAGTATAGCCTGAAAGAAATAAAATAGAAGTAAGTGTTTTTGTGGTTGTATCAAACCTTTTTGCTAAAAAACCCGGAACGGTTGTTAAGCCTCCTTTTAAGTATCTAGGCAGTAAAAAGATAGCAGTAACTACCATAGCAATTGCTGCTAAAGTTTCCCATACCATTACTGATAAACCACTTTGATAAGCTGAACCATTTAAGCCAACTATTTGTTCTGTAGATAAATTAGTTAGTAATAAAGACCCAGCAATAACACCTGCAGTTAGACTCCTTCCTCCTAAAAAATAACCATCTGAAGAAGTCTCTTCTATTTTTCTAGTTTTTAGATAAGAAATTACTGCTACTAAAACTGTAAATCCTATAAATGTTAGTAGTTGCATAAATATTTATTTGTTTCAAAAATATCGTTATCTATTATGCAAAGACTTTTTAATTTACATAGCTCTGCTGATTTGGTATTACTTATAGCATCATCAACAAATAATGTTTCTTCAGCAATTAAATTACTATCATTTAAAACAAAATTGAATATTTCTTTATCTGGTTTTCTTATACCAATTTCGTGAGAGTAATAGGCTTTTTGAAACAGATTATTAAAAGAATATTTATATTTTTTTTCAAAATCATTTAAATATTTTAATTGATGAATGCTATTTGTATTACTCAATAAGAATAAGTTATAGCTTTCTTTTAAGCTTTTTATAAAATCAATTCTATTTTCTGGAATATCTAATATCATTGAATTCCAAGCTTGTTTTATTTCCAAATAACTGTTTGATTGATTTGATAGATTGGAAAGCGATTGTAGAAATATATCTTCTGAAATATGACCAACTTCAAAATCATAAAAAAAGGAGTGTTGATAATGATGTCCTGTATCATTTACAATGTTATTGATTCCTATTTCATCAAAAGCTTTAATTGTTCTTGGAACATTTAAGTTCATAATGACGCCTCCTAAATCAAAAATGATGTTTTTTATTTTCTTCATTTTTTAAGTTTTTTTCCAAACGAATAATGCTAAAACAACAGATAGGACTGCAGCTCCAATCCAAAAAAATGTAATCGTATCAAAATTATATATGGTTTCACCATTTGCAATGGTTTTGTTATTTTCTATTAAATATCCACTTGCAATATCTTGAATACCAGCAGCAGCATAACTCATAATCCCTACAATTCCTAATGCAGCACCTGATGCTTTTTTTGAAGCTATATCAACAGCCATTAAACCTCCTAAGTAGCAAATTAGTGCTCCAATGCCTAATCCAAAAATCACCATACTCATAGCATCTAACCACCAAGTATCTTTAGGACCTAACAAGAAAAGACAAAGTGCAAAAACATTCATTAATCCAAATATTAAAGCAGGGGCATTTCTCCTACCTTTAAAAAATTTATCAGATACAAAACCCGATGATGCTGTTCCTAAAATCCCACAAACTGCACTAATAGCAACTAAGCTATTTGCTTGTGTTAATGTATATCCTTTAGCTGCTTCAAAATAATAAGGTCCCCAACTGTTTACTGCATATCTTGAGATGTACATAAAAGCACTTGACAACGCTAATAACCATACATAAGGATTCTTTAAAACACCTCTTTGTTCTTGCCAAGTTGAGGTTTTCTTTTTAGTAAAGTCTTTATTTACCGGTGGTAATCCTTTGCTTTCAGGAGTGTCGTGAAAAAATAAAGAAATGATAAAAGCTCCTAAAAGACCTATAATAGCAGCTGCTCTAAAGCCCCATTGCCAACCAAAATAAGAAACCACCACAGCTGTTAAAATGTAGGTTAAAGCTTCACCTATATTATGACTTGTGCTCCAAAAACCATAAAAACTACCTCGTTCTGAGTCTTTATACCATCTTGAAAGGGAAACAACACTTGAAGGAGCTCCCATAGATTGTACCCATCCATTTACGCCCCAACAAACAGCAAAAAACAAAAAAGTACTTGTAAAGCCCATTATTAAATTTGCTAAAGCAGAGACTAAAAGACCTATGGACATAAATCTTTTTATATTACTATGATCTGCTAAAAATCCATTGGTAAACTTACCAATTGCATAAGCAAAAAATAACGTAGAACCAATAATACCTAATTCCGATTCTGTTAAAACTCCTGCATCTACTATTGGCTTTTTAATGACGTTTAAACTCAATCTACATACATAATACAGTCCATAGCCTAAAGTGGCAGATATAAATACTTGCCATTTTAATTTTTTATAATATGATTTTTGGTCACTTTCTGACTTTGTTACTGGAGAAGGAGATGACTTCTTAAAATATTTTATCATTTGTGTTGTTTGTTTTTAGATAAGAATTTAAAAAGGGCATAACATATTATGCTATGCCCTTTAATTAACTAATTCAAATTAAATAGTTTAAGGTTTTATTTGTGCAAACCTCTATCTCTTAAATAGGTAAGTAATAATTGTGGACGATCAGTTTGAATAATATCAATGTTATTATTTATATACCAATCATAAATTTCTAAATTATTTACTGCTTTTTCATCATCATGACCTGCATTGTGTTTTGGCCATAAAGCATTTACCCAAATACTTGCTCCTTTTGCTCTGATTTTTTTGAAATCTTTTAAAAATTTTATGGAGTCTGTTTTAATTGTAAATTCAAAAGCTATAGGAGGGTTTTCAGAATCTAAGTACTCATTCACAAATTTTTCGGCATTACTATTAGGCAACCCTAAAATTGGCATAAAGTGTACTTTGTTTAAATACTTACCAAATTCTTTTTTTACGGTAACATAATCTTTACCACCTTTAATGATTACTTGGTTTTCTGTACCAGTTTCTAAGATAATTTGATAACATTTATCAAAAATCTTATAACTTTTATCTAGGTTTACTAAAATTTTATCTTTTGATGTTTGTAATGCTTCTTTAAGTGTTGGTATTTTGTGTTTTGTTGCAACACCTAAGCCATCTACAAGGTTTAAGGTTTTTAATGAATCTAATGTCCATTCACGTATTTTACCTTTCCCATTGGTTGTTCTATCTATTGTTTTGTCGTGCATTAAAACTAGATGACCGTCTTTAGTTTCTCTAACATCAATTTCAACCATGTCAACCCCCATTTTTATACAGTTTTTAATAGCTTGTAAAGAGTTTTCAGGGGCGTTTCTCCAATCACCACGATGAGAAACTACAATGACTTGATTGTTTTTAGAATCCTTCAGATTTGCTATTTTCTCTTGAATGGAGAGCGTTTTAAAAGAATCTACTTTGCCTTTTTTAGGGATGTTATTTTTACAATTCAAAAAAAGAATTGCTATTAATATAAATAAGAAATTTATTTTGTTCATTTTTTTAGATGATAATTGTTAGGACAGTTCAAATTTTGAACTGTCCTAATTAATAATTATAAGGCAACAGTTATTTATCTTCCTGTATGTTTAGCATTTTTAGATAGCATTGGCCACTCGCTATCCATAAGACCAGTAGCATTAGTCTTTAAGGCATATAGAGTTCCTTTCTTATCTGTATTGTTACGAGTTAATATATATATAACTCCATCTTTTCCTATAGCTGCAGAAGATCTAATATTTTCGTCTAACTTTGATGCTTTCCATTTGGTATTGCCTTCTTTATCTACTACATAAAAAGTTCCAGTAACATCTCCGAAATATAGATTCCCATCATTATCTAATGCAGGAGCTGCTAAAATTCTATCAATAGTTTCGAAACTCCATTTTTCAGATCCATCTGGGTTATATGCTACCATTTTTTTGTCTTCTCCTCCCAAATATATAGTGCCATCTTTAGCAACCACTGGACCTCCTTGTTCTGTTTTGGCTAATAAACGCGAACCATTATCCCATTTAATACTACCATCGTTCATATTAAAAGCTATTAAATGTCCTGTATTATCGGAAGTTTTTCCAGATAAATAAATGGTATTAATACTTTCTACAATTGCAGGAGCACCAGCAGTGTAATCACCATAAATTGTTTTCCATTTTTCAGATCCGTCCGGATTAATTGCATAAAAATAATCATCTGCGGATGCTACATATACAACACCTTTACTATCTACAACTGGAGTTGCTCTAATATCGTGCCCTACAGGAAATGACCACTTGATAGTTCCATCACTTGGATTAACTGCATGAAGAATATCATCATCTTCCATTCCTACATATATAGTTCCATCTTTTCCAATTGCTGGAGATGAATATTTTACTCTTTTTCCTAAATCTACGACCCATTTATTTGTTCCGTCTGGATTCATAGCAACTAATTTCCCATGATAATCAGCAAAATATATTGTTCCATCATCTGCAACTGCAGGTGATGCTCTAACGACTTCATCTGTAACATATCCCCAGGATAAAGTTCCATTTTTTATTGCAAAAATATTATAATCGCCTCTTGATGGATCACTTGATTTACCATCTGTATTTAAATAAACTGTACCATTATCTGCTACTGCTATAGAGGTATTGGTAGAATAATAGGGTATTGTGTAAGTCCATAAAACTGTAGGGTTTATGCTGGCTGTAGATGGTATAATTACAGATATTTTTTTTGAAAATTCATTAACGTTTGTATTACCTGTATTATCTGTTACTTGTAATTTAACTTCATAGTCGCCAGCTGTTAAGTAGGTGTACACTGGAGATTTTTCTGTAGAGGTATCTCCATTTCCAAAATCCCAATTCCAAGATACTATCTCTCCATTTTGATCAAAAGACAAATCTGTAAAATCTATGGGAGTACCTTTATCTACAATTGGTTCTGCTATCTTAAATGCGGCTACTGGTTTTGTGTCAATTACTAAATCATCTTCGCTACATGATATTAATGAGGTAAACCCCAGAATTAATATCATTTTTATAAAAATTGTTAATTTTTTCATTTTAATTTAAATTTTTAGATTTTAAATAATTTTTAATCTTTATTGGATGGTCCGTTTGTATAATTGATCCTTTAAGGCCAATAAAATTGTTTACTTGTCTATAATGATCTGATTTAGGAGTAATAGTTGTATTGATATAAATGTTCCCAAAAATTGAAATAGTAGCTTTTTTTGCTGTTTCAACGAGTGATGCATTATTTAGTGCATTAGAATTGAACTGCATGACAGATATGTTTAAATTTGCATTTGTATATTTATTATAATCTGACTGACTTCTAACAATTGGAAAAATTATGCTTTCTTTATTTAAATCTACAAGTGTTTTTCCATCTGTTACATTATTAATAGTAAACATTACTTGTCCAAGCATTCCATATTGATTGATTACATTATATATTTTTGCATAACTTTCAATTTTAACATCTAAATCGATAAAAATTTTACCCCTTGAGAGTATTAAAGCTTCTTTTAAAGTTGGAATTTTTTCGTTAGTTAATGTTCCATTTTTTTTATATAGATTAAACTGTTTGAGTTCTTCTAATAAAAAATTGCTTATCTCACCAGAACCATTTGTTGTTCTATCTATAGTTTTATCGTGCATTAGCACCAATTCTCCATCTTTGGTTTGACGAACGTCCAATTCTATCATGCCAACATTGTAATTAATAGCATCAGAAATGGATTTTAAAGAATTTTCTGGGGCATTAATATGATTTGCACGATGTGCACAGATCATAATTTTACCATTTAAATCATTTAATGTTGTTATTAATGATTTTCTACCAACAATGTTATTAGAAAGAGAAATAGCAATCTCCTTAGAGATTGCCTTTTCTAATGCATCTCTTGTTACAGTTAGCGTAATAATATAATTGCCTATTTTTTTGTATGTATGTATTGGGTTTTTTAAAGTTGATGATGTGCCATCACCAAAATCCCATAAATACTTGGTGCTACTATCAATACCCATTGATTTATTTGTAAACTGTATTGTTTCTCCAACTAAAAAAGGTATTTCTGGAATATTAAAAGCAGCTACAATTTCTTTTAAATCATCGTTACTTTCAAGTTCGTTTTTTGAACATGATTCTATTGATAGAAATAAAATTAAGATAATTATATTTAACTTATAAAAAGTAAATTTACGCTTCATTATTATGATTTTAAAGTTCTACTTATTTCCACCCAGGGTTTTGAATCAAGTTTGGATTTAATTGAATATCTCCTAAAGGTATTGGGTATAAATAGTCTTTGTTTTCATCAAAACTTTTACTTCTATTAGCAAATGGCACTAAGTTTCCATTTTGACCATTTGATAATGAAATAACACCGCCAATTTCTAATTTTTGTGGTGCATTTGAATTTGAAGAACCTTGAAATAATTCTAAATCTAAAGAGCCATTTTCATCTAAATCAAATTGTCCTAAGCCAGAAAAATACATACCTTTAAAATGTTGTTCTAAAAGTTTTCCATTTTTCCAACGCATTAAATCATCATACCTAAATCCTTCTAAAACAAGTTCGATTCTTCTTTCTCTTCTTATTTCTAAAATGATTCCTGCATTAGATCCAGTAACATTTGAATAACGTGCTTGTAATATTGGGTCTGGTGTTGTATTGGCATTGGTAATATTTAATGCAGGCATACCTACACGAGTTCTTAATAAACCAATAGACACATCTAAATCTGCTTGTGTTAAAGTTCCTAATTCTGCTTTAGCTTCGGCAAAGTTTAGTAAAACCTCAGCATATCTAAAAATAGGGATATCTTGATAACCTGTTTGAAAACCATCTTGCGATTCATCATTTACATATTTTGAGATTTGATATCCGCTAATAGATGCAGAGAAATCTGGTAAAACAGAAGTATTACCTCCAATTCTAATATAGCCTGGTGTACGTATAGTTTGCTCTAATCTCGGATCACGATTCTTAGATTCTTGAGAAAAGTTAAACGTTTCAAAACCATTTTGACTTGTAAAGGGGGTTCCATCTTTTAGTAAGTAGGTATTAACAATAGATTTTGTTAATCCTACATCTTTTTGTGTTGGAGATGTAAAAGAATAGTTAATACTATTAATAACGTCTAACACATTACTGTATCTTCTGGTTAGCATTATTTCATCTTCTATAGCATCGTTAGATGCAAATAAATCTCGATAATCGGTATTTGGGCTACCTGTTGTGTACAGTTTATACGGACCTTCATCTATAACTTTTTTTGCTGCTTGTTGAGCTAAGTTAAGTAATTGGTCTGCATCTTGTTTTTTATGATATTTTCTATATGTTCCTTCAAATAGGCACACTCTAGATTTTAAAGCAAGTGCTGTCCACTTGTTTACTCTATCTGAAGATTTTTTTGAATTTAAATTTTCAACGGCTTTGTCTAAATCTTCTATGATTTTTTGAATGACAAACTCTCTAGAATCTCTTGGTTTTAATAATAATTCTTTGTCTTGACTTCCAATTACAGTATTATACCAAGGTACGTCACCAAAACGTTTTACTTTATTATAATAAAATAAGGCTCTAAAAAAGTAAGCAACTCCACTAAATTCTTTTTTTGCAGCGTCATCATTAGAACGTTCAAAATTTTCAAAGAAAATATTGATTTTTCTTAAATCTCCCCAACTCCAGTCACTGCTCCCAGCTGTAGCAGGAATAATTCTGTTTCCAGATTGTTCATTAGGTACACCGTTAAATAGAACATTGTCACTTCTGTTATCACTTTCAATAATTCCGCCAATTCCTGGTAAATCATTATAAAAACTATTGGTGTAAAGTTCTAAATCGGAAGCTGTATTAAATGAGTTTTCAGGAGCTATTTCTGATAATGGTTGTCTATCCAAAAACTCATCATTGCACCCAGAAAATAAAATTGTTAGTAATATAATAACTGTTATTTTTTTCATTTTTTTTATTTTTAGAGTTTTATGTCTAATCCAAATACGTAAGTCTTGGTAAAAGGATAAGCATTACCATTGCCCAATTGCTCTGGGTCTACTGTACGATCAGGATTATTTTTATATAAAGGAGAGAAAGTAAAAAGGTTAGTACCAGTTGCATACAATCGTAAACTACTAATATGTAATTTATTTGATAGTTTTTCAGGCAATGTATAACCAAGAGTTATATTTTTAATTCTTAAATAAGCAGCATTTTGAAGATATTTATCAGAATTTACTCCTAATTGAGCTCCATTGTACTTACCACCTCTATCTGCATAAACAGCGAGTCTTGGAAAATAAGCATTAGGGTTTTCTGGAGTCCAAGAGTTACTTTCTATACTTTTAGGGTAGAAAGTTTGGTATTGTCTAGCAAAAGGTCCAAAGAAAAAACCATTGTCTTTACCTGGATCCCAATCTCGTTGCATAACACCTTGAGCAAAGATATTCAAATCAAAACCTCTATAATCTGCACCAAGGTTTATTCCATAATTGTATCTTGGGTTTGTATTACCAATTCGTTTTAAGTCTCCATGATTTTTTAAAGTTCTATTACCAGGGGTAATCTTACCATCACCATCTAAATCTGCAAATTTAATATCTCCCGCTACTGGATGATTGATTAGATAATTATTTTGAATTCGCTCATTCACTAATGTTTGATCTGCATGATTTAAATATTCATTATCTGTTTGAAAAAAACCTTCAACAGTATAACCCCAAATTTCTCCAACTTCTTGTCCTACATAAAATTGTTCTATATCTCCATTAGGGTTGTCAAACTTTGTTATATGTGTTTTACTATCTCCTAAAGTAAAGCCTAAATTGTATCTAAAAGGTTTGTTTCCTAATTCAAACTGATCTTTCCATTTTAGAGAGATTTCAAAACCTTTAGTACGCAAGTCAGCTGCATTTTCTTCAGGTTCATTAGCTCCAAAAACGGATGGTAATTGTTTGCCTTGAGTAAGCATGTCTTTAACATCACGTCTATACCAGTCAAAACTTGTTGTAAAACGATTCTTAAATGCTGATAAATCAAAACCAAAATCAAGTGTTTCTGAAGTTTCCCAAGTAAAATTTGAAGATACAGGTTCTGGTGAAGAAAAATAATTAATTCTATTACCACCAACTATATATTTGCTTTGTCTAATATCTAATGTAGAGATATAATCATAAGCTCCAATATTTTGATTACCTAAAGAACCAAAAGATCCTCTTAGTTTTAAGGTTCCAACATACGGTTTTAATTTACTCCAAAAATTTTCTTCACTTATTTTCCATGCAATAGATGTTGATGGGAATAGCCCCAATCTATTATCAACTGGAAATCTTGAAGATAAGTCAAATCTTCCATTAAATTCTATTAAGTACTTGTCTAAAAGGTTGTATTTTACTCTAAAAAAACCGGCTCTAATAGCCCATTCTTCTTCTAAAGAGGTTAAGAATATGTTTTCTCCAGTTGCTAGATTAAATGAGTTTAAATTTTGAGAAAGGTTTCCGTTTCTACTTGCTATATTTCTTTTAAAACTATTCCATTCTTGATTATAGCCTACCAAAGCAGAAAATGTATGGTTTTCTATAGGGTTAAATGAGTAATCTACATATGCATTTATAGATTGGTATAATGAATTTCTTTCTAATTCTTTATAAAGTTGTTTATTTTCTTTAAAAAATGAAACACCTTCTCCATTAGGTTGGTTTGTAAAAGGAGAAGATATGATTCGTACCCATTCACTTTGTTGTCTTTTCCTAAAACTATAATCTCCTTTTACTTCTAAACCATCTATTATTTTCATGGAAATAGAAGTGGTATTAAATACTTCAAAATCATCCTCTACAGCTCTACTTTTTCCATTTAAGATATCAGCAAAAGTACCATCAGCTATATCTCTATTATTTGTATAAGCACCTTTTATAATTAGTGAACCGTCTGGATTTCTTGGTAAATATAATGGTGAAGCATGAAAGGTATATTTACGCCAATCTTCACTATTATTTGATCCGTTAACTCTACGTGTATTAGTTGCTGGTTCAGAATATTTTTTCTTATAAACATTAATTGAATTAGTTACATCTAACCATTCATAAGGTTTAGCCTGTATTTTAGCTCGTAGAGTATAGGTTTTAAGTTTGTCTTTATTAATTTTATAAATTCCATCTCTTTTATAAAACCTTCCAGATAAATAAAAATTCATTTTATCAGTACCTCCAGACAAACTTAAATTATGTTCAGTCGATAATTGTTGATTACTGAAAAGTGTATTCCACCAATCGGTGTTTCCATAATGTACATAACGTTCGGCTCCATTAACTGTTTTAATTAATACAGATGGTAGAGACGGGTCCTTTCTTCTTGCTTCTAAATAAGCATAATCTTCATCTGTATATCCTAAGTAAGTACTGGTGTTTTCTAGCAAGCTTAATTTATCACTTAATCTTGCCCAGTCTAATCCATCAGTAATAAAGTTGTCTGTTCTAATAGTTGGTGAACTCCAGCCATAATTAGTATTATAATTAATTTTTATATCACCAGAACGAGCATTTTTAGTAGTTACTAAAATTACTCCAAATGCTGCTCTAGCTCCGTAAATAGATGCGGAAGCTGCATCTTTTAATACAGATATAGATTTTATATCTCTAGGGTTTATACGGTTTAAATTTCCTTGAACACCGTCAATAAGTATTAAAGGGTTACCTCCATTTATAGAACCAATACCCCTAATATCTATATTAGCTTCTTCATTTATACCTCCATTATCTAAAGTAATGTTTAAGTTTGGAGCAACACCTTGTAATATTTGACTGGTATTCGGGCCAATATTATTTTCTATTTGTTTAGAACCTATAGATTCAACTGCTCCTGTTAAATTTTCTTTTTTTACTGATCCATATCCTACAACTACAATTTCGTCTAAAACACCAGCCTCTTCAATTAATATAATTTTAATATTAGTTTTGCCTTTGATAGCAATTTCTTGTGAAGTATATCCTAAGTATTGTATTATTAGAATTGCATTTTCATCTTTTACAGAAATTTTAAAATTACCATCAAAATCTGTTTCAGTTCCATTTGTTGTTCCTTTTTCTATAATACTAGCTCCTGGCAATAGATTTCCTTCTTTGTCAACTACACTTCCAGTAATAGCTTTTTTTTGAAGTTCTACTTTTTTAATTACTTGTTTGGTATTAGCAGTAATTTTAAGAGGTTTTAAGATAATTTGTTTACCATTTACCAAATAAGATATTTTTGAATTGGTAAGTAATTTTTTTAAAACCTTGGAAAGTTGTTCCTTTTTTGCTTTTATAGTTACTTTTTGATTGTAATCTATCTCTTTGTCTTTGTAAATAAACTTAAAATCTGTAATGGATTCAATTTTATTGAACACAGTTTCGAGGGTAACATTATTATAATTTAATGTAACTTTTGTTTTTTGTGCATAAGACTCATTTGCCTGAAGTTGGAAAAGAGATAATAATAATAATAACGTAGTAATCCTCATTTTTAAATTGAGTTTTATTGGTAAAGAACATTTTGTTCTTAGCCTAATTACTTTTTTCATATTTTTGTTGTGTATTAAGTGATTAATTAATTTTAGTCACATTTTATAATCGGAAGATGTTACAGCATCTTTCGATTTTTATTTTAAATAATGATGACTTTATTTTAGATTAATAGAAATGTTTATTTCATTGGCTAAGCTATTTTGGAATGTTTTTAGTTAATTGTTATTTGATTATTATTTATTTTGAATTTGATAGGATGTATTTCACTGATTACCTCAAAGACTTGCTCTATTGTTTCAATGTCAAATGTTGCAGTAATAAAGTCCTCTCCTAAAGATTTATTATTATTAAATATCTTGACATTGTAATGACGCTCTAATTTTTTAATAATATCATTAAACTTCATATGCTTCAGAATAATTCTACCGTTAATCCAAGCTGTATGAACTTCTATATCTGCCTTTTCTATTTTGATAAATTTATTAGTTTTGTTCCAGTCTGCAAGATATCCAGGTTTTAATAGTGTAGCTTTTTTAGTATCATAAGCATCACCAACATTATATAAGCTTATACTACCTTCAACTAATACAGTAGAAACACTGGAATCTTCTGGATACGAGCTTATGTTAAATTGAGTACCTAAAACTCTAACGTTTACTTTGTTATTTGTTACTATAAATGGGTGCTTTGTATCTTTGGTAACATTAAAATAAGCTTCTCCGTTTTCAACATATACTTGTCTGTTTTGCCCCTCTATAAACTTAACAGGATATCTTAAAGATGTACCTGCATTTAAATTTACTTTGGTACCATCGGACAGCTTTAAAGCAAATCGTTTACCATTAGGAACCGTTAATGTGTTGTAAACTAATTTTTCTAATTTACTCTTATTACTGTAAACAATTGCATTTCCATTTTGAGTACCTAACTCATTACCATCTTTATCTTTTATTTTAAAATTCCCTTTCTCATCAATCACTTTCACAGTTCCATCACTCATTTTTAAAGTTATACTTTCTGTTGGTGTTTTTTCAATAGTAGGTTTCGTAATTATATCGTTTTTAACAAAATAAAATATGCCTAAAAAAACTAAAATAGCTGCAGCATATTTTGAGAAAACTCTAATGCTTCTAATTCTTTTAACTCTTTTTTGTTGAGAAATAAATTCTAATATTTTTTTCTGAGAGCTAGATGTATTAAACTTTTTTAAGTTTAAGTCAATTAAATAATTAACCTTAACATATTCTATAAAGATTTTCTTATTCGTCTCATTGTTTAACCAGTCATCTATTTCTTCTATTTCTATAATAGAAGCTTGATTGTTTAAATACTTTACTAGTATATTTTGTATTTTTTTGGAAACCATTAATGTTAGCTATATACTAACAAAACGTTATAAATTTGTCTAACCCTAACTTTTATAGCAACTTTTTTTCTACATTCGTATTAAATAACCTCAAATTTTATGATATTCTAAAATGAAATCAATTTTTTTAAATGATGTAGAATTGATAAGTTCCTTAAAAAGAGGGGATTCTAGTGGTTATAAATTTCTAGTAACTTCTTATCATCAAAAGTTATGTACTTATGCTTTTAGCTTGGCCAATGATTCTGATTTGGCTGAAGATATTGTTCAGAATGTTTTTATGAGTATTTGGAAAAATAGAAATAAACTTAAAAAAGAATTTGTTGTTAGAAGTTATCTATATCGATCTGTCTACAATGAATTTATTGATCAGTACAGGAAAAAGAAAACTGTTTTAACTCTCGAAAAGAAATATATAGATGCTTTGACCTATATTGTGGAAGAGGAGGACGAGAAATCAATTGACAGACTTATGAGGCTTGTAAAGAATGAGATTGAAAATTTACCTCCAAAATGTAAACAAACGTTTTTATTAAGTAAACAAGAAGGGCTTACCAATATAGAAATTGCAGAATATTTAAACGTTTCTATAAAATCTGTTGAAGCTCATATTACAAAAGCCTTTAGTATTTTAAGAAAAGTAATTGGAGATAAAGTTGACGGTATTTTATTTTTATTATTTGGTAGAAATATACATCTTTCAATTAATAAATAGAAATGGTGCTTAAAAATTAACCACCATTTCATTTTGTTGTAATCCGCCAATGAGATACAACTATTTTAATAACGTGTGAAGTTTTAATAACCCTAACTGATATTAGTTTTTAAAATATTTTTTGATAACTTTCTTCTTAATATTGACATATCATCACTTACTTTTCTTTCTATAACTTTTGCATAGATTTGAGTTGTAGCAATTTTAGTATGACCTAATAATTTTGAAACCGTTTCTATTGGTACTCCATTACTTAAGGTTATTGTTGTTGCAAAAGTATGTCTAGCTATATGGAATGTTAGATTCTTTTTGATAGCACATAAATCTGCGATTTCTTTTAAGTATGAGTTCAATTTTTGATTAGAAATGTTAGGAAATAAGGTTTTCGTTTTCTTTGTTTTAATATGATTGGTATATTTCTTTATTAGCGCTTCAGCTATTGGTAGTAGTGGTATTTTAACTTTATTATGTGTTTTTTGTCTATTCGTAATAAGCCATCTACCACCATCTATTCCTAAAGCAATATTATCTTCATTTAAGTGCATAACATCAATATATGATAAGCCAGTATAACAACTAAAAATAAACAAATCTTTGACCAGTATTAATCTCTCTATTTTAAATTCTTTTTCTATGATATCTTGCAATTCATCTTTTCTTAAAAATTCACGTTCATTTTTGATATATGAAGGTTTAAACTTTATAAAAGGGTCTTTATCAATCCATTCCATTTTATAAGCCAAGGTAACCATTTTGCGAAGTCTTTGAATATGCTTCATCACTGTGTTATTCTCCATTTTCTTTTGATGGTCTTCTGGGGTATAACAACGTAGGAATTTTTCAAAATCAACTAAAAACCGAAAAGTTAATTGTGATAAATATATATCTTGAATTTTCTTTTTATTTAGAAATATCTTGATATATTTTTGAGTTGTGAAATAATTCTTTAAAGTACCATAAGATAATGATTCGCTCATTTGAGTATTATGATAATCGATTAAAGTTAGTAGTGAATACTCTTCATTATCTTCACCTAAAAAACGGGACTTAATAGATTGAGAACAGATAAATGCTTTTTCTTTAATAAGCTCATCATAAGCTATATAAATTCTATTTTTTACTTGGTCTAAATACCTGTTAAGTAAACGTGACTCTTGTTTGTTACCTTTTGCTCTTCCTCTTTTAGAATCCCATTCAGATAAGATAACTTTTCGTTGTAAGCTTATATTAGCTCTTTTACCATTTACAGTTATCCTGCCATACACAGAAACTTCATTGTTTTTAATACGTGTTGCGTTTACCCAAAAAGATAAGGTAAAGTTAATTTGTGATTGCATAGTTGTCGTCTTTTAATTAAATATTCTTCTAGACGAAAGTCAAATCAACTATTTCAATTACAGTTTATTAAGGTTTAATTTGGTTCACACTTTCTTTATTTTGAAACTGTGAACCGAATTGTGAACCAAACTAAACTATATTAATTCAATTCTTATGATGACCTAAAAACCACAAAACCTTGTAAATCGTACGATTTACAAGGTTTTAGTTTCTGTTGGTATTCATTTTAGTCGGGGTGGCAGGATTCGAACCTGCGACCTCCTCGTCCCAAACGAGGCGCGATGACCGGGCTACGCTACACCCCGAAAATGATTGCTCATTTAAGGACTGCAAAGATAGAATAATATTTATATATTGTATTAATTTTAATAATTAAATTTATTCGATTATGAAGCAACATCTTTCTTTTTTAATACTGTTTTTTAGTTTGGTTTTATCAGGTTTTTCTCAAAGTAAAGAATATGAGATTGTTGTGCCAGATTTAACCAATCCTTGGGGATTTACTTTTCTGCCTGATAATTCAATATTAATTACGGAGAAAGAAGGAAAATTAATCCATTTTAAAAATGGAGTTAAAACAGAAGTAAGTGGCGTTCCAGATGTTTATGTTCGTGGTCAAGGTGGATTTATGGATATTGAGTTGCATCCTAACTACAAAAAAAATGGCTGGATTTATTTTACGTACGTTTCATCAGAAGGTAAAGGAAATGGAGGAAATACAGCCTTAATGAGAGCTAAATTAAAAGGTAGGCAATTAATTAATCAAGAAGTTTTGTATAAAGCGAGTCCGAATTCTAAAAGAGGACAACATTTTGGTTCTAGAATAGCTTTTGACAAAGAGAATCATGTATATTTTAGTATTGGTGATAGAGGGAATAGGGACAAAAATCCACAAGATATTACCAAAGATTGTGGTAAAATTTATCGATTAAATGATGATGGATCAATACCTAAAGACAATCCATTTGTAAATACTAAAAATGCTAAAAAAGCCATTTATAGTTATGGTCATAGAAATCCACAAGGTATGGAAATCAATCCTTTTACCAATCAAATTTGGGCTCATGAGCATGGTCCAAAAGGAGGAGATGAAATCAATATCATTTTAAAAGGAAAAAACTATGGTTGGCCAAAAGTGAGTTATGGTATCAATTATAATGGCACAAAATTTACCGATAAAACTTATTTACCAACTATGGAATCTCCTATTCATTATTGGACACCCTCCATAGCTCCAAGTGGAATGGCGTTTATAAACAGTAATAAGTATGGAAAATGGAAAGGAAATTTGTTAGTAGGGTCTTTAAAGTTCCAATATTTAAGCAGATGTATTTTAAAAGATAATAAGGTTTTTAAAGAAGTGAAAATGCTAAAAAATGTAGGTAGAGTAAGGTCTGTAGAGCAAGGTTTAGATGGTTATATCTACGTTGGTGTAGAAAATTTAGGAATTGTTCGTTTACTTCCTCAATAATTCATTTACTTCCTCAATAATTCATTTACTTACAAAAGCACCATTCTTTTCCTTTATTTTTTCATTATAAAAACTTATAAACAATCGTTTTTATAAGGAGTAAAAAACAATATTTTTGTTCTCTATAATTATAGAAATAAAGATTATGTCAGATACTACAGAAAAAATAAAATGTTTAATTATTGGTTCTGGTCCTGCAGGTTACACAGCCGCTATTTATGCAGCAAGAGCAGATATGAAACCGATAATGTATACAGGAATGCAAATGGGTGGGCAATTAACAACTACTACAGAGGTTGATAATTTTCCGGGTTATAAAGATGGAACTGATGGAACTGCAATGATGGAAGATTTGAAACATCAAGCAGAACGTTTTGGAACTGAAGTGCGTTTTGGTTTGGTTACTTCTGTTGATTTAAATGAAGAAGTTGGCGGAATTCATAAAATTATTGTTGATGAATCTAAACATATAGAAGCAGAAACCATTATTATTTGTACTGGAGCTACTGCAAAGTATTTAGGAATAGAAAGCGAGCAACGTTTAATTGGTGGTGGAGTTTCTGCTTGCGCAACTTGCGATGGGTTTTTCTACAAAGGTCAAGATGTAGTTGTGGTTGGAGCAGGAGATACTGCAGCAGAAGAAGCTACTTATTTATCAAATATTTGTAATAAAGTAACTATGTTAGTGCGTAAAGATTTTATGAGGGCTTCTAAAGCGATGCAACATAGAGTTAATAAAACTGAAAACATAGAAGTTTTATACAATACAGAAATAGATGAGGTTTTAGGAGCTAATGTTGTTGAAGGTGTAAGAGCCATCAACAATCAAACAAAAGAAACTTTTGAAATTCCTGTAACAGGAGTTTTTATTGCAATTGGTCACAAACCAAATTCAGACTTGTTTAAAGGGGTTTTAGATATGGATGAAACAGGCTATTTAATTACCAAAGGAAAAACCACCAAAACAAATTTACCAGGAGTTTTTGCAGCTGGAGATATTCAAGATAAAGAATACAGACAAGCAGTTACAGCAGCAGGTACAGGATGTATGGCAGCTTTAGATGCAGAACGTTATCTAGGTGCTTTAGAATAAGTAACACAGTTACTTAAGTATAAAAAAAGAGGTTGTAGAAATACAATCTCTTTTTTGTTTTACATTTTTCTGAAAATAAAATTGATTAATTTGTAACGTTTTAAAAAATGAACAGTATATCTGTTCAGAAAACCAACCAAACCCAAATAAGTTGAATACATTATCAGATAATGCATTGATGCTAAAAGTAAAAGAAGGTCAAAATCATAATTTAGGCTTATTATATGAGCGTTACAAAAAAAGATTGTTTGGCTTCTTTTATAAAATGAATAAAGATGCAAGTTTAAGTGAAGATTTAGTGCAAAATGTATTTATAAGAGTATTAAAATACAAACACACGTTTCATCAAGAAAGTAAATTTATTACGTGGATTTTTCAAATTGCTAGAAATGAAATGTATGACGAATTTAAAAAACAGAAAAAAAACCAACATCAAGATATAGATGAAGTGAGTTATGCAATATCTGAAAATGATTCTATTGATATAGAAATTGAAGTTTTAGAAAACACATCAACCTTAAAAAAGGCATTGCATTTATTATCGCCAGAAAAGAAAGAATTATTGGTGTTGAGCAAATTTAAAGAATTAAAATACAAAGAAGTAGGCGAAATTATAGGGTGTACAGAAGGAAATGCAAGGACAAAAGTACACAGAGCCATTAACGAATTAAAAACTATTTTTCTAACCTTAGAAAAACAATAATATGAAAACAGTAGAATTTAAAGAAATAATGATTGATTATTTATCAGGAAATTTATCTGATGAAAAACAACAAGAATTTGAGCAGTTTTTACTAGAAAATCCAGAACATCAAAAAGAATTTGAGGCAATAAAAACTTTTTGGAATGCTTCAGAAGAAATTCCAGAACCAACAACAGCAATGGATGTAAAGTTTTATTCGATGTTAAATGCAGAAGAAAAGAGAGTTAATAAAATTTCTTTCATCCAAAAGATAGAAAACTTTTTTATTGGAAGCTTTCCAAAGCAATTAGCATATACTTTGGCAATATTAACTGTTGGGTTTTTTATAGGAAATGGATTTAACTCTAACAAAGCAGTAAATGCAGAAACAATTGAAGTGGCACAAAAGGAAACCGAAAATGTTCGTTCTCAATTGGTGTTAACTTTATTAGATCAACCATCAGCAAATAAAAGATTACAAGCTGTAAATGAAGTGAATAAATTAAATGATGTTACAGAAACCATATTAAAAGCACTGTTTTCTACTTTAAATAATGATGATAATGTAAACGTTCGTTTATCTGCAATAGAAGCTTTAAAAAAATATACGCACATTCCTTTAGTTAGAGAAGGGTTGGTAAAGTCAATTACTCATCAAACATCACCAATGGTACAGATGGAATTGGCAGATTTAATGGTGGTTTTGCAAGAAAAAAAAGCTGTAAAATCGTTTGAAAAACTCATCAAAGAGAAAGACGTAAATACAACTGCCAAAGAAAAAATGAAAGAAAGTATACAGAGTATTATATAAATAATATGTCAGTTTGAGAGCTCTTTATCAAGAAAATTATTCTCGATACAAATTTCACTCATTTCAATCGTGAAATTCACTCGAATTGACAACAAATAAAATTTGATGTAACTGGCAAATCCTAGGTCGCTTTTTACAGAGAGAAACAATAGTCATTCATCAAAACCCAGAATTATGAAATTTTTAAAATCACTTACAATAATTGTACTTTTTGCTTGTGCCATTACAATATCTGCGCAAAGAAATCAAAAAGATAAAAAACTAAAAACAACAGAAAAAATAAGCAGAGAATATCAATTTAATAGAAATTCTCCAGATAACATTTTAGTAGTAGACAATGTTTATGGTTCTATAGATGTAGAAGGTTATAATGGAAAAACTATTCAAGTTGAGGTTACAAAAACAATATCAGCAGATACTGAAAAAGATTTACAAACTGGCAAAGAAGAAATCGGAATTAAATCTGCTAAAAAAGACGATGCTGTTTATGTGTATTTAGATTCTCCATATTCAACTTTCGATCTAAAAACAGGTCAGTTTGATCATAGAGAATTTAGTTACAATTACCGAAGAAATTATAAGCACAGAAGTAAACGTATGTACAAATATAGATTGGATTTTAAAATTAAAGTACCAAAAAATGCAAGTGTAGATATAAAAGCAGTAAATAATGGTAATATTACTGTAGAAAATGTACACGGAAAATTATTAATTGTTCGTAATATAAATGGTGCTATTGATATGAAAAATGTATCTGGAACAACAGATGTAAATGCACTGAATAAAGACATTAATATTGTGTATAGTGAAAATCCAAAAGAAGAGAGTTTTTACAATTCTTTAAACGGAGATATCAATATAAAATTTAAAGATAATTTAGATGCAAGCATTAGTTATAAAACAATGAATGGAAGTTTTTACACCAATTTTGAGGTGACTAAAACCATACCAAAATTAAAGTCTACTAAAGAGTACAGAGATAAAAAAACAAAATTTAAAGTAGATTCTAACAGACATTTTAAAATAGGAAATGGAAAAGTACACTTGCATTTTAATCAATTAAATGGAGATGCAATTGTAAAAAAATAGAAAAGAAAAATAATTATAGACAACAAAAACATCATAAAATGAAAACTAAATATATAAAATCAATCATAGTAAGTTTTGTATTTCTACTTACTGCTAATTTATTTGCACAAGAAACAATTACAATTCCGTTAAGCAGCCCATCCAAACCTGGTTCTTTAAAAATGGGAATTATCAACGGTTCTATTTCTGTTAAAGGAACCAATGGAAAAGAGGTAATTATTACAGGAACAAAAAGAGAAGATAAAAAGTATTATAGTGGAAGAAAAACCAGTAAAAATGAAATAAATGGTTTAAAAAGAATTTCTAATAATTCTTTGGAGTTTAGTGCAGAAGAATATGAGAATATAGTACATGTTAAAGGTTCTGTTCATGGAACAACAGATTTTGAAATTCAGGTTCCTAAGAACTTTTCGTTAAAAATATCTACCATAAATAGAGGTGAAATTTATGTAGAAAATGTAAACGGAACTATGGATATTAGCAATATTAATGGAAAAATAACCTTAAAAGATATTAGTGGTTCTGTAAGTGCAGACGCTTTAAATAGAGATATTATTGTTAATTTTATAAAGGTAACACCCAATGTAGCAATGGCTTTTAGTAGTATGAATGGAGATATTGATATTACGTTTCCTAAAACGTTAAAAGCAAATATAAAAGTAAAATCTGATAGAGGAGAAATTTATACAGATTTCGATTTAAAAGCAAAACCATCTCAAGCAAAAATTACCAAAGGCAATGATAGAAAAGGAAATGCATACAGCGTAAAAGTTGAAAAATGGATTACTGGATCTATTAATGGAGGTGGAGCAGAAATACTCTTTAAAAATTTTAATGGTGATGTAATTATTAGAGCGAAATAGTTTTTAGAAAATAGAAGAAAGAAAATAGAAAAGAGATTACAGGATGTGTAATCTCTTTTTTTATTTTTCCTGAGAAAACATGAATATTAATAATTAGTTTATCAACTAAGCCATAACTGATGCTTTCATCGATTTTCTGTAAGTAAATTTGTTAAAGATATTTCTTTTTCCAAAATTATTCATCGATTTTGCGTTTACAAATTTCCCAAAAAGAATTTTGTTTACACCAAAATATTCATATTTATTTCCGTCTGTAAAAGTAACTTCTAGCAACATGCTTTTATGATGCCAATCTACAACTTGAAACTCTGTAATTGTTTTTTTATAAGCTTCTAAATTAGCTTCTTTGGTTTCTGGAGCAATGCTTACCAAAAAATGATATCCATCAATAATTTGAGTACTCATAACATCTGCTTCTTCTTTTTTTACTTCGTCAGTAAATTTATCTGGGTGCCACTCTTTAACCAAACTCCTGTAAGTTTTTTTAAGATCTTTTAAATCTATAGCACCTTCTACGTTAAAAAGCTTTTTATATTGTTTAATACGTTTCATTTACACTGTTTTCAAATTGCGTGCAAAAGTATTGATATTAAATGGATTATAATTGTATTTACTCTAAAAATTCATCATAATTTTTAATGGCATTTATTATGAGTTTTACAGCATCTATATAGAATTGTTTATTGATGTTCTCAAAAGTATCTGTTGCTTTATGATAATCTTTATGATCTTCTACACCAAAATATATAAACGGAATTTTCTCTTTATGAAAGATTCTGTGGTCAGAAGAAAACGTCCAATCGTCTTTGGTTTTGTCATTAGGATTGTCATGCCCAAATAATAAATTGATAGGAGATTCTATATTTTCTATAGGTTTTTTTAACTGTGGATAATGATACAATCCACAAGCGTACAATTGTAAGGAATCGTTATGAGCAATCATATCCATATTTATATTTAAGACAATGTTTTCTTTAGAGGAGTAATTTTTCAAGAAATAATCAGCACCTAAAGAACCTATTTCTTCTGCATCTACAGCAGCAAAAACTAAGGTGTGTTTTGGTTTGTTTTTTAAAAAATATTCTGCAATTGCAAAAAGCGCAGCAGTTCCAGAAGCATCATCATCTGCACCATTATAAATTTGTCCATTTCTGATGCCTAGATGATCTAAATGTCCTGTAATTACAATAGTTTTATTTGTTTTTCCTGATATTTTTCCAATTACATTTCCACCAATAACAGTGGTGTCTTTTACATTAGAAAAATCTTCAGCAGCATTTTTAACAGGAAACATTCGTTGTCTTCTTTTTCCAGAAAAAGTATACGGAAATTCTTGAATAAATTTATCTCCATTTATTTTTTCTAAGCCAATTTTCTCAAACTGATTTGCAATAAATTTTTGGGCTTTGTAATTTCCTTTTTTCGAAAAACCTCTTCCTTCTAAAGAATCGTGAGAAAGAATTTTTATATTTTCTAATAATGTATTTTCATCAATTTGTATTGTTTTTTTTGATTGACAACCAAAAGCAAGTATAGTAATAGTTAGAAAATAGCATATATATTTTTTCATTTTAAATGTGCTTTTAAGTTAAAATTATAGATTTTACTCTAAACCCAATTCTTTTCTTTCTTCAATATTGTTCACTCCATTTTTACTCCAATAAGCAGATTTAATGGTTTTTATTTTTGTAGCTTTTGTAGTTAATGTTTTTCCAAGAGAACTGATGATTTCTTCCCAACCTTCAATAGTATAAGGAAATTCTTTGGTTAATTTTATTGTTAGTTTTCTTTTTAACCCTGGATAGAAAACAGAAAAATAAATAAAACCTTCTTTTTCTATCAAATTGATTTCTGCATCATAGGCTTTAATTTTTTGATGATTCAATGCTAAAAACTCAAAAGAGGGGATTACTTTATACCTACCTTTTGGAACTCCATAAGGATTTATTCTAATTTTATTCCAAAGTTCATTTTCTAAAACATCTTTTTTAAGGGTTTTTTGTCTATCAGCATTACTCTCAAAATAGGAATGAAAATCAATTTGAAAATTAGCTTTATTATTTAGTTGAACAAAGGTGTTTCCACACCATTCTTGTGCTGAAAAAGAAATTTTAATCGCTTTTTTGTTATCATCAACAGGAGAAAAGGTACTTGTCATTATAGAGTATGGGTAAATTCCTGTGGTAAATTTTTTGGTGCTATTCAATTTTAAAACAGGAATGTTTTTCTTATTTTGAGTATCTGCTTTTACTTGTTTTTTAGGCAAGAAATCTTCAGTTACAAAAATGTTTACTGCAGTTCCTTCGTGAATTTCTCCATACCTAACTTGTGATAATTTGTACGAGGTTATCTCTGCTTTTCCTGCATACCAATAGGCATTAAATTTCGGGTGTTTTTTAACAGTTTTTATAGTGGTTATTTTTGCTGTAATTTTTTCTTTTTCTGATGCAGGTTTTGCACAAAATAGCAATAAAAAGCTGCAAATAATTGGTGTGTAAATATTCATCATTCGTTTCATCTTAATATTTTAGAAAATACTAATTTACGATAAAAAGGACTAATTTAATTTGATATGAGGTTGTTAACATCAATTTAATACAAAAAAAACCATCAAATAAATGATGGTTTTTAAACAAACAACTAACTATAACCTAAAACTTGATGTTTTAAATTAAATTTTTATATTTTTTTGATTGTCAGTTGAGTCTGAAGAAATTATTGGCTTTCAACAAACTCAATTTGACATCAAGAGATTTTTAGAAGCAGTATTTATTTTCTGCTTTTACTTTTTCTGCGATTTCGTTTCGTAAATCTACAATGTCTGGATAGTTTGCGTACTTTGTAAAACGCTTTAACCCCATTAACATCATACGTTGTTCATCACCTTCTGCAAAAGAAATAATGCTTTCTTTTCCTTTTTCTTCAATAATATCTACTGCATGATATAAATATAATTTAGACATTGCAATTTGTGCAGATTGAGAATCTTCACCAAAACGTTTTGCATTTTTCTCGGTTCTTAAAATTGCAGATTCTGCCATATAAATCTCAATTAAAATATCTGAAGCCGCAATTAATAACTGTTGATGCTTTTCAATTTCTGGGCCATATTTTTGCAATGCTGCACCAGCAACCATTAAAAAAGTCTTTTTTAATTTAGAAATTATTACTTTTTCTTCAGAAAATAATTCAGAAAAATCTGGAGTTTCAAAAGAAGGTATTCCCATTAAACTATTGGCAACTTCTGTTGCTGGGCCTAATAAATCTACATGACCTTTCATTGCTTTTTTAATCAACATTCCAACAGAAAGCATCCTGTTAATTTCGTTGGTTCCTTCGTAAATACGAGCAATTCTTGCATCTCTCCAAGCAGATTCCATAGGTGTTTCTTCAGAGAATCCCATTCCACCAAAAATTTGAATTCCTTCATCTGCACAATTTTGTACATCTTCAGAAACAGCAACTTTTAAGATTGAGCATTCTATAGCATATTCTTCTACACCTTTTAATTCTGCTTCTTGGTGAGTGTTTCCTGCTTCTACTCTTAATGCAATTCTATCTTCAATATCTTTAGCAGCTCTGTAAGTTGCAGATTCACCAACATAGGTGTTGGTTGCCATTTCTGCTAATTTTACTTTAATAGCACCAAAATCTGAAATTGGAGTTTTAAATTGTTTACGCTCATTAGCATAATCTACAGCATAAGAAATAATTCTACGTTGAGAGTCTAAACAAGCACCAGCCAATTTTATACGACCAACATTTAAAGCATTCATTGCAATTTTAAATCCTTCTCCACGTCCAGCTAACATGTTTTCTACAGGAACAACTGTGTCGTTAAAAAATACTTGTCTTGTTGATGATGCTCTAATTCCTAATTTATGTTCTTCTTCTCCTAATGTAATTCCATTTGGATTTTTTTCATCATATTCTACAATAAATCCTGTAATATTTTTATCGTTTTCAATACGTGCAAAAACAATCATTAATCGACAAAAACCTGCATTAGAAATCCACATTTTTTGTCCGTTAATTTTGTATGATTTTCCATCTGCAGATAATTCTGCAGTAGTTTTACCAGAATTTGCATCAGATCCAGCGCCTGGTTCTGTTAAACAATAAGCCCCAAACCACTCTCCAGTAGCTAATTTAGGTACGTATTTTTGCTTTTGTTCTTCAGTTCCATATAAAGTAATTGGCATGGTTCCAATTCCTGTATGTGCACCAAAAGCAGTACTAAAAGAACCAGTTCCACTTGAAATGTAGTCACAAGTTAATAAAGTAGAAACAAATCCCATTCCTAAACCACCATACGCTTCAGGAACAGCAACTCCTAAGAAGCCTAATTCTCCAGCTTTACGCATTACTTCTTCAGTTAATGCATAATCTTTTGCTTCAAAACGAGCTTTATGTGGAATGATTTCTCTATCATTAAATTCCATCACAGCTTCTTTCATCATTTGTTGCTCCTCAGTAAAATCTTCAGGAGTAAAAACGTCTTCACAGTTTGTTTCTTTTACAAGAAATTGACCACCTCTTAATAATTCTGCCATTTTTTGTTTGTTTTTATAAGATTATAGAAGAAAGAATATAGAAAATAGACCTTATTTAAGGCTATTTTGAAATCCCATTGTCATCCTTTGGAATTCTTCTATTTTTTCTTCAATTTTATTTAAAGTTTCGTTATTAATATAATTTCTATATTTTGCTACTAGTAATTGAGTTCCTAATTCGAATGAAGAACCCAAAGAAATATCAAGAAAATGACTAAAAGACTTATCTGTTCTTGAGGATCCTTCTGCAATGTTACTTGGCATAGAAACAGAACATCTACTCATTTGTGAACTTAAATCAAATCTTTCGTGCTTTGGAAAGTTTACTAAAATATCTGAAATGTCATTTGTTATCTCTAATCCGAGAATCCAGATTTTCAGGTTTTTATAATTATGTCTTTGTTTAGCGCACATTCGTCTATTTTCTTTTCTCTATTTTCTCTTTTCTTTTTTAAGAAAGAAATTCAAATATACCAGCAGCACCTTGTCCAGTTCCTACACACATTGTTACCATTCCGAATTTGTTTTTCATGTTTCTTTTGCGCATTTCATCAAATAGTTGCACAGATAGTTTAGCTCCTGTACAACCTAATGGATGCCCTAAAGCAATCGCTCCACCATTTACATTTACAATTTCTTGATTTAAGTTTAATTCACGCATCACTGCTAAAGATTGTGATGCAAAAGCTTCATTTAATTCAATTAATTCAATATCATTTTGTTGTAAACCTGCTTGTTTTAAAGCTTTTGGTATTGCAGCTACAGGTCCAATTCCCATAATTCTTGGTTCTACACCAGCAGCAGCATAATTTACGACTCTTGCTATAGGTTCTAGGTTTAGTTCCTTAACCATTTCCTCGCTCATTACCATAACAAAAGCAGCACCATCACTCATTTGCGATGAGTTTCCTGCTGTTACACTTCCATTAGCTGCAAAAACAGCTCTTAATTTATTTAAAACAGCTGTTGAGGTTCCTGCTCTTGGTCCTTCATCTTTAGTAACTGTATATTTTTTAGTTTGCTTTTTTCCGTTTGCATCCAAATACGTTTGTTCAACTTCAATCGGAGCTATTTGGTCTTGAAAACGATTTTCGGCCTGTGCTCTTAAAGCTTTAACGTGAGAATTGTATGCAAATTCATCTTGATCTTCTCTCGAAACTTTAAACTGATTTGCTACAGCTTCTGCTGTATTTCCCATTCCCCAATAATAATCTGCGTGACCAGATTTTATGGTATCGTAATTTAATTCTGGTTTAAAACCTGTCATCGGAACAGAACTCATACTTTCTGCTCCACCTGCAATAATACAATCTGCCATTCCTGCTTGAATTTTAGCTGCTGCCATTGCAATAGTTTCCAATCCTGAAGAACAAAAACGATTGACAGTAACCCCAGGAACATCCACAGAATTTAATCCTATTAAAGAAATAAAGCGAGCCATATTTAATCCTTGAGAACCTTCTGGCATTGCATTTCCTACAATTACATCATCTATACGTTTTACGTCTAAATTTGGTAATTCTTTCATCATATGTTGAATGGTTTCTGCACCCAACTCGTCTGCACGTTTAAAGCGGAAAACACCTTTTGGAGCTTTGCCAACTGCAGTTCTGTATGCTTTTACTATATATGCTGTTTTGCTCATAGTTGTATTAAGATTTTAGTATAAAGAATTAAGACTTTGTAAGTGATTTTTGAAGCGAATAGTTCATTTTGGTTACTTCAATAATTTCATTAATTATAGGTCTTACATTTTCTTCATTAATTAGATTTAATCTTTTTGATAAATATAATTGAGTTAATAATTCATAAGAAGAACCATTTGCAATTCCTAAAAATTGTTTGAATTCTCCATTTGTATTTCTTCCTGCTCCTTCAGATATGTTCGAAGGAATAGAAACAGCACTTCTTCTAAGTTGTGATGTCAAACCATATTTTTCCTCTTTAGGGAAATTTTCTGAAGCTCTGTAACATTTTTCTGTAATGTCCATTGCTTTTTGCCATATTTTCAACTCTTCGAATCTGTGCATAATAATAGTATTTAGATTTTAGTATCGGATATTAAGTTTATATTTTGTTTTTGTTGTCTTTATACTTAATACTATCTACTAAAATCTTAATTCCTAAGTGGTTTTCCAGTTTTTAACATCTGTTGAATTCTTTCCAACGTTTTACGTTCTGTACAAAGCGATAAAAATGCTTCTCTTTCTAAATCTAATAAATATTGCTCTGTAACTAAAGTTGGTTCAGATAAATCTCCTCCAGCCATTACATAAGCTAACTTATTGGCTATTTTTTGATCGTGTTCAGAGATGTATTTAGAATGTTCCATAGAATCTGTTCCTACTAAGAACATACCTAAGGCTTGTTTTCCTAAAACCTTTACATCTTTTCTTTTTACAGGCTGTGTATAACCACTTTCTGCCATTAATTTTGCGTGTGCTTTTGCAGTAGCAATTTGTCTGTCTTTATTTACAACTACAACATCTTTTCCTTTTTGCATTAAGCCTAAATCGAACGCTTCATAAGCAGAAGTAGATACTTTTGCCATTCCAATAGTTAAGAAGTTTTCTTGTAAAATGTTTAACTCTACATCTCCTTTACTAAAAGAGTCTGATGCTCTTAAAGCCATTTCTTTAGAACCTCCACCACCTGGAATTACACCAACTCCAAACTCAACTAATCCCATATACGTTTCTGCAGCTGCAACTACTTTGTCTGCATGCAAAGAAATTTCGCAACCACCACCTAATGCCATTCCATGAGGTGCAGAAATAGTTGGAATTGAAGAATAACGCATACGCATCATGGTGTCTTGGAAATATTTGATAGCATAATTTAACTCATCATATTCTTGCTCTACAGCCATCATAAAAATCATACCAATATTTGCACCTACAGAGAAGTTTGCTGCTTGATTTCCAACAACCAATCCTTGGAAATTCTTTTCTGCTAAATCTATTCCTTTATTAATTCCTGCTAAAACATCACCACCAATTGTGTTCATTTTAGATTGGAATTCTATATTTAAAATTCCATCTCCAATATCTTCAATTACAACACCAGAGTTTTTGAAAACTTCGTTAGATTTTCTAATATTATCTAAGATGATAAATCCATCTTGTCCTGGTTTTTTGGTTTGTGATTTAGAAGGAATATCATAATAATAAGTTGCTCCTTCTTTCACTGAATAAAAAGATTTAGAACCAGCAGCCAACATTCCTGTAACCCAAGTTGCAGGTTCATTACCTTCTGCTTTCATTAATTCGATTCCTTTTTCTACACCAACAGCATCCCAAATTTCGAAAGGTCCATTCTCCCAGCCAAAACCAGCTTTCATGGCATCATCAATCTTATACAATTCGTCAGATATTTCTGGAATTCTATTTTGTACATACGCAAACATTGCTGCAAAGTTTTTTCTGTAAAACTCGCCAGCTTTGTCTTTTCCGTTAATTAAAACTTTAAATCTATCAATTGGTTTATCAATGGTTTTTGTCAATTCTAAAGTGGCAAATTTTGCGCGTTTTTTAGAACGATATTCCATCGTATCTAAATCTAACGTTAGAATTTCTTTCTTACCATCTACCACAGCTTTTTTGTAAAAACCTTGTCCTGTTTTGCTTCCTAACCATTTGTTTTCCATCATTGTATTGATGAAATCTGGTAATTTGAATAAATCGTGCGCTTCATCATTAGGACAGTTCTCATAAATTCCGTTTGCAACATGTACCAATGTATCTAACCCAACTACATCAACGGTTCTAAAAGTAGCCGATTTTGGACGACCAATTACTGGGCCTGTTAATTTATCAACTTCTTCAACTGTTAATCCTAATTCTTTTACTTGATGAAATAAAGATTGAATTCCGAAAATTCCAATTCTATTTCCGATAAATGCAGGCGTATCTTTAGCTAAAACAGATGTTTTACCTAAAAATTTTTCTCCATACATCATTAAGAAATCTGTAACTTCTTGTTTACAATTGGGTCCAGGAACCACTTCAAAAAGTTTTAAATATCTTGGAGGATTAAAAAAGTGTGTAACTGCAAAATGTTGCTGAAAATCTTCACTTCTTCCTTCGTTCATAAATTTGATAGGAATTCCTGAAGTATTAGAAGAGATTATAGTACCAGGAGTTCTGTATTTTTCTAGTTTTTCGAAAACTATTTTTTTGATGTCTAATCTTTCTACAACAACCTCCATAATCCAATCTACATCAGCCACTTTTGCAATATCATCTTCTAAATTACCAGTGGTAATTCTGTTTGCAAATTTTTGATTATAAATAGGAGAAGGTTTTGATTTTAATGAAGCTGTTAAGGCGTCATTTACCAAACGATTGCGAACCACTTTATCTTCTAAAGTTAATCCTTTTGCTTTTTCTTTGTCAGTTAATTCTCTTGGAACTATGTCCAACAAAAGAACTTCTACACCAATATTGGCAAAATGACAGGCAATTCCACTACCCATTATTCCAGAACCAATTATTGCTACTTTTTTAATTCTTCTTGTCATTAGTTTGTTTGTTTATACTGCTTTATTACTAACTTCTACATAAATATCTTTGTCAGCAATTAATTTATTAATTGTTGATGTTACATTAAAAAAACCTTCTAAATCTTTTTCTGAAACATGCTCTCTAATTGCATCGTTAAATTGGATAACATGACCTTTAGAAACTTTTCGCATTTCTTTTCCGAAATCAGTCAATTTAATAATTACACTTCTACCATCATCTGGGTTTCTCTCTCTACAAATAGCACCTTTATCTTCCATGTTTTTTAAAATTCTAGAAAGACTTGTAGGTTCCATTCCCATTAGTGGTCCTAAAGCTGTAGAAGGAGTTCCTTTTTCTTTATCAATATTTAATAAAACAAAGGCTGTAGCCATTGTACTATCATGCTTTGCAGCCTGCTCATTATACATCTTTGCAACAGCTTGCCAAGTTGCTCTTAATTGATGATCTATTGATTTATATTTATCCATTGTGCCAAATATATAAAAATTTATTATGCACGCATAGTAAATTGCGAAAAAGTTATGCATGCATAGTAAATTTTAACAAAATATTTATTGTAACGTTTTAATTCTAATGAATACTAATACTTAGAAAATATGTAAGTTTGTATCTACTGAAAGCTTTCAATAAAAATCAACAATAATCAATGGAGAATTTATTAGAAATTAATAATGTTGTAAAAAAATATGGAGATTTTACAGCATTAAATGATGTTTCATTACATATTCCTAAAGGAAGTGTTTTTGGATTATTAGGTCCAAATGGAGCAGGAAAAACATCGTTAATTAGAATTATCAACCAAATTACAATGCCAGATGCTGGTTCTATTTTTTTAGATGGAGAAGTATTGGCACCAAAACATACAGCTCAAATTGGTTATTTGCCAGAAGAACGTGGTTTATATAAATCTATGAAAGTAGGCGAGCAGGCTTTGTATTTGGCACAATTAAAAGGATTGTCTAAAAATGAAGCTAAAAAACGTTTAAAATATTGGTTTGATAAATTTGATATTTCTGCTTGGTGGGGAAAGAAAATAGAAGAACTTTCAAAAGGAATGGCGCAGAAAGTGCAGTTTATTGTTACAGTGATGCACAATCCTAAGTTATTAATTTTTGATGAGCCTTTTTCTGGTTTCGACCCCATAAACGCACAATTAATTGCTAAAGAAATTTTACAATTAAGAGATGAAGGTGCAACTATCATTTTCTCTACTCATAGAATGGAATCTGTAGAAGAAATGTGTGACGAAATTGCGCTGATTGATAAATCGAACAAGATTTTAGATGGAAAGTTAGATGATATCAAACGTAAGTTTAGAACACATACTTTTCAAGTAGGACTAAACACAAGCAATCCAGACGAAGTGGAAAATCAATTAAAAGAAAATTTTAAAGTTTTTCCAGCTGATTTTAAGTTGCTTGGAAATGAATTGACTTTAAATGTAAAGCTAAATGAAACAAATTCTGCAAACGACTTATTGTCATTTTTAACCAATAGAGGAGAAGTGCAACATTTTGTAGAATTAATACCAAGTGCGAACGATATTTTTATTCAAGCAGTAAATAAAAACAGTTAAAAAATGAGCAAGTTAAAACTAATTATACAGAGAGAGTTTATTGCGAAAGTTCGTAATAAATCATTTATAGTGATGACTTTTTTAAGTCCGCTAATTATGGTAGGAATGGGTGCTTTGGTTTATTTTTTGATGCAAAAAAATGACGAAAAAGTTAAGAAAATAGTTTATGTAGACAATTCTGGGCTGTTTTCTAAAGAAGATTTTAAAGATTCTAAAACCATTCATTATTCAGATTATACAGCTCTTGGAATTGAAGAAACTAAGAAAAAAGTAGAAGCAGGGAATTATTATGGAGCTTTAATTATTCCGCAAAAAGATAGCTTAGAAATATTAGCAAAATCTATTGAATTTTACTCAAAAGACTCTCCAGGTATGTCTGTGATGAATTCTATAGAGAATAAAATAGAAAGAAAATTAAGAAATCAAAAACTAAATACTTTTGGGATTGACATCGATAAAATCAATGCATCAAGAATTCAATCAGATATTAAAATGTTTAATTTTTCTGGAGAAGAATCATCAAAATTAATAAACGGATTAAAAATTGGAGTTGGGGCGATTGCAGGTTACTTTTTAATGATGTTTGTTATGATTTACGGAACCTCTGTAATGAGAAGTGTTATCGAAGAAAAAACAAGTAGAATTATAGAAGTTATAGTATCATCAGTAAAACCTTTTCAGTTAATGTTGGGTAAAATTATTGGTAATGCTTCTGCTGGTTTACTACAATTCTTTATTTGGGGTATTATATTGTTTGCCATAATTACTGTAGCATCATCGGTTTTTGGAGTAGATGTTGTAGAAATGCAATCATCAAGAGTGCCTGCAGAACAAATGGAAGTTGCAAAACAAGCAGCATCTGGAGATAAAGGGCAATTAGTTATTCAAGAAATTTTAAGGTTACCAATCTTAAAGTTATTTGTACTTTTTATTTTCTACTTTTTAGGTGGTTATATGTTATACAGCTCATTATTTGCAGCAGTGGGTGCAGCAGTAGATAATGAAACAGATACGCAACAATTTATGTTGCCAATAATGTTGCCATTAATATTAGCTGTTTATGTTGGTTTTGCAACGGTTATTAATGATCCTCATGGATCTATTGCTGTGTTGTTTTCTTACATACCATTTACAAGTCCTATAGTTATGTTAATGAGAGTTCCTTTTGGAGTTTCTTGGTATGAATTGGCAATTTCTATGACTTTATTAGTAATTACCTTTATATTTATGGTTTGGCTAGCTGCCAAAATTTATAGAGTAGGTATTTTAATGTATGGTAAAAAACCTACTTATAAAGATTTATATAAATGGATTAAATACAAAGGTTAATGCAAGATAAGTTAGAACAACTTCAAGATACTATTGTAGAAGAAGCAAATTCTGTTTTAGATTATACTTTTACATTTACTAAAGAAATTAGTATTTCTGTAAAAGGATTACTAATTATAGCGATTGCATTAATATTAACTTCTATAGTACTTAAATTTGTAAGAAATTTTTTAACAAGAAAACTACCAGAAAATGACAAACAAAAATTTGTAACCGTTTTTAGTTACATACGTTGGTTTGTGTATTTGGTTATTTTCTTAATAGGAGTAAATGCTGCTGGCGTTAATGTAACAGCTGTGTTTGCAGCATCTGCAGCACTTTTAATTGGTGTTGGTCTGGCTTTACAAACGCTGTTTCAGGATATTTTTTCTGGAATTTTTATATTGATGGATCAATCTGTTCATGTTGGAGATATTATAGAATTGGATGGAAAAGTAGGTAGAGTTATAGAAATTAGGTTAAGAACTACTAGAGCAGTAACAATAGATAATAAAGTTTTGGTAATACCAAATCATTTATATTTAACCAATATTTTATTTAATTGGACAGAAAATGGAGTAGAAACAAGAGAGTCTGTTAGTGTTGGAGTAGCGTATGGAAGTGATGTAGATAAAGTAAAAAAATTACTTACCCAAGCAGCTAAAAGTCATGATAAAGTTTTAAAAATACCAGCACCAAAAATTTTATTTACAGATTTTGGAGACAGTTCTTTAAATTTTAAAGTTGTTTTTTCTCTTAATAATAGTTTTGAAACACCTTTTGTACAAAGTGATATTCGATTTGAAATAGATAAATTATTCAGAGAAAATAATGTAACAATTCCTTTTCCACAAAGAGATGTTCATTTTTATTCTACAAAAGAAAAAGTATCAGAATGAAATAAGTAATAATATAAGTCAAAAAATTTATGCTAAAGAAAATTTTATTAATAGTTACACTACTATATTGTTCTGTAACTCATTCACAACTTACAGATTTAGCAAGACTAGAGTATTCTTTTATCCCCAAAAAAAACTCAGGAGATCAATATACAAGAATACGAGCTTTATTTAATTATCCAATTCAATTAAAAAAAGATACCTATTTTGTTGTAGGTACACAGTACAATCGTATTTACTTAAATTTAAGAGACAATTACCCTTTTGATAAATCTTTGGTAGAAACAATTACTGTGTTAGATTTAAATTTAGCTTATACCTATAAAATGAATACTAAATGGAGAGCTGCTTTTAAAATTACACCAAGATTAGCATCAACATTGAATGGAAAAATTACAGGAAAAGATTTATTTATAAATGGAGGAGCTTTTTTTATAAAAGATAGAACTAATGTAAAAGACGTACATCCATACAGATTAATTTTAGGACTAACTTATAATACAACAGCAGGTATTCCATTTCCTCTTCCTTTAATAAGTTATTACAGAGAAGTAAACAATAAATGGTCTTATACAGTTGGTGTGCCCAAGATGAATTTAAAATACAACATCAATACTAAAAACAATATCCAAGCATTTACAGCACTAGATGGATATTTTGCTCATTTACAAAGACCAACTTCAGTTTTAGGAAAAAATATTGATAATATTTCTTTATCAGTTGTGGCAGCTGGTTTAGGTTATGAGTATTTATTAAATAAACATTTAGTTTGGTATGCTTACGCAGGTTACACATTAAGATTAAATAACGTTTTAAGAAGTGATAATAGAGATAATGTTTATACTTTAGACAATCTAAACTCATTTTATTTAAGAACAGGAATTAAATTTAGAATATAAAAAACATGTCAAAAATATTAATTATCGAAGACGAAGCTGCTATTAGAAGAGTCTTAACAAAAATTATATCAGAAGAAAGTAGTGCATATAATGTAGAAGAAGCAGAAGATGGATTGTTAGGTATTGAAATGATTAAAAATAACGATTACGATTTGGTTCTTTGTGATATAAAAATGCCAAAGATGGATGGAGTAGAGGTGCTGGAAAAAGCAAAAAAAATAAAACCAGAAGTACCTATTGTAATGATATCTGGTCATGGAGATTTAGATACTGCTGTAAATACGATGCGTTTAGGGGCTTTTGATTACATTTCTAAACCACCAGATTTAAACCGTTTGTTAAACACAGTTAGAAACGCTTTAGAAAAAAAAGTGTTAATAGTAGAAAACAAACGTTTAAAGAAAAAAGTAAGTAAAAATTATGAAATGGTTGGAGAAAGTGATGCCATTTCTCATATTAAAGAAATTATAGAAAAAGTAGCAGCTACAGATGCAAGAGTTTTAATTACGGGGCCAAATGGAACAGGAAAAGAACTAGTAGCACATTGGTTACACGAAAAATCTGAAAGAGTAAAAGCACCAATGATTGAGGTAAACTGTGCAGCAATTCCATCAGAATTAATAGAAAGTGAGTTGTTTGGTCATGTAAAAGGATCTTTTACTGGAGCAAATAAAGACAGAGCAGGTAAATTTGAAGCTGCAAATGGAGGAACCATTTTTTTAGATGAAATTGGAGATATGAGCCTATCTGCACAAGCAAAAGTTTTACGTGCTTTGCAAGAAAATAAAATTCAAAGAGTAGGTTCTGATAAAGATATTAAAGTAAATGTACGTATAGTTGCAGCAACCAATAAGAATTTAAAAGTAGAAATTGCAGAAGGGCGTTTTAGAGAAGATTTGTATCATAGGTTGGCTGTAATTTTAATTAAAGTTCCTGCATTAAATGATAGAAGAGAAGACATTCCTTTACTAGTAGATTTTTTCACAAAAAAAATATCTGATGAACAAGGAACTCCTAAAAAAGAATTTTCTTCTGCTGCTATTAAGCTTTTACAAGAATATGACTGGACAGGTAATATTCGTGAATTAAGAAATGTTGTAGAACGTTTAATTATATTAGGAGAAAAAGAAGTTTCTGCAAATGATATTAAATTATTTGCTAGTAAGTGATAAATTTTTTAAAACTTTCTAACTATAACAAAAGAGCTCTTTTTGGAGGTTTAATAGCTGCTGTTTTTACAGGTTTAGCAGCTTTTACTTTAGGGAGCGTAAGCGGTTATGAAGCAAAACAGCTCATAAAATCTTCTTTGCCAGGAATTAATATTTTATGCAATACTATAGTGTTAGCATCAGCAACAATTTTGGCGTTACTTTTAACCCTATTAAGTGTTAGTTCTAGTACAAAATCTAAACTAAATGAAAGTCATTACAGGCATGTATTATTAATTGCAAAAATAGATACAACCGTTTTTATTACAGCAATGATTGCTTTTCAACTGTTAAATTTTCCGGTAACTGAAGCTGAAAATGTTCCAACAGAGTGGTATTCTTATTTTTACTATATAAGTTTAGGGGTTTCATCCTTACTTAGTGGAGGTTTAATAAGTGTTGTTTTAATGTTATTTAATGCGGTTTCTAGTATTATTAAAATTGTAGGTTTAGGTGAAGAAGATCATCCATTAGTATATAAAGAAGAAGACAAAGAAGAGGCTGTCTAAAAAGTAGTTAAGTATGTCAAACTGAGCTTTTCATCTTTGCTCAAGACAGCTTTGTCGAATCTTTGTGACTCATTGATTATCAGTTGTGTTTTAACAAACTTAATATGACAAGTAATTATTTTTTTGACTTTCCAGACAGCCTCTTCTTAAAATTTAATAATTTAGCTATTAAGCCATTAAAAAAAACTGATAGAAATTAATCTATCAGGTTTTTTTAGTTTACTTCACACTGCTCACTTCACAGCAATTGCACTAATTTCTACGTTTACAAATTTTGGTAAATTGGCAACTTCTACAGTCTCTCTTGCAGGTGCAGTTTCTTCATTAAAATAATTACCATAAACTGCATTTATCTCTGCAAAATTATGCATATCAGAAATAAAGATAGTTGTTTTAATAACATTCTCAAAAGTCATTTCAGCTGCAGCTAAAACCTCTTTTAAATTCTCCATAACTTGAGTGGTTTCTTCTTTTATAGATGATAAAACCAATTCGCCATTTTCTGGATTAATAGCAATTTGTCCAGAAGTGTAAAGTGTATTTCCGCTTAAAACTGCTTGATTGTATGGTCCAATTGGTGCAGGTGCTTTTAATGTTGTGATTATTTTTTTCATTGTATGTTTATTAATTTTAAAAAAGGTTCATTTTTCCTAACTCCTAACTCCTAAAACAACCTTCTATCTGGTGGTTTGTTTTTATCCCATTTTAAATCTTGCAAAACAGAAGATTTTACTCCAATAAAAAAGGTGTAAGAAGAGTTTGTGCCAAAAGGAACCCAGTTAAAGTTGAATTGCCAACTGTCTAAATCTCTACTAAAATTAAATCTAGAAAAAGTAAATGCGCCAGATTTTATATCATATCCAGAAGAGTAACCTAATTTCCATTTAGGTGTCAATTCTACATTACCACTAAACATTAAACTGTGAACACCAATTTTTCCTGGGTCAATTCCGTTATTTATATAATTGGTTGCATAAGCAAAATTAATAGACCAAGGTATATCTGCCTTGTATAAATTTGCAGTCTTATTTTTATCTTTTTTACTAGAATTAATAGGTTTTCTTTGTCCAAATCTATCATTTGGGTTTATATCAGCTCCAATAACATCTTGTGAGTTGTTAGGGTCATTATTCTGATTATTTTGATTTCCTTTTGCATCCTTTTTAAAATCTGCACTAGAAATAGAATAATTGGCAGTTAAACTTGCATTGGTAACTCTAAAAATACCTGGGTTGAATTTGTTAATTCTCTGTCCAGCATCATTTACCTGATATGGATCCATAGAGCCACTTAGATTTATAGCTAATTTGTCTTTAAATAAACGAGTACCAGCAGAAAAATTCACTTGAGACCAACGTAAACTATCTGCAGCAATATTATAGGAGCTACTAAAATTTAAGTTGTTTAAAAGTGTAATTTTTTCATCTTCCTCATCACTATCAGGATCTTTTGGAGCAACTTTAGCCTCTAAAACGTTATTTAAAGTTATTCCAATAGAATTACTTAAACCAACTCCAGGAGCTCTGTATAAACTAGAATCAAAAATAGTGTAATTAGCTAAGTCTAAGGGGTCTGCACTTTGTTGTACTTGTTTTATAAATTTGGTTCCAAAATCTGGTCTATATGAATAAGAAATAGAAGGTCTAAATGTATGTCTAATGGCTTTTAACCTTCCTTTTGTAAAGTTAAATGTTCCATAAATATTTGTACTTAAGCTAACCCCTAAATTGTAAGTCCTAAATGCTTTGAAACCGGTTAAAGAATCAATCACAACTTCATTTTTAACAGGGTCATAACTTTTTTTGATATGATTAAAATTCCAAGTTTCTTCAAAATTAGCACTAGGAGATAGTGTAAAATATTTAAAAGCTTTTATATTGGTATTTGTTCCGGTTTTATGTTGTACACCTGCTGTAGCAGTTTTAAACATTTTGCTAGTAAAAAACTCGTCATCATTAGTGTTAATTAAATACTGACCTTGCATTGTATAGTTAAATCCAAGTTTTTGAATCGGGTTTTTCTTAACACCACCTTTAGCAAACGGATAAATCCTATTCATATTTACTGTTAAAGAAGGTAATGTCATTGTAATTTTTTCTGTATTTGTGTTTTGTTGATGAGTGGCAGTCAAATTCATATTAAAAGGAGTGCCAACAAATGTTTTGCTATAATTTATAGATGAATTAAAGGTGTTTGTTTGTGTTTGCGAAACATTAAATTGATTTTGAGATTCTCTAAAAAACCGACTACTTCCCAAGTTAACAGAAGCTGTAAATCTAGAATTAGGACTTGCTTTTGCATCTTGATTATGAGACCATCTAACATTAAAATTGTTACTCCTACTAAAACTACTAAATCCTCTAATACCACTAATGTTGTTCTCAAAATTAAAAATAAAACTTCCACTAAATCGATATCTTTTTCTGTAGTTAGAGTTAAATCTTAATCCCCAACTACCATTAGAATAAGCATCTCCTCGTACAGCTAAATCTACATAATCGCTAATTGCAAAATAGTACCCTCCATTTTGAAAACCAATACCTCTTGGACTACTTCCAGTATCAAAAGCGGGTATTAAAAAACCAGAAACACTTGTTTCACTTAAAGGAAAATATGCAAAAGGTAAAAATAGTGGTGTTGGTACATCTGCTAAAACTAAATTACTAGCACCTACAATAATTTTCTTGCCTGGAACTAACTTTGCTTTGTTTGTAGCAATGTAATAATCTGGGTTGTCTTTTTCTGAAGTGGTAAATCTAATTTTTCTTACATAGATTGTAGAGTCGTTTACACGTTTGGTTTTTTCGCCATAAGTAAACATTTCTCCTTGTTTTGTTTTTAAACCATAAATTAAAGCACGTTTACTTTTAAAATTGTAAATGATAGAGTCTTGCTCAGATTCTTGGCTACCTTGTTTAAAAACAGGACGTTGTGTGTAGCCAGTGCTATCTTTAATCCCCTTTGCAAATAATGTATTTTTTTTATAATCTACAATAATAATACCTGCTTTTAAATCGATATCTGTGTAGGTTATTTGAGCTTCATTATATAAAGTAACAGTTTTATTTTTAGCATTTTGTATGGTATAATCTAATGCAGTATGGGTAATTATGTCTTCTATTGTTTCTTTTGGTTTTAAAGAATCTTTTGCAATAGAGTCCTTTTTTACATTGCGTAAAGTATCATTTTTACTCTTTAAAAAAGATTTTTTTACTTTGGTAGGTAAAGTGTCTTTTTTAACAATAGGAGTTGCTATCTTTTTATCAGGTTTAATATCTTGGGCATAAGACATTTCTATCAAAAAGAAAGAACAAAATAAAAGTATGTATAATTGGTTTGATTGCAATGCTATAAATACTATTTTTGTATTAAGGTAAAAGTATGGCTCAATATTTGAAGCACCAAATTTAAGTTGCCAAAATTAGTTAAATTTTATTGATGCATTTCCAACAAAACAACAAATTTAATACCAAGTTTAAAATAGTATTTATTTTAACATGTACAATGCTGTTTTTTTTGAACATAACTACGTTAAATGCTCAAAAAAAATATGTTATTGTTATAGATGCAGGTCATGGAGGTAAAGACCCTGGTAATTTAGGAAATGGTTATAAAGAAAAAAATATAGCACTAAAAGTAGCGTTAGCAGTTGGAAAAAAACTAGCTAAGAAAAAGGATATTAAAGTTATTTACACACGTAAAAAAGATGTTTTTATAGAATTATGGAAAAGAGGAGGTATTGCAAATGAAGCAAAAGCAGATTTATTTGTGTCTATTCATTGCGATTCTCATACTACTAATGCCTATGGAGCAGGTACTTTTGTTTTGGGCTTAAGTGGTAACAAAAAGAATTTAGAAATTGCAAAAAAAGAAAATGCTGCCATTTTATTAGAGGATAATTATGAAAAGCGCTATGAAGGTTTTAACCCAAACTCTGCAGAATCTGTAATAGGTTTGTCCTTACTTCAAGAAGAAAATCTAGATAAAAGTTTAGAGATAGCAAGTTTAATTCAGAATAACTTTGCCTTTAAACTAAAAAGAAATAATAGAAAAGTAAAACAAAATAATTTTCAAGTTTTAAGAGAAACAATAATGCCAAGTGTTTTGGTAGAATTAGGTTTTTTAACCAACAAAAAAGAAGGCAGATTCTTAAATTCTAAAAAGGGACAAAACCAAATGGCAGTTGCAATTGCAGATGCTATAAATAATTATATTTCTAATTTAAAGTTAAATACAGTTGTAGATAAAGTTGTACATAATAAAGAAGTTAATGATGTTGTTTTTAAAATTCAAATTGCTTCTGGAAAAAATAAAATCGCAACAAAATCTTATAATTTTAAAGGTTTAAAAGGAGTAGAGAGACTTAAAATAAATAAATTTTACAAGTATTATTATGCAAATACATCAGATTATAATCAGGTAAAAAAATCTTTAAAAACAGCCAAATCTAAAGGATATACTTCTGCGTTTATTGTGGCTTTTAAAAACGGTGTTAAAATCTCTGTAAAAGATGCTGTTAAAATGCAGTGATTTTAATCGTTTCTCCCAAAAATAATTAGTAATATTGTTATTAAATTTCTATTTATGTCTAGAGAGTTAAAAACAGGTATTGTTGCTTTAATTATAATCGTACTATTTGTATGGGGTTTTAATTTTTTAAAAGGTCAAAATTTATTTGATGGAGACACGAGATACTTTAATGTCGAATATAAAAAGATTGGTGGTTTAACAAGGTCTAGTTTTGTAACCATTAATGGTCTTAAAGTAGGTAAAGTAGAGAGCATTAAATTTGATCAATCACCAGAAAAAAGAGGTCATTTAATTGTTCGTTTTGCAGTAGATGATGATTTTCAATTCTCTAATAAAAGTGTTGTTAAAATTTATTCACCCAACCCTTTAAGTGCTTCAAATTTAGCTATAGTGCCAAGTTATGAAGGAGAAATGGCGGTTTCTGGAGACACTTTAATAGGAGAAGCAGAATCTAGTTTATTTACCTCTATTGGAGAAAGGTTAGATCCGCTTCAAGCAAAACTAGAAAAAGTATTAATAAGTGCAGATTTACTGTTTAAAAACGTTAATGATGTACTAGATAACAATACAAGAAACAGCTTAAAATCTACCGTAAAAAATCTAGAAGTAACTATTAAAGAGGTAAGAAAAACGGTTGTAGCTATGAATGGGGTTATCAATTCTACATCAACAGATTTAAAAGAAAGTTTACAAAATACTAAAAACATTACCGAAAACTTTTCTAAAGTATCAGATACATTAGCCAATTCAAACATTGGTGCAATTATTAGAAAAGCAGAAATTACTTTAAATTCTTCTAACACTTTATTAGATGGTATTAATAGTGGAAAAGGTACTTTAGGTAAGTTAGTTACAGATGAACAGCTGTACAATAACCTAACAACAATGTCTAAAGAGCTGGAAGAACTCTTAAAGGAAATGAAATTAAATCCTAAAAGATTTGTACATTTTTCTTTATTTGGTAAGAGAGCAAAACCTTACACCCCAAATAAAGACAAAGAGTTAGAGGAGAAAAAAAATAAATAATTTTAATATACTTATTTAATATGCAATACTTACCCAACATTATATTTGCAATTATTTTAGCTGTCGGAATTGGTTTTTTTGTGATGAATATTCGCAAATTATCAAGAAACATTAATTTAGGAAAAGATATAGATAGAAAAGATAGAAAATCTGAAAGGCTAAAAAACATGATGATGATTGCTTTGGGGCAATCTAAAATGGTAAAAAGACCATTTTCAGGCTTTTTGCATATTATCGTTTACATAGGTTTTGTTATTATAAATATAGAAGTTCTAGAAATTATTGTAGATGGTTTATTTGGAACACATAGAGTTTTTCAAGGTTTTTTAGGTGATGCTTTTTATGGCTTTTTAATCGGTACTTTCGAAATTTTAGCAGCACTAGTTTTTGTAGCTGTCATTATTTTTTGGACACGAAGAAATATTGCAAACATCAAAAGATTTTTAAGTAGAGAAATGAAAGGTTGGCCTAAAAAAGATGGAAACCTTATTCTATATTTTGAAATGGTATTAATGACGCTTTTTATTGTAATGAATGCTACAGATATTCCATTTCAAGATGCTGGTATAGGAAACCCAATAAGCCAATTTGTAGCACCACTTTTTGAGGGCTTTTCAGATACAACTTTGCACACTATAGAAAGAGCTGCTTGGTGGGTTCATATTTTAGGAATCTTAGTTTTCTTAAACTACTTGTACTACTCTAAACATTTACACATATTATTGGCTTTTCCAAACACCTATTTTGCAAATTTAGATCCAAAAGGAAAGTTTAATAATTTACAATCGGTTACTAATGAAGTAAAATTAATGATGGATCCAAGTGCAGATCCTTATGCTGCTCCAGAACCTGGTTCAGAAGAAGCAGTCCCAGAAAAATTTGGAGCATCAGAAGTGACAGATTTAAATTGGGTGCAATTATTAAACGCTTATACCTGCACAGAATGTGGTAGATGTACTTCTTCTTGTCCTGCAAACTTAACAGGAAAAAAACTATCTCCCAGAAAAATTATGATGGATACAAGAGATCGTTTAGAAGAAGTAGGAAGAAACATAGATGCCAACAAAGGAACTTTTGTAGATGATGGTAAGCAGTTATTAAATGATTACATAACACCAGAAGAATTATGGGCGTGTACAAGTTGCAATGCTTGTGTAGAAGAATGTCCAGTAAACATAGACCCACTATCAATTATTATGGATATGAGAAGGTATTTGGTAATGGAACAAAGTACTGCACCACAAGAATTAAATATGATGATGACAAATATTGAAAACAATGGTGCTCCTTGGCAATACAGTCAGCAAGACAGGTTAAATTGGGCTAAAGAAGAGTAAAAATTAGTCTACAGTCTTCAGTCAGCAGTAATAAGTCAGCTACAAACTGCCAACTGAAGATTGCTAATTCAAGACGAAATACTGAGAACTAAAATAAAAATTACAAAAGATGATAGTACCAACAATGGCAGATATGATGGCTCAGGGCAAACAACCAGAAGTGTTGTTTTGGGTAGGAGCAGCAGGAAGTTATGATGATAGAGCAAAAAAAATATCAAGAGCATTTGTAAAAATATTACATCAAGCTAATGTAGATTTTGCTGTTTTAGGTACAGAAGAATCTTCTACAGGAGATGCAGCAAAAAGAGCTGGAAACGAGTTTTTGTTTCAAATGCAAGCAATGATGAATATAGAGGTTTTAAATGGTTACGAAATAAAAAAAATTGTGACTTGCGATCCTCATTCATTCAATACTTTAAAAAATGAATATCCATCTTTAGGAGGAAAATATGAAGTTTTTCATCATACACAATTCATACAAAATTTAATAACAGAAGGGCGTTTAAAAATAGACGATGCTACATTAAAAGGAAAAAAAGTTACTTTTCATGACCCTTGTTATTTAGGAAGAGCAAACGAAGTTTACGAATCTCCAAGAGATTTAATAAAAAGATTGGGTGTTAATTTAACAGAAATGAAACGCCATAAACAAACTGCTTTGTGCTGTGGAGCAGGAGGAGCACAAATGTTTAAAGACGCAGAACCTGGAGACAAAGAAGTAAATGTTTTAAGAACAGAAGATGCTTTAGAAACGCAGCCAAACATAATTGCTACTGGTTGTCCATATTGTAACACAATGCTTACAGATGGTATAAAATTTAAAGAAAAAGAAACAGAAGTAATTGTTAAAGACATTGCAGAATTAATTGCAGAGGCAAATAAACTATAATGATGAAAAATTTTCATGCCTTTTTTTTAACTTTTATGTTGATATTTTCTTGTAGTAAAAAAGAAGAAAAAAAAATCCCAATTAAAGTTGTTGAGCCAGAAATAGAAGAAACAATTAATGATCCTGTTAATGATGATGTTGAAATTATTTTTACAGTTCAAATAGCTGCTTTAAAAAATGAAAATACCACACTTAATAATATTCAAGGCATTAAAACTTATATAGAAAATGATTTAATAAAATACAGATTTGGAGAATTTGTTACCTACAAAGAAGCCCGAAAAACTAGAGCTTTACTTTTAAAAACATATCCAGATGCTTTTGTTCAAGCGTTAAAAAATGGAAAACCAATCCATATTAAAAAAGCTTTAATTAATTAGAATTGGTACACAGAAATGCTTAAAAACTACATAAAAGCTGCACGTTTAAGAACACTTCCTTTATCTGTTTCTGGTATTATTGTGGGGTCATATATAGGAAGTGATTTTGTTATTCTTGATAATAATTTGAGTGACCAAAAACCAGTTTGGTTAACAGCCATTTTCTGGTTAGCAATCCTAACCACAATTGGTTTTCAGGTATTATCAAATTTTGCCAATGATTATGGAGATGGGCTAAAAGGTTCAGATAAAAACAGAACTGGAGAAGCAAGAATGGTAGCTTCTGGTGCAATTTCTCCCAAACAAATGAAATTAGCGATGATAATTACAACAATTATCACTTTAATTATTGCTTTATTATTAATTTACGTTGCTTTTGGAAGTGAGAATTTTGGATATTCAATCCTGTTTTTTGGATTAGGAATTGCTTCAATTGCTGCAGCTATAAAATATACAGTTGGTAATTCTGCTTATGGATATTCTGGTTTTGGAGATATTTTTGTATTTCTTTTTTTTGGTTTGTTAAGTGTTGTTGGAAGCTATTTTTTGTATACAAAACAGATTAATTTTAAAATTTTTTTACCAGCAATTTCTATAGGTTTGCTAAGTACAGCTGTTTTAAATCTAAATAACTTAAGAGATAGAGAAGAGGATAAAAAAAATAGTAAAAATACTTTAGTTGTTAAATTAGGTGCTGCAAATGCAAAAAAATATCATTATTTTTTAATAATTGGAGCACTAATTACTGCCTTAATGTATGTTTTTTTAGATTTTAGAAATGTATATCAACTTATTTTTTTAGTAGCCTTTATTCCTTTAATTAAAAATATAAATACTGTCGCGAAAAATAAAATTCCAGCAGAATTAGATAGCGAACTTAAAAAAGTAGCATTAAGTACATTTTTATTTGCGATTCTTTTCGGGATTACAAATACCATATTTTAAGAATATTATGAAAACAATAAAAATTATTTTAGGAATCATTTCAGTTTTAGTACTAGCTTTTTTCTTAACAGGATTAGTAGTGAAAGAAACCAATTACTCTGCTCAAATTTCTGTAAATAAACCAATTTCTGAAGTTTTTAAAACATTTAATCAACCAGGAAATGTACAAAAATGGATTCCAGAAATAAAATCGATAGACACCTTAAACTTAAACCCAGGTTTTACAGGAAGTGAATTTAGAATTGTAGTAAACAATCAAGGTCAAGACATTACAATGACAGAAAAAGTCTTGGCTTATGTGCCTAACGAAAAAGTAACACTTTTTTTTGATGCCGAAAATATGTTAAAAAAAGATGATTATATTTTTACAGAAAATGAGGGTGTAACTACAGTAACTCTTAACTCTAGCTGCCAAAGCGATTCTTACATAATGGCTTGTATGTTTCCTTATTTTAAAAGTACATTTAGAGAACAAGACCAAGCTTATTTAAATAATTTTAAATCTTATTTAGAACAAAACTAATATGCAATGTCTTTTCGAGTTATTTTTCTGACAGAGGAAGAAAAATAGAATCGAGAAATCTTATAAAAAAATAAAGTTGATAAAAGCTACTTACAAAAAATATATATTAAACTTTAAAAACCCTAGTGGTACTTCTCGTGGAATTTTAAAAACCAAAGAAACTTGGTTTATCATTTTAAAAAAGGATGATAAAATCGGTATTGGAGAAACAGGTTTGTTTAGAGGTTTAAGTATTGATGATGTTCCTAATTACGAAGAAAAATTAAAATGGGTTTGTAAAAATATTAATGCTGGTTTAGAAAAACTATTGCCAGAAGTTGCACATTTTCCTTCCATTCAATTTGGGTTAGAACAAGCTTTTTTATCGCTTCAAAGCAATACTTCTTATGATTTATTTCCTTCAGAATTTACACAAGGAAAAGCATCTATAGAAATTAATGGATTGGTTTGGATGGGAGATAAAGCGTTTATGAAATCGCAAATAAAAGAGAAACTAAAAAATGGTTTTTCTTGTATAAAAATGAAAATTGGTGCGATTGATTTTCACGCAGAAATAGAGTTGTTAAAATCAATTAGAAAAGATTTTTCATCTAAAGAAATTGAATTAAGAGTTGATGCAAATGGTGCTTTTACTCCTAATGAAGCTTTAGAAAAACTAAAGATTTTATCAGATTTAGAACTTCATTCTATAGAGCAGCCAATTAAACAAGGTCAAATTTATGAAATGGCGCAATTATGTGCTTCAACACCTTTACCAATTGCTTTAGACGAAGAATTGATTGGTGTTTTTTCATCAATAAAAAAAGAAGAGTTGCTAAAAAAGATTAAGCCACAATACATTATTTTAAAACCAAGTTTGGTTGGTGGCTTTGCAGGGAGTAAAGAATGGATTAAATTTGCAGCACAACACAATTGTGGTTGGTGGATTACTTCTGCCTTAGAAAGCAATGTAGGCTTAAATGCAATTGCCCAGTTTACATATACATTACAAAACAAAATGCCACAAGGTTTGGGTACAGGCTCTTTGTTTACGAACAATTTTAAAAGTCCGTTAGCAATTAAAAATGGAGCACTACACTACAACTCACAAAAAGATTGGAATTTTAACTTGGTTTAAAATTTATTATAAAATATAAATAGAAAATGAATTATATACAACAAGCATATAAAGGTAAAAATGAGTGGTATCATTGGGTAATAACTATTGTTTTAGTTTTTATTGGTTGGCAAATTATTGGAGTAATTCCTATTGCTATGGCTGGTGCTGCCAAATCTAAAGATGTAAATGAATTCTTAAAGTTTGCAGAAACAAGTTTTATGAATGCAGGTATAGATAAAAACCTACTATTATTTTTAATGATTTTAATGTTTTTAGTAGGGCTTATTTTTCTTTTTATAGGTGTAAAATACATTCATAAAAGAAGCATTACTTCTTTAGTAACCAGTAGAAAAAGTATCGATTGGAAACGTTTTAGATATGGTTTTTTGGTTTGGGGCTGTATTGCAGTTGTAGCTATTTACGTAGGTATTTTATTAGCTCCAGAAAACTATGTTTGGAACTTTAATGCCACTCCATTTTTTACATTAGTTGCTATTTCTTTTCTGTTTTTACCTTTTCAAACAAGTTTTGAAGAGCTCTTGTTTAGAGGGTACTTTATGCAAGGTTTAGGTATTTTAACTAAAAACAGATGGTTTCCTTTATTATTTACCTCTGTATTTTTCGGTCTTTTACATGGAGCAAATCCAGAAGTAGAAAAATTAGGATATATTTCTATGGTGTTTTATATTGGTACAGGACTTTTTTACGGAATTACAACTTTAATGGACGAAGGTACTGAACTTGCTTTGGGTTTACATGCCATTAATAATATTGTAGCTGCATTTTTTGTGACTACAGATTGGACAGTTTTTCAAACAGAAGCCTTGTACATAGATACTTCAGAGCCTTCTGTAGGTTGGGAAATGTTTTTTCCAGTTTTGGTTTTATATCCTTTAATGTTATTTATTTTTTCTAAAAAATACGGCTGGCAAAATTGGTTAGAAAAATTAACAGGTAAGATTGAGAAACCTATTCAGTTGAAAGAAAATTATGGTAGATTAGAAGATATTGGTCAAGAATAAATTACATACCAACTTTAAATTAAACGATAATTCTTTTCATTCTGTTGATGAGTTATTAGCGTATTCTTCTACTTTTTCTACACAAATTTATCTATTTCTAAAAGAATGGTTTTCTAATAATAATTGCATTACTGTGCAAACTTCTGGTTCTACAGGAAAACCAAAACCAATTCTATTACAAAAAGAATTGATGATTAATTCTGCAAAAGCAACTGGCGAATTTTTTAACATAAAAGAAAACTCGAAAGTACTTTTATGTTTATCTTCAGATTACATAGCTGGTAAAATGATGTTGGTAAGAGCCATTGTTTTAGGATGGCATTTAGATGTTGTAGAACCTAATCTAAATCCTCTTAAAAATGTTACAAAAGTGTACGGTTTTGCAGCAATGGTTCCTTTGCAAGTAGAAAACGCTTTAGATAAACTGCACCTTATTAAGAAACTCATTGTTGGAGGGGGTGTAGTTTCAGTACAACTTCAAGAAAAACTACAAAGCCTAAAAACCAGAGTTTTTGCAACTTATGGGATGACAGAAACTATTACACATATAGCTGTTAAAAAGTTGAATAATTTTTCAAAGGTCATTTTTAGTACAGTTGAGAAATCTTTTTACCAAACTTTACCAAACGTAAAAATTTATAAAGATTCTAGAGATTGTTTGGTTATCAATGCTCCAAAAGTTGCCAAAGAAATCGTTTTTACAAACGATATAATCAATTTAGTTTCTGATACTCAGTTTGAATGGTTAGGACGTTTTGACAATGTTATAAATTCTGGTGGAATTAAATTACATCCAGAAAAGATTGAAGAAAAATTATCGAAAATTATAAAAAACCGTTTTTTTGTTACTGGTATTACTGATGAAAAGTTGGGGCAAAAATTAGTTTTAATTATTGAAGGTAAAGCACAAAACATCAATTTTGAAAAAAGTAATTTATCTAAATTCGAAAAACCGAAGGAAATTTACTTTATAGATAAATTTGTAGAAACTACCACAAAAAAAATCCAGCGTACCAAAACATTGAGTTTGATTTCGTTCTAAATTTTATCTAATAATATCATAAAAAATGTTATCATCAAACATTTTCTGAATTTGATTTTTTCCTAAACCAAAAGGTTTAGTTGTATAATTTTTAGATTTATTAATTTTATAAACACCACCCATTTTATCAGTTTCAAAATTATTCTGTATCACAAAAATAGAATCTTTGGTAACCGAAGAAATTTTTAGTGTGGAATAAAAATTGGTATCCACATTTTTAAATTTGATTACATCTCCAACTTTTGGAGTTTTAATGTAATTTATCACCTCTTTATTATGTTGTTGTGTAGTATAAATTATTATTGAAATTAAAATGGCAATTATGCCTAAGCCAGACCAATACCAAAGAGGTGTTTTGGCATTTCTTTTTGCATCTGCAGATGTATGACGTAATTTTTCATTCATCATTTTAAAATCTGAAGTAATTTTACAATTATTACATTCTGAAAATGCTTTTTTAGACATTGGAAAAACAGGCACCCAATACAAATATCCGTATTTACCGAAAACAGAAATAGTGTGTGGTACTATTTCATTACAGTTATCACATTTTATAGGATTTGTTTTTTTAGTATGAATTAAAGATCCTTTTGTTCCGTAAAAAATCATGTTTTTTGTTTCATTATTATAAGCAATAAATATAGGATTTATTATAGTATTTAAAATGAATCCTAACTAAAATGTTTAGTTTACGTCTAAAGTAGCACAGTATACTAATTATTGATTTTGTAAATTTTTAAGGTTGATTAGTTTTATATCAACTTTAAAAATTAACTTATGAAAACTAAGCTATTATTTGTATTATATATTTTTATTTTTTCTACTACTATTTATGCTCAAGATATTCCTATTATCAAAGCTGGTAAAAAAACTATTTCTGTAAAAAGGTTAAATGTAAAAGTTACTGTTTTAGGAGATATTGCAATAACTACTTTTGATATGTATTTTTATAACCCCAATAACAGCGTTTTAGAAGGTGAGTTGTCTTTTCCTTTAGGAGAAAATCAGTCTGTAAATAGGTTTGCTTTAGATATAAATGGTAATTTAAGAGAAGCTGTTGTAATAGAAAGAGAAAAAGCAAGAGTTGCTTTTGAAACTACAGTTAGAACTAAAATTGATCCAGCTTTATTAGAAAAAACCAGAGGAAATAATTACAAAGCAAGAGTATATCCTATTCCTGCAAAAGGATATAAGAGAGTGGTAGTTGGATTTCAACAAAAGTTATTAATAAATAAAGGTAATTACTACTACAAATTGCCTTTTAAGTTTACAAAAAGACTAGAAAATTTCTCATTTTACTTAGAGGTTTTAAATCAGAAGCAAAAACCAATTTCAGAAAAAGGCTTAGCTAGTAAGTTTTTATACAATAAGAAAAAGGATGCTTATTATATGAAAATTGAGAGGAATAAATCTAAAGTAAACCAATCTATATTTATAAAAATCCCTGCAAACACAGAAAAAATAATAAGTAATGATACTTATTTTTACGCTTTAAAAAATTTAAATATAAAACCAAGAAAAGTAGCCTTAGAAAAAGAGATTACAATTTTTTGGGATAAATCGAAATCGCAACAAAACAAGAAAATTGAAACCGAAATTTCTTTTTTAGACACCTATTTTAAAAAAGTACAATATGCAAATGTAAAATTTGTTCAATTTAATACTGAGATTCGTTCAGAGAAAAATTTTACAGTAAAAAATGGGAACTGGGTTGCACTAAAAAAAGCGATTAGAAGTGTAATTTATGATGGAGCTTCTAATTTTGAATTTTTATCAAACTATAAAAATACACCTAAGGTAAGTTTTTTATTTACAGATGGGTTGAGTACTCTAAGCAATAAAAAATTGATTTTAAATAATAAAACACACATCGTAAATAGTGCAGTATCTGCAAATCATCTTGTATTAAAAAATGCAGCTCAGATTTCTGGAGGGAAATACATAAACTTTAAACAGATATCTATAAATAAAGCTTTTGAAAAAATAACTAGTCAACAACTTCAGTTATTAGGAACAAATATTTCTGATACTCATTTAGAGATATATCCAAAAAAAGGAGCGCCAATTCATCAAAATTTTACAATTTCTGGTAAAACAAATCTATTTCAAAAAAAATTAGAGTGTTATATAGGTTATGGTAAAGATACTTTACAAACAATATCATTTGCTATCAATAAAAAAGGAAATGAGAGTCCGTTTTTATCAAAGATTTGGGCACAAAGAAAACTTAACTTTTTAGAAGGAAATTCTAAATTAAATGAAAAAGAAATTATTGCTTTAAGTAAAAAACATCAAATTATTAGTTCTTTTACATCCATGCTAATATTAGATAGAGTACAAGATTATGTAACACATCAAATAGAACCACCAAAAGAATTAAAAGAAAGATATGATGCATTGTCATTACAAAGAATAGATAATGAAAAAGAAAGTGTTGCAAGATTACAAAATCAACTTTTTAAAAAATATGAAGAATTTTTTAAATGGACAGATAAAAATTACACATCAAAAGTTATTGTATCCAAGAGGGTTTTAGACACTATAAAAAGGAATGCATCTGTTGTAAATAATAATCCTACAACAACAAATATAAACCTTGCTCAAGGAGAATTTATAGTTTCTGGTGTTGTAAAAGATGCAAGTGGTGCTTTACCAGGAGTTTCTATCTCTGTAAAAGGAAAAAGTAGAGGTACTGAAACAGATTTTGATGGTAAATTTTCTATCAATGTAAGGTCTACAGATGTTTTATCTTTTAGTTATTTAGGATATATTTCTGTAGAAAAATCAGTAGGAAATAGTAGAAATTTAAGGGTTATTTTACAAGAAGATGATAGTGTTTTAGAGGAAATTGTTGTTGTAGGTTATGCTAGAGGCACAACAACTAATCTAACAACATCTTCAGTAGCAATAAGAGGTTCAAGTAGTATTAGTAATGCTTTAATGGGTAGAGTTTCTGGAGTTACTATAAGAGGTGATGCTTTAAATGATACTAATAATTCATCATCAACTAAAATTGCCAACAATCCTTTGTTTGTTGTAGATGGTGTTTTAGTTGATAAACCGAATTTAAATCCTAAAAAAGTACATGCTATCTATGTTTTAAAACCCAAACAAGGAGAACTAATTTATGGTAATAGAGGTAAAAATGGGGTAGTTGTTGTAATTACTAAAAAAGGAAACAGAAATAGCTTAGATAAAATTGAAGATTTTGAAGAGTTTGTTTCTGAAAAACTTGAATTAAAAGGATGGAATCCTAAAACACCATATTTGAAAGTTTTAAATAAAACAAAAACAACAGAAGAAGCTTATGCTGTGTATTTAAATCTTAGAAATAAATATGAAAAGTCACCTTCTTTTTACATTGATGTTGCAGACTTTTTCAAAAACAAAAAAGAGAAAGAAATCGCATTTCAAATTCTTACCAATGTTGCAGAAATAGAGCTAGATAATTTTGAATTACTAAAAGCACTAGCTTATAAATTTGAAGCATACAAACTTTACAATTATGCTGTTTTTATTTATGAAGAAATTCTTAAACTAAGACCAGAAGACATACAATCTTATAGAGATTTAGCTTTGGGATATGAGCAAACAGGAGCATATCAAGAAGCAATAGATATGTTGTACAAAATTGTAAATGGAGAGTTGTTGCTTAAAGATAAACAAAGACGTTTTTCTGGAATAGAAGAAATTGCATTAGTAGAATTAAATAGGATAATAACTTTATATGGAGATAAGCTAAATTTAAATCATATTGATAAAAAGTATATCAAAAAAATAGAAACAGATGTCAGAGTTTTAATAGATTGGAATCATAATGACACAGATATTGATTTGTGGGTAACAGACCCAAATAAAGAAAAGTGTTTCTACAGCCATAAGAAAACAAAAATTGGAGGTCGTATTTCTGATGACATGACTGATGGTTTTGGTCCTGAACAATTTGTTTTAAAAGATGCTATTAAAGGCGATTATAAAATAGAGGTTAACTATTATTCAAATAGTCAGCAAAAAATATCTGGCCCAACATTTTTAAAAGTAACTACTTTTAAAAATTATGGAACTAAAAAAGAAGTTAAAAAAGTGCAATTAGTAAGACTAAAAAATACTAAAGAAGAATTGACAATAGGTAAATTAATTTTTTAAACTCTAAATATTGTTTTCTAAAAAAAAGCTCAAAAAAAATCTTTTTTTGAGCTTTTAAAGTTTTTGTAACGTGTTGTTTTAATACAAGCTTTTGTGTTTTGTTGGATTAAAATCGTGCATAATTTCATAGATTTTCTCAAAAATATCTTCTGTAGAAGGTTTAGAAAAGTAATCTCCATCTGTACCATAAGCAGTTCTGTGTTCTTTGGCAGTTAAAGTGGCTGGTTTGCTATCTAAATACATATAACCATTTTGATTTTCTAAAATTTCTTGCAAAATATATGCAGAAGCTCCTCCAGGTAAATCTTCGTCTACAACTAATAACTTATTTGTTTTTGCTAAGCTTTTTACACAATCATGATTCAAATCAAAAGGTAGTAAACTTTGCGCATCTACAATTTCTATATCTATGCCAACTTGCAACAATTCTTTTGCTGCTTCTTGTACAAGTCTTAAAGTAGAACCATAAGAAACTACAGTAATATCAACTCCAGTTTTAATTGTTTCTACAACACCAATTGGTGTTTTAAATTCTCCTAAATTAGTTGGTAGTTCTTCTTTTAATCGATAACCATTTAAACATTCTATAACTAAAGCAGGATCATCACCCTCTAAAAGTGTGTTGTAAAAACCTGCAGCTTTTGTCATATTTCTAGGAACTAAAACGTGTATTCCTCTCACATTATTAATAATACCACCCATTGGAGAACCTGCATGCCATATACCTTCTAATCTATGACCTCTAGTTCTAATAATTAATGGTGCTTTTTGCTTACCAAAAGTTCTGTAATGTAAAGTTGCTAAATCATCGCTCATAATTTGAAGCGCGTACAACAAATAGTCTAAGTATTGAATTTCTGCAATGGGTCTTAAGCCTCTCATAGCCAATCCAATTCCTTGACCAACAATAGTGGCTTCTCTAATTCCTGTATCAGAAATTCTAATTTCGCCATATTTTTCTTGAAGTCCTTCTAAACCTTGATTTACATCACCAATATAACCTGCATCTTCTCCAAAAATAACAACTTCTGGATGTTTTTTTAAGATAGCATCAAAATTGTCTCTCATTAAAATTCTAGCATCTACAGAGTTTTTTTGTTCAGAGTAATGAGGCTCTTTTTCTAAAACTTGTAAGGCACTAGCACTAGATTCGCTTAATAAATAAGATGAGTATTTGTGTTTTGCTTCTTTAAAAATTTGTTTTATAAAATCTTGCAAAAGTATTTTTTCAGAAAAACTTTCATCTTTTAAATAACGAAGTACTTTTCTAGCACAAGATAAAACATCTTTTCTGTTAGGTTCTGTAATACTTAGCAAATCTTCTTTGTGCTTTTCTATAAAAACCCTGTTTTTACTTTTTAAAGCAATTTTATCTAATAATTGCGTTAAGGTAGATGCTTCAATCTTTATTTCGTTAATAAAAGCTGTCCATGCGTTTCTTTTTGCATTTCTAACTTCTTTTTTTGCATCTTTTTCAATTAAAATTAAATCTTCTTCAGAAGTTACAAATCTTAATGTTTCTCCAGATGCTGTTTCTAATTCGAAATCTAAAATCCATTGACGCATTTTTTCGATACAATCAAATTCTTTTTCCCAATTTAATCTTTCTTTGTTTTTATATCTTTCATGAGAACCAGAAGTAGAGTGTCCTTGAGGCTGTGTAAGCTCTTTTACATGTATTAAAACTGGTACATGCTCTTCTCTTGCTATTTTTGCAGCTCTATTATAAACATCAATTAATTGTACATAATCCCAACCATTAACAACTATAATTTCATACCCGTTTTTATCATTTTCTCTTTGAAAACCCATTAAAATTTCTGAGATACTTTCTTTAGTAGTTTGGTGTTTTGCGTGTACAGATATTCCATATTCATCATCCCAAACACTCATAACCATTGGTACTTGTAAAACTCCAGCAGCATTTATGGTTTCAAAAAACAAACCTTCACTTGTACTTGCGTTTCCTATTGTACCCCAAGCAACTTCATTTCCGTTAATAGAAAAGTTACTTTTATGTTGCACGCTTTTCTCATTTCTATAAATTTTAGATGCTTGAGCTAAACCTAACAAACGCGGCATTTGTCCTGCAGTTGGAGAAATGTCTGAACTTGAATTGTATTGTTTTGTTAAGTTTTTCCAAGAACCATCTTCATGTAAGCTATGAGTTGCAAAATGCCCTCCCATTTGTCTTCCAGCAGACATTGGATCTGCTTCTATGCTAGTGTGAGCATACAAACCTGCAAAAAATTGTTGTGCAGTTAACTCTCCAATAGCCATCATAAAAGTTTGATCTCTGTAGTAGCCAGATCTAAAATCGCCTAATTTAAAGGCTTTTGCCATTGCTAATTGTGGTACTTCTTTTCCATCACCAAAAATACCAAACTTTGCTTTTCCAGTAAGTACTTCACGTCTTCCTAATAAACTACACTCTCTACTAACTTTTGCTATTTTATAATCATTTAAAACTTCAGCTTTAAAGTCTTCAAAAGAAAGTTTTTCATTTGTCTTAGAATGTGTTTCTTGTAGCATTTTATAGAAATTTTATGGTTTTGCAAATATAACTTTTTTAGTTGATATTTAAAAAAATAAAATTTTTATTAAGAATATGATAATTTTAAGGTAATTAACTACTTTTTAACTGAAGATAATTCAAAGAAATTATGAAAATCTAGTGCAAAAATTAAGTTTATAGGAAGCCTCTTCTAAAAAAATTAAAGATGGCACCAAAATCTCCAGTAATTGTAAATCTTATTTTTTGAGGATAAGCACTTTGTGTAAGTTCCCAACCATTATTAGAGTACATAGGAAAGTAAATTTCGAAAATATTATGAATAAAATTAAGCCTAATTCCGTTTTCATAAGCAAAATAAGTAGGTGCATCTCTATTTTTAAGAAAGGCAACATCATTGTAAAACTCAACCCATCTCCACAAACCAACACTAGAGTTAAAAGCTAACATGTAGTTATTTGCAAATCTTGTGGGTAAAACAGATTTAAAACCACCTTCTGCAATAATAAATTGTTGACTAAAAATTCCTGAATCTTCAGATCTACCAAAATAATTAAGCTGAAATAAATAATCATTAGGCCTATCTAATCCAAAACTAAAATAATCTCCACTTGTTTTATTGCTTAAAAAAGCACCAGCATAGATTCTAAAATCTAGTTGAGTATCTGAAGTGGTTAAAGAACGATATCTAATATCTGCATCTACTTTAGAAAAATTTTCTGCAATTTCTGTAGCAAATTTATATCTAAGTTCTTTAATCATATCTATTCTGTTATAATTGTAACTTAAACTAAATATATTGTAATTATCTTGTTCTGTTTCAGTAGCTTGTGGTGCTACTTCTTTGTCTATATGAAGTATTTTTGCAGTAATAAATTTAGAGCCAGCATCTCTTAACGACTTTCTTTTAAATACAAGATTTACAAAAGGTATAAATGACCTGTAGGTTAAATTTGGTGCATAATCTAAGCTGTTTCCTGCTACTCCATAAGCTATTTTATAGATATTGGTTTTTTCGAAATATTGATTGTATAAAAAAGAAAAACTACCAATTACATTTTTACTCTTAAAGGCAAAGGCTGGAGAAATTTTAAATTCAAAATTTCTTGCAATAATAGGTTTGTTATGAATTTTTGCCCCCAAAATTATACCATTATAAAAGTTGTAGGATAAATTGGGTTGGTAAAAAAACTGATTGTAGTTGGGGTTTTCTATATCTTTAAAAAAAGAAAATTTTACAGGTTTATTAAAAAGTTTATTTTCTAAATTTTCCCAATTATTTAAGGTGTTGTGTTCTGGGTAAATGTTTTCAAAGTTTAACACCAAATCTTCAAAATTACCTTTAGGTATTTTAAAGGTTTTAGTGCTATCTATATCATTAATCCATTTTTTAAAACGAATGTCTTTTTTATTGCTAATACCATATAATGCAACTGGGGTAGTTATATCTCTTTTGTTTTTTATGGTTATTTGTATACTGTCTTTTTCAATTTTTGCCTCAGTAATTTTATAATCTATTTTCTTGCTAGTATTTATATAATCGCCAAAAAACCAGTCTATTTTTTTGGTTGTATTTTTAGCTAAAATTTGCCTAAAAACATCACTAGAAATATTTTTAGATCTATTTTTTTGATATAATTCTTTAATTGATTCATCAAGTACATTGCCTCCTAAATATTCTTTTAAATACTTGAATCCTAAACCTGCTTTGTAATTATTAACAATTCTTCTATTAAAATTAGATAAGGAGTCTAAAGAAGTGGTTAAGGCTTGGTCTAAAAATTGTCTAGATGTAAATTGATATACAAATTGGTATTTATCGTTAAATTTTAGTTTAGAAATATTAAAATTTCTGATGAGCCATTTATCAGAAAATTTACCTAATAGCTTAATTTCTGGGTAAAAACGCTGAACATATTCTAACATTAAATAATTTTGGATACCTTCTAATAGCCAATAATCTTTTCTCCTATTTAATAAAAGCGTATTGTCTATATATTTTTTTGAAATGGCTTTAAATATGGTCAAATCCCATTTAAAGACATCAGAAAAAGGACTTAAAAAACGAGGCAATTGGTTTAGACCGTAAATAGGGTTTTTTCTTTGTGTAGCTTTGTCTACATAAATATCTTGGTGAGGATATTTACCTAAATATTCTTCTAAAAATAAGAGTTCTCTATTTAAAAGATCTCTCATTAAATTTGAATCTATTTCTTTGTCAAAAACATCTGTATGAACAGTTACTGTTTTTGTTTTGAAAACTTTATTTTTAGGTTGTTTACTAATGTTAATGAGAACATCGGTTTTGTTTTTACCAACTAAGTAATAATTTGTAACACTATCTTTTTTTGTTTTGTATTGATGTAGGTTACTCTCTAGAATATATTGTTTAGGAACATCTAAGTTAATTGTAAAATTTGTTGGGTTTTCATATAAATCGTCTAAATTTAAGTTGCTCATTAATTGCCAACCATTTTTATAAACAGCAGGTGCTAAATACCAAAAACGAAGATGAAAACCTTTATTTGTAACTCCATAACCTGTAAATTTTGCATTGGGTATTTTAACAAGATAAGTAGTTGTGATTTTTACGCTATCGCTAGGATTTAGAGGTTTTTTTAAATCAATTTCTAAAATATCTGGATGGGCTTTTAATTCATCAAAAAAAATATTTTCGAAACTTGTAGAAACATTTTTAATTTTAGAATATCCTAAATTTTTCTTTTTAGCAAAATAAAGATCTTTTCTAAAATCTTCTACAAACCTTTTAGACAGTGGTGTTTTCCTATCTTTAAAACTATTTGCCCAATTATGAAAATAGACTTTTGCGAGTATAGAGTCTGAATTGTTGTAAAAAATAGTCTCTTGTTGTAGTTTTAATTGATTGTTTTTTACATCTAATATCCCTTTGATTTTTATTGAATTTTGCTGTGCAGCACAAATTAATGTTAGCAAAAAACATAAATATGATATGTGATATTTTCTTTTCAATTAAATTTTTACAAATTTCGAAGGTTTGTAAGATTCTGCTTTTAAATAATAAACCCCTTTTGATAAGCTACTAACATCTATATTTAAAATTTTATCACTATTAATAAATTGCTGTTTTACAACTTGTCCAAGATGATTTAAAATTACTATTTTTTTATTTGTTAAAAGAGACGTATTTATTTTTAAGTGAGTAGCTGTAATGGTTGTACTTAAAAAATTAAAAGTATTGTATTTATCTGTAGATAAAACATTTTGTGGCGTTTCTAGTTCCATAACAATAGGTAGATGATCGCTAAATTGATACAACGCATTTCTTAAGTTTTGAGAAAAATTTCCTGTACAACTAGTACTACTGACAAAAGAATTGTAACAATTACCATTATTACCAATAGCTTTGTAAGAACCTGTTTTGTAAAATAAATTGGTGTTGGTTTTTAAATTTTCGGACATTAATATAAAATCAAAACGATCATCCATACCACCACCTGCACCATCTGTTAATGTAAATGTTCTTGTAGATTGCGAATGAACATCGCTAAAAGAACTATTATTCCAAAAATAAGTTGCATCATGGTCAACATCATAATAATCCTTTCCATCATCAGGAAACTTTGGGCATAACCTGTTTATAGGATCAATAATTTTTATAGAATTATTTTTATCAATCAATTTAGAAAAGCCTTCTTCATTACTTGTATAAAAATTAAAGTCTCCTGCAAAAATAATGTTGCTATTAAGAGGTAATCTTTCTAACTCTCTAATAAAATTATTTACAGAGTTTAATCTTTTTTGCCTGTTTTCTAAACCTCTAGAAGCTTTTAAATGAGTTACAAAAACTTCTATTTTAATAGGATTAGTGTCAGAGTTTACAGTGTTTAATTTAAATGTGTAATGGTTTATATCTCTAATTCCAGTTGGTATGACAGCTGTTGTTTCTAAAATTAATTTTTTAGAATTGTAATATACCATTTGTAGTAAACTAGTAGCAGGAGATTGGCTATATTTAAAAGGTGCTTTTTTAAAGCTATTTTTAAAAGGTAAAACTGCATTTTTAAAAAGGTAATTAGAAGCTATTTCGTTTTTCATTTCACAAACCATAAATAAGTCTGGTTGCACTGCCTCTAAAATTGTTTTTAAATGAGGTGTTCTGTTTTGGCTTTCTATGTCTGAATTATAATTTAATGTATTATAAAACATGGTTTTTATGTTGGTTTGACTGTAAGTTATTACAGGCCAAGTAACTAAAAATAATAAAACAACTCTTTTAAAAAACATTTTAAAAATTAGGTTTTAGCTTGTATTTAGAATAGAATTTGTTCAAATGCTCAATAGCTTCATCTGCAGTGTCTACCAATCTAAAAAGATTTAAATCTTTTTCACTAATATTTCCTTCTTCTAAAAGTGTGTTTTTAATCCAATCTAATAAACCACTCCAGAATTTTTTTCCTACTAAAACAATAGGGAATCTACCGATTTTATGAGTTTGAATTAAGGTAATGGCTTCAAATAATTCATCCATTGTACCAAAACCACCAGGCATTACAATAAAGCCTTGAGAGTATTTTACAAACATTACTTTACGAACAAAAAAGTAATCAAAATCTAAGCTTTTTCCAGAGTCAATCCAAGGATTGTCATGTTGCTCAAAAGGCAATTCTATGTTTAAACCAACAGAAAGTCCTTTACCTCTGTTTGCTCCTTTATTACCAGCTTCCATAATTCCTGGTCCACCACCTGTAATTACACCAAAACCATTTTGAGTTAGTTTAAAAGCAACTTCTTCCGCCAATTTATAATATGGGTGATCTGGCTTTGTTCTTGCAGAACCAAAAATAGATACACAAGGGCCAATTTTACTTAAACGTTCGTAACCATCTACAAATTCTGCCATGATTTTAAAAATGGCCCAAGAATCATTGGTTTTTATTTCGTTCCAGGTTTTTTGTTGTAGTTTTTCTCTTATTTTTCTATCGTCACTTGTCATAAATCAAAAAATTTAAAGGCTTTTTTACTAAAAAAGGCTTGCTAAATTAACTCTTTTTTTAAGAACTTCTATTATTTACCTTAATATGTTTTTTAAATTATTTAGATTTGCTTTTCAAAAAAAAATATTATGAAATTCAAGGTCTTTTTACCAATTCTATTTTTACTTTTTTCTACAAAACTTAGTTTGTTTTCTCAAACATATAATTTTAATAGTTATTGGGATTTATTACTAAAAAATAAAACAAAAGAAGCTTATACTTTTTTTGAGAAAAATGTAAAAGATTACGAAAAATCTTTAGAAACACTTATTGAAAAAGAAATTTTGAGAAAAGAAAATGGTCTTATAAATGGGGGGTCTAAAAATTTTGTAGAGCAACTAACAAAGTTTAAAGATTTTGAATACTATTTGTATGCTTTATGGACAAACTCTTACCTTTTTGATAATTATTTAGTAAACGGTTTTCATTCTAAAAATAGTAGTGTAATTAGAAATATTAATGCAGATGATATTAATAATAAAACCATTAAATATGCTTTGCTTTATTTAAAAGCTATTTTAGAAAGAGATAATAAAAATTTTAAAGGCTACAAAGAGTATATTTCTAAAATTCCAGTTATTAAAAATTGGCAGTTTTGTGGGGTTTTCGAAAATTTAAATCAAAGTGGATTAGATACTTCTTATGAACCAGAAAGTATTGCAAAATCAAAAAAAGACTTTAATGCAAATTCAAACGGATTTGTAAATTGGTATACGCCTCATAAAGATTTTACAAAAGAATCTTATCAATTTTATAGCAATCATTCAGAATTTGGTTATGGAGTACATTATGCACAAACCTTTGTGGAATCTGATAAAAGTCAAAGAGTACAGTTAAGAATAGGAAATTCATCTGCTTTTAAAGTTTGGTTAAATGATGTTTTGATTTATGAAAATATTAATGATGTAAACACAGATATTGATGCTTATACAGTAAATGTAAACTTATCTAAAGGTACAAATAGGCTATTAATAAAAAATGCAGAAAGTAATGGAACACCTTATTTTATAGCTAGATTTTCTGATTTTAATGGAAATCCATTAACTAATGTAACGTTTTCTAATGTTTATAAAACATATAATAAAGGTTCTTTAGCAACTGTTAATCCTAAAAAAGTAACAAATAGTATTGAAGATTATTTTAAAAATAAAGTTGCGAAAAATCCATCAAATTTTCTAAATCAATACGCTTTAATATCTACTTATCTTAGAAATCAGAAGTATAAAGAAGCTAATAAAGTAATAAACCCAATTATAGAAAACTACAAAAAGGCATCATTATTAAGAGTTCTTAAATCTATTATTTATAGCTATGAAAGAAATTTTAATTTGGTAAAAGAGCTTAATAAAAACATAATTTTAGATGATCCTAACTACTATTATTCTCTCTTAAAAAGAGCAACAAACTCTAAAGAGCTTGGTAGTATGAATATTATAGAGTTAGAAAAATATTTAGAACAACTTAAAAATGCTACAGATTATCCAGTAATTAGTTTGGTTACAAAGTTTGTTTTAGATATTAGAAATGAAGATCTGGTCGCTTTAAAGAAAACCATGAATTTAATAAAAGAGGAGGCTTCAGATAGAGTAATGGTACTTCAAAAATTTATTCCATTGTATGATAAGATTTTCCAAGAAGAAGGAAAAGCGATTAAAGAATATGAAAAAATTTTAGAATCAAAATTTAATGTTGCTATTTTAAATGGTTTGGTTGGTTTTTATGATAAACAAGATCGTAAAGAAGATGTTATTAATTTATATAAAGATTATGTAAATGATTTTCCGTCTGAAAATTACATGTATTTTAAATTAGTTAAAAAGCTTCATAAATATAAACAGTATAAAGAATCTATAAAATATTTAGAACAAATTTTAAAAAATTACCCTTATTCCTTTGATGCAATGCAATTAATGGGGACAGCTTTAATTCAAACAGGTAAAAAAGAGGAAGGTTTAGAATTTTACGAACAATCTTTAATCTACAATAATGGAAATACATCTCTTTTAAAAAAAATAGAAAATTTAAAAAGAAAGGCAAATATTTTAGCTGATTTTCTAGAGCAAGATGTATATACTTATGTCAAAAATAACAGGAATAAATATAAAGATAACAATTATGGTAGCAATATATTATTAGATAATAGAGCTATACAATTATATGAAACAGGAAGTTTAAAAAGTAAATCTTTACTCTTGTATGAAATCACTTCAAAAAACGGAATAGAAGATTATAAAGAGTATGATTTGGGACTTACAGGAGGCTATACAATTTTAAAATCTGAAATTATAAAAAGTGATGGTAGTATTGTTCCAGCAGAGAAAAGTAAATCTAAATTTGTTTTTAATGGGTTAGAAGTAGGAGATGTAATTCATCTTTATTATGAAACAACTTCTAATGGAACAGGAAGGTTTTATAAAGACTTTACAGATTCTTATCAATTTGATTCAGAAAGTTTTTGCCTTAAAACAAAGTATACTTTAGTAGCACCAAAAACTTTAAAATTTGCATCAAAAGTTACAAATGGTAAATTAGATTATTCTAAAAAAGAAGTAGGTGAATATGAGGTACATAATTGGGAGTTATTAAATGCAAAAGAACTTCCAAAAAGCGAAGATTACATGCCATCAAATTCTGAGTTTGCAAGATATGTTCATATAAGTACAATCAATTCCTGGAATGATATTGCAAATTGGTATTCTGACTTAGTAAGATCGCAGTCTGTACTTAATTTTGAGGTAGAAAAAAAGTTTAAAGAAATTTTTCCTGAAAAGAATATTCTAACACTTTCCGAAGAAGAAAGAGCAAGAAGAATTTACTATTATATTATGAATAACTTTACCTACAGCTTTGTTAATTTTAAACAAAGTGGTTTTATTCCGCAAAAACCAGCAAAAACCATAGCTACTAAATTGGGTGACTGTAAAGATTTCTCTACACTATTTGCAACTTTTGGAAGAAAAGCAGGTTTAGATGTGAACTTGGTATTGGTATTAACCTCAGATTATGGGAAGAAATCTATTGTTTTGCCTTCTCAAGACTTTAATCATTGCATTGTAAAAGTAAAATTAAATGGAGAAGATCAGTTCTTAGAATTAACAGACAATAACTTGCCTTTTAAATCCATACCAAACAGTTTATTAAATGCAACTGCTTTAGAAATTCCATATAAAATTGATAAAAACAAAACATACGATTTATTTCATTTAACAGATTTAAAAGGAAAACCTTCTAATTTAATAACCAATGTTTCTTTAAAAGTTGATGAAAATAAAACTCAAAAAATTCAAATACACTCAGAAATAACAGGAAGTTTAGCTTCTGCATACTTTGGTATTTTAAACCAAGGTAATTATGAGTTGATAAAAAAAGAAATAGCAACAGACTTTAAAGATAGAATTGGTAATGGAGTGGTTTTAGACACTATTACAAATATTTATGCCCAAAAAGGGAAAGATATTTTGTCTTATAACTCTACACTACACTTAAACAATAAGATGAATGAAATGGGTTCTATGACCTTTTTTAAATTACCAATGGTATCTCACGCTTATAGTGCAGATATTATTAGTTTAGAGGATAGAAAATATTCTATATTTTATCAGAATTATGAAAACGCTAATTATTATAAAACTACTTACAATGTAGAAATTCCTAAGGGCAAAAAAATGATTGAAATTCCAGAAAACAAAAAGTTTTCTTTTAAAAATCATTCTTATGAAATTAAATTTAGCTCAATTAAGGAAAATATTTTAAAGGTAGAAATTACAGCAAATACAAGTTTAGAAGAAATTAAAAAAGAAGAATACTTAGCTTTTAAATCTTATGTAGAAAAAGTTTTAAAAGCCAAAGATATTTTAATTGGCTATAAATAATTTAGCTCAACTCTTTTTTCAAAAACTTAGCAGTATAACTTGTTTTATGTTTTGCAACTTGCTCAGGTGTTCCTGTGGTTAAAATTTTTCCGCCTTTTTTTCCACCTTCCATACCAACATCAATAATGTAATCTGCGAGTTTTACAACATCTAAATTATGTTCTATAATTAAAACAGTGTTACCTTTGTCTGCCAATTTGTTTAATACGTCCATTAACACTCTAATGTCTTCAAAATGCAAGCCAGTAGTGGGTTCGTCTAAAATATAAAACGTATTTCCTGTATCTCTTTTAGAGAGTTCTGAAGCTAATTTTATTCTTTGCGCTTCTCCACCAGAAAGTGTGGTAGATTGCTGTCCTAAAGTAATATAGCCTAAACCAACATCTTTAATGGTTTTTAGTTTTCTATAGATTTTTGGGATGTTTTCAAAGAAGTTTGTAGCATCTTCAATAGTCATATTTAAAACGTCAGAAATAGATTTTCCTTTGTAACGAATTTCTAAAGTTTCTCTATTAAAACGTTTTCCTTGGCAGGTTTCACATTCTACATGAACATCAGGTAAAAAATTCATTTCTATCACACGAACTCCTCCTCCTTGACAAGTTTCACAACGTCCTCCTTTTACGTTAAAAGAAAATCTCCCAGGTTTGTAACCACGAATTGCAGCTTCTGGAGTTTTGGCAAATAAACTTCTAATTTCATCAAAAGTTTTGGTGTAGGTTGCTGGGTTAGAACGTGGAGTTCTACCAATTGGAGATTGGTCTATATCAATAACTTTATCTACGTGTTCTAAGCCTTCAATCTTTTTATAAGGCATTGGTTTTTTTACTCCTCTGTAAATATGGGCGTTTAAAATTGGGTATAAAGTCTCGTTGATTAGTGTTGATTTTCCACTTCCAGAAACACCAGTTACACAAATCATTTTTCCTAAAGGAAATTCAACCGAAACATTTTTTAAGTTGTTGCCAGAAGCACCTTTTAGTTTAATGGTTTTTCCATTTCCTACTCGTCTTTTTTTAGGAACTGCAATTTCTTTTCTACCTGTTAAATAATCTGAAGTAAGCGTTTTATGTTTTTTTAATTCTTTAAAAGTTCCTGCACTTACAATTTCTCCTCCATGTCTTCCTGCTCCAGGTCCAATATCAAAAACAAAATCTGCATGTTCCATCATGTCTTTGTCATGTTCAACCACTAAAACAGAATTACCAACATCGCGTAATTTTATTAAAGAATCTATCAGTTTTTGATTATCTCTTTGATGTAAACCAATACTTGGCTCATCTAAAATATATAAAACTCCCACCAATTGAGAGCCAATTTGGGTTGCCAAACGAATTCTTTGTGCTTCTCCACCAGAAAGTGATTTAGAGGTTCTGTCTAAGGTTAAATAATCTAAGCCAACATCTAATAAAAACTGAATTCTGGTTCTAATTTCTTTTAATATTTCTGATGCAATTGTAAGTTGCTTTTCAGATAAATTTGTTTCAATATTTTTAAACCAAGCAGCCAACTCAGTTACATCCATTTGAGCTAAATCACTGATGTTTTTATCTGTAATTTTAAAGTGAAGTGCTTCTTTTTTAAGACGTTTTCCAGAGCAAGTAGCACAAGAAACTTCATCCATAAAACCTTTTGCCCAACGTTTTATAGAAGTACTTTCTGCATTGTTGTATTGACTGTTGATAAAGGCTACAATTCCTTCAAAATCAATTTTATAATTTCTGGTAACTCCAACTGTTTTAGATTGTATCTCAAAAGACTCATTACCACCATTTAAAATGATGTCTAGAGCTTCTTTAGGAATGTCTTTTATGGCATCTGTTAGTTTAAATTTGTAACGCTCTGCAATGTTTTGAAGTTGCTTAAAAATCCAGCTATTTTTTTGTTCACCTAAAGGGATAATTCCGCCATTTTTTATAGAAACAGAAGTGTCTGGAATCACTTTTTTAAGATTGATTTCATTTGTAATTCCTAATCCATTACAAGAATTACAAGCTCCTTTTGGCGAGTTAAAAGAAAACGTATTTGGCTCTGGATTCGGATAAGCAATTCCTGTTGTTGGGCACATTAATTCACGACTAAAATAACGTGGATTATGATCATCAACATCAATTACCATCATTATATTATTACCAGAATATAAAGCCGTTTTTATGGTTTCTTCCAAGCGTTTTTCAGCAGATTCGTTTATTGCTAACCTATCAATAACAACCTCTATGTCATGCGTTTTATATCTATCTAAACGCATTCCTTTTTCTATTTCTTTGATTTCTCCATCAACTCGAACTCTAACAAAACCTTGTTTAGAAATTTGCTCAAACAATTCACGATAATGCCCTTTTCTAGATTTGATTAAAGGTGCTAAAATGGCTACTTTTTTACCAGCAAAATCTTTTAAAATGAGTTGCCTGATTTGTTCATCAGAATAACTCACCATTTTTTCGCCAGTGTTGTAAGAATAAGCATCTGCAGCTCTTGCAAAGAGTAGCCTTAAAAAATCGTAAATTTCTGTAATAGTTCCAACAGTAGAACGTGGACTTTTGTTGGTGGTTTTCTGTTCTATTGAAATTACTGGAGAAAGTCCGTCAATCTTATCAACATCAGGTCTTTCTAATCCGCCTAAAAACTGTCTTGCATACGCAGAAAATGTTTCTATATATCGTCTTTGACCTTCTGCATAAATAGTGTCAAAAGCTAAAGAAGATTTTCCACTTCCACTCAAACCTGTTATTACAACAAGTTTTTCTCGCGGAATTTTTACATCTATATTCTTTAAATTATGAGCTCTTGCTCCGTAAACTTCTATGTATTCTTGGTCTTTCAAAAGTGCGGATTTTACAGAAAAACGCAAAGTTAATCAAACCAATTCATTTTTATTGTTAAGCCGAACTCAAATTATTATAAAATGGTATCTTTGAAATTAAAGAAAAAAGAATGAAATTTATAAATTCTATCAGACATTTTTTAGAAAGAAATGGTTTTGGAGTTTTTTCAAGATTTGCAGACAGGCTAGGAATACGTGCATTAAATGTACGCCTGTTTTTTATTTACGTTACTTTTTTTACAGTAGGTTTGTCTTTTGGTTTGTACCTTACTTTGGCATTCTTATTAAAATTAAAAGATATGGTTTATACTAAAAGAAGTTCGGTTTTTGACTTATAAACAATGAATTTACTAAAATCTAAAATTAATAAAACATTATTTCTCGTAATTTCTATAATTACAATAGGAACAGTTGGGTACATGTTACTTTCTAATTATTCTTTTGTAAATGCACTGTACATGACTGTTATAACTATAACTACAGTAGGTTTTGGAGAAGTGCAGCCATTTACATCTGAAGAGAAAATTTTTACAATTTTTTTAATTTTAACTAGTATTTCAGTTTTTGGTTATGCAGTTTCATCATTTTCAGAATATTTAGTAAGTGGTAGATTATTTGAACATTTTAAACATAGAAAAGTGGAAAAACAAATAGCAAATTTAAAAGGGCACACCATTGTTTGTGGTTATGGAAGAAATGGAAAACAGGCAATTTTAAAACTAAAAAACTACAATAAAGATTTTGTGGTTGTAGAAAAAGATAAAGAAATGTCTGAATATTTAGATTCAGAAGATTTATTAAATATTAATGGAGACGCAACTTTAGATGAAACATTATTAAATGCAGGTATAGAAAAAGCATCTTATTTAATAACAGCTTTACCTTCTGACGCAAATAACTTATTTGTGGTTTTAACAGCGAGTCAATTAAATAAGAATTGTAAAGTTATTAGTAGAGCTTCAAACGAATCTTCTTACAGCAAATTAAAAATAGCTGGTGCAGATAACGTAATTATGCCAGATAAATTGGGTGGAAATCACATGGCATCTTTAGTAACCACACCAGATGTAATCGAATTTGTAGACAGATTAACTATAGAAGGAGAAACTACTGCAAATTTAGAGGAGATTGATGTAAATGAGTTGCCAAAAAAATACTTAAATAAAACTATTTTAGATTTGGATTTAAGAAGGCAAACTGGCTGTACAGTAATTGGTTATAGAAATCCTGATAAAGATTATATAATTAATCCTGAAGCAAATGTTAAGTTAATAGAAGACTCTCACTTAATAGTTTTAGGAAGACCAGAACAAATTATAAAATTAAGAGAATTGTTTTAGGATACTGTTGTTTTAAATGGACAAAAATCTCATAATTATAAAAAAAAATGAATAAAGTAATAATTACAGGGAGTAATGGTTTGCTTGGCCAATCATTATTAAATTTATTATTAAAAGAAAAAGAAAAATACGAAGTTTTTGGTTTCTCAAGAGGAGAAAATAGAAGTGGTAGAGAAGATTTTTCTTACATTTCTATTGATATTACTGATAAAGAAAAACTAAAAAGTTCGATTTTAGAGATTCAGCCAAATTTTATCATCAACACAGCAGCAATGACTCAAGTAGATGATTGCGAAATAAATAAAGAAGCTTGTGATTTATTAAATGTAACTGTGGTTAGATGGTTGGTAGAAATTTCAAAAAAAATCAACGCACATTTAATTCATATTTCTACAGATTTTATTTTTGATGGTAAGAAAGGCTATTACAAAGAAACTGATACTCCAAACCCATTAAGTTACTATGGTTTGTCTAAGTTGAAATCAGAAGAAGTTTTAACAAATTCTACTATAAACTTTACAATTCTTAGAACTATTCTGGTTTTTGGGAAAGTGTTTGATATGAGTAGAAGTAACATTGTACTTTGGGTAAAAGCAATGTTAGAGCAAGAAAAAGAAATAACCATTGTAAACGACCAATATAGAATGCCAACTTATGTAGAAGAGTTGGCAATGGCTTGTAAAATTTCTATGGATAAAAAAGCAACAGGTATTTATAACATCTCCTCAAAAGAGTTGCTAAGTGTTTATGAAATTGCGCAACAAATTGCAGATGCTTTTCAACTAGATAAAAACTTTATAAAACCCATAGCTACATCAACTTTAAATCAAAGAGCAGCAAGACCAGCAAAAACAGGTTTCGATTTAACAAAGACAAATAAAGAATTAGATTTTTATCCAACATCTTTTAAAGAAGATTTACAAAAATTTAAAGAAACCTTAATATAAAAATCATATTTAACGCTTAAAAGTTGTCAAAAGTTCAATTTTTTATGATATTGCGAACCGATAATTATAAACTAACTAATTACATTATGAAGAAAAAACTTCTTTCATTGTTGCTTTTAGCAGCACCATTATTAACATTTGCACAAGAAAAAGGATTAGATCAACAGATAGATGAGGCATTTGGTAATGCAACTGGCTGGTTTGTAGATATTGTTTTTTATCAAATACCATTTACAGATACAATCAGTGTATATTGGGTGTTATTTCCGTTAATTTTAGGAGCATTATATTTTACTTTTTATTTTAATTTTATCAACTTTAAAGGTTTTTTTACATCTATAAATATTGTTAGAGGTAAATATGATGATTTAGAAGGAAGAAAAGACCATAAAGTAGAAATCGCAAAATCAGAGTTTACAGGCGAAGAAGATAATCCAGATACTATTAGAGTAGAAGGTCATGAAGGAGAGGTTTCTCACTTCCAAGCACTAACAGCAGCATTGTCTGCAACTGTTGGTTTGGGTAATATTGCAGGTGTAGCAATTGCAGTTTCTATTGGTGGTGCAGGTGCTACTTTTTGGATGATTATTGCAGGTTTTTTAGGAATGGCATCTAAGTTTGTAGAATGTACATTAGGTGTAAAATATAGAGATATAGAAGCAGATGGAACCGTTTATGGTGGGCCAATGTACTATTTAACAAAAGGATTAAAAAACAAAACTTTAGGAAAAATATTGGCAGCATTATTTGCAATCTTTGTAATTGGAGGTTCTTTTGGTGGAGGTAACATGTTTCAGGTAAACCAAGCGTTTCAATTAGTAGAGAATATAACTGGTGGTAAAGAGTCTTTCTTAAACGGATATGGTTGGGCTTTTGGTATAGTAATGGCAGTATTAGTAGGTGTTGTTATTATTGGAGGAATCAAAAAAATAGCAAAAGTAACAGACAAAATTGTGCCTTTTATGGTGGCAATTTATGTAGCAGCATCTTTATATGTAATTTTCTATAATTACGATATGATTGGTGAAGCGTTTGGTCAAATTTTTAACGGTGCATTTAGTCCAGAAGGAATTGCAGGTGGAGCAGTTGGAGTTTTAGTACAAGGATTTAGAAGAGCAGCTTTTTCAAACGAAGCTGGTATTGGATCTGCTTCTATTGCGCATTCAGCAGTAAAAACAAAATATGCAGCAAGTGAAGGAATGGTTGCGTTATTAGAACCATTTATTGATACTGTTGTGGTTTGTACAATGACAGCTTTAGTATTAATTATTACAGGAAATGTAGCTGCAGAAAATGCTTCTTTAAATGATGCACAAGCAATTTTATTAACTTCTGGAGCATTCGAGTCAGCGATTTCTTGGTTCCCTTATGTATTAACAGTTGCAGTTGTATTATTCGCATTTAGTTCTATGATTTCTTGGTCTTATTATGGTTTTCAAGGTTGGGTATATTTATTCGGAAGATCTAAAAAAATGGAATATACTTATAAAGTAATTTTCTGTATCTTCGTAGTAATTGGTGCTGCAGCAAGTCTAGGTTCTGTAATTGGTTTCTCAGATGCCATGGTATTTGCTATGATGGTTCCTAATATGATTGGTTTGGTAATTTTAGCTCCAAAAGTAAAAGCAGAATTAGCCAAGTACATGAATGCTATTAAAAGTAGAGAAGCGTAAAAAGTAATTTATGAAAATATTTAAATCCCATTTCTGGTATAACAAAAACCAAAGAAATGGGATTTTTTTATTGGCAATTCTTATTATCACCTTACAATCTTTTATTGTTTTTGGTGATTTTTCTTCCGATGAAAAAATAGAAAAAGATTCGCCACAAATTTTAGCATATCATAAACAGATAGATAGTTTAAAAACCATAGAATTAGAAAACCGAAAACCAAAGATTTATCCATTCAACCCTAATTATATCACAGATTATAAAGGTGAGCAATTAGGAATGTCTTTAGAAGAAATTGATAGATTATTAGCATTTAGAGAAAAAAATAAGTTTGTCAATTCTAAAAAAGAATTTCAACAAGTAACAAAAATATCAGATAGTTTACTCAATAAAATTGCACCTTATTTTAAATTTCCAGATTGGGTTGTAAAAAGAAACCAACAAAATTCAAAACGAGGAGCCATTTCGAGTGAAGTAGAGAAATCTAGTTATAACAATTCTTATAAAAAGAAAGCAATAAAATTATCAACTACAGACATTAACAAAGCAACAGCAGAAGATTTACAAACAATCAGTGGAATTGGCCCAGCTTTTTCAGAAAGAATTATTAAGTATCGTTCTAAATTACAAGGATTTTCTTTCGAAAGTCAACTTAATGAAGTTTGGGGCTTAGATAAAGAAGTTGTTCAAAAAGTACTTTCAGTTTTTAAAATCATAGAAAAACCGATTATTAAAAAACAAAATGTAAATACAATAGAATTCAAGCAGTTATTAAAAAATCCTTATATAGATTACGAACTCTGTAAGAAAATTTTTAACTATAGAGATGAAGTTGCAGAACTTCAACATATTTCAGAATTAAAAAATATCGATGGTTTTCCTTTAGAAAAGTATGATAGAATAGTCTTATATTTGGTGGCTGAATAAACAAACAAATTTCAAGCCTAATGAACAGTATGTATTTTACTGAAGAACACGAATCTTTTCGTGCAAGTTTCAAAGAGTTTTTACAAAAAGAGGTAGTACCTCATATAGAAAAATGGGAAAAAACAGGAACCATAGAACGTTTTATATGGAAGAAATTTGGAGAAATGGGTTATTTTGGTTTGAATACTCCAGAAGAATTTGGAGGTATGAATCTAGATTTATTTTATACAGTTATCTTTTTAGAAGAATTGCAAAAAATTAATTCTGGCGGATTTGCAGCAGCAATGTGGGCACATGTATATTTAGCAATGACGCATTTGAATAAAGAAGGTAACAATTTTCAAAAGAAAAAATATTTAGCACCAAGTGTAGAAGGAGACTTGGTTGGTTGTTTATGTATCACAGAACCTTTTGGTGGGAGTGATGTTGCAGGAATGCGATCTACAGCAATCAAGCAAGGAGATAAGTATATTTTAAATGGTTCAAAAACCTTTATTACAAACGGAGTCTACTCAGATTATTTAATTGTTGCAGCAAAAACAGATCCTTCAGACAAATATAAAGGAATCAGCATATTTGTTGTAGATAGAGATTCTAAAGGAGTATCAGCAACCAAATTAGATAAATTAGGTTGGAAAGCATCAGATACAGGAGAAATTGCTTTTGATAATGTAGAAATTCCAGCAGAAAATTTAATGGGAGAAGAAGGTAAAGGGTTTCCATACATTATGCAACACTTTGCTTTAGAGCGTTTAATAATGGGTGTAAATGCACATGCAAGAGCAGAATTTGCAATGGATTATGCTATTAAATATATGGAAGAAAGAGTTGCTTTTGGGAAGTCTTTAGACAGATTTCAAGTATTAAGGCACAAAATTGCAGAAATGGCAAGTAGAGTAGACATGTGTAAAGAATATAATTATTCAATTACCAAGCGTTTAAATGACGGTCAGTATGTTGTAAAAGAGGCAAGTATGTCTAAATTATTGTCAACAAAAATGGCAGACGAAGTTATTTACGATGCGCTGCAATTATTAGGAGGTTATGGTTATATGGAAGAATATCCAATGGCTCGTTTACTAAGAGACAGTAGATTAGGTCCTATAGGAGGAGGAACTTCTGAAATCCTAAAAGAGATTATCGCAAAAATGGTAATTGATAAAAAGGAGTATAAACCAGCAACTTAGTTTTTTTTGATTGCCCTTTTGCGAAAATTATTTTCAATTATCGCAAAAATGGTAATCGATAAGAAAGAATACAAACCAGCAACATAGTATATTTAGTTTCAAAGTTTCAAAAGCTGGAAAATTTTATTTTTGCTAACAACTAACAACTAACAACTATTTAGGGCGTTTCCTAAAGGTCGGGCTTTCCATTATATCTTTTTTATACTGAATTTAGTTCAGCATCTTTCAATTTAAAAAAAGTAAGTAAAATAATCAAAACAAATATCGAATCGAGTTTAGCATAAAAAAGGATGCCATTTCAATCCCTAACGCAAACCACTTTATAAAAGAAATTGCAAAATTAAATTGTAATTCATAATTAATATTTATCTTTGCAGTCCAAAAACTATAAATCAACAGTTTAACTGTTTAAAAATATTTAAGATACTTATGAAGGGAGGTGCCAACTTATGTTAATTATACCAATTAAAGAAGGAGAAAATATAGATAGAGCTTTAAAACGTTACAAAAGAAAATTTGATCGTACAAAGACTATGAAAAACTTGCGTAACAGAAAAAACTTTACAAAGCCATCTGTTGCTAAGAGAGCTCAAAGAATTAAAGCATCTTACGTTCAAAAATTAAGAACACAAGAAGAAGTAGGTTAGTGAAACTCAATTTTTACAAATCCAAAAGACGAAGTAAAAATTACAAGTTAAACTAATTCTGATAGAATCAGAATCTAATTCTTAAAAAATTAAATCTCGTATCAATTTTTGATACGAGATTTTTTTATGCATAAAATTTTGTAATTTTACTAACCACTAACCACTAACCACTAACCACTAACCATTGATAAACGCATTTTTAGAATATTTGTCTTTAGAAAAAAAGTATTCTATACATACAATAACAGCGTACAAAAACGATTTAATTTCTTTTAGAGATTTTTTGGTTACGGAGTATAATCAAGAAAACGTATCTGAAGTCAATTATAGTCAGGTTAGAAATTGGATTGTTTCTTTAGTAGATTTAAAAATATCAAATAGAACCATTAATAGAAAAATAAGTTCTTTAAAGTCGTTTTATAAATTTTTACAAAAAACACATCAAATTACTGTAAACCCACTTTCCAAACATAGAGCGCTCAAAGTAGAGAAGAAAGTACAAGTTCCTTTTAGTCCAAAAGAAATAAATGCAGCAATTAATGAGTTAGAGGTAGACAACGATTTTACATCAATTAGAAACAAATTAATTGTAGAGCTTTTTTATTCCACAGGAGTTAGAAGAATTGAACTTATAAATATAAAAGAAAAAGATATTAACCTTTCGGATCAGACCATTAAGGTTCTAGGAAAAAGAAATAAAGAAAGGTTTATTCCTTTGTTAAATTCTGTAATTCAAACATTAAAACAATATCTAGACTTAAAGCAAGAATTTTCAACAGGTTTAGAAGAACTTTTTATTACAAAAAGAGGAAATAAAATATACGAAACTCTTGTTTACAGAATTATAAATTCTTACTTTAGTAGAGTCTCTTCAAAAGAGAAAAAAAGTCCTCATATTTTAAGACATTCGTTTGCTACGCATCTCTTAAATGAAGGGGCAGATTTAAACTCAGTTAAAGAATTGCTAGGGCATTCATCTTTAGCTTCCACTCAAGTCTATACACATAATAGTCTTGATGCCATAAAAAAAGTGTATAACCAAGCTCACCCTAGGAGCAATAAAAAATGAATGAAGTATGAAAGTATTCACACAATCCGTAAACTTTAATGCAGACAAAGAGTTAATCAAATTCGTAGAAGAGAAAGTTTCGTCATTAACAAAATTCCACGATAAAATTGTAGATGCAGAAGTTTTTTTAAAAGTTTTAAATACAAGTGATAAAGAAAATAAATTAACAGAAGTAAAAATAAATATTCCTGGAAGCGAATTAATTATAAAAAGAGAAACAAAAACCTTTGAAGAAGGTGTAAATTCTTCGGTAGATAACCTTAAAAGACAATTAAAAAGATCAAAAGAAAAACACAGAGATTCTTTGATTTCATAAAAAGAGAAAAAAAAGAGAAAAAATAATTACAAAAAGTTTTAGATTATAAAAAAACTTTATACATTTGCAATCCGTTAGAAATAGCGGGTTGTTTTTTTGCAATAAAAGCCGATGTAGCTCAGCTGGCTAGAGCAGCTGATTTGTAATCAGCAGGTCGTGGGTTCGAGTCCCTCCATCGGCTCAAAAACAATAAAAAATAAGTTCATTAAAATAGTAAATTACAGGGGAGATACTCAAGCGGCCAACGAGGACGGACTGTAACTCCGTTGACTATGTCTTCGCAGGTTCGAATCCTGCTCTCCCCACAATTTACATTTTGCGAAAGTAGCTCAGTTGGTAGAGCGTCAGCCTTCCAAGCTGAATGTCGCCGGTTCGAACCCGGTCTTTCGCTCAAAGAGTTTTGTTGTAAAAAAGAATTTAGTTTTATACTTTATTTTTTTAGCAGCAAATAGATGGGGTTAGGAGCTTGTGTTTAGCGCAGTCGAAGTAAATCCTGTCTTTCTCAAATTAATACCAATAAAGCCGGTGTAGCTCAGTTGGTAGAGCACATCCTTGGTAGGGATGAGGTCGTGGGTTCAAATCCCATCGCTGGCTCAATTAATACGTATTATTAGACACTAAATATATTTAAACTAAGAATTAAAATCAATAATTATGGCAAAAGGAACTTTTGACCGTTCGAAACCACACTTGAATATTGGTACTATCGGGCACGTAGATCACGGTAAAACAACTTTAACTGCGGCTATTACTAAAGTATTAGCTGATGCAGGATTCTCTGAAGCTAGATCTTTTGATCAGATTGATAATGCTCCAGAAGAAAAAGAAAGAGGTATTACAATTAATACTTCACATGTAGAATATCAAACAGCTAATCGTCACTATGCTCACGTAGATTGTCCAGGTCACGCGGATTATGTAAAGAACATGGTAACTGGTGCTGCTCAAATGGATGGTGCTATTTTAGTTGTTGCTGCAACTGATGGTCCTATGCCACAAACTAGAGAGCACATCTTATTAGGTCGTCAAGTAGGGATTCCTCGTATCGTTGTTTTCTTAAACAAAGTAGATATGGTTGATGATGAGGAGCTTTTAGAATTAGTAGATATGGAAGTAAGAGAATTGTTATCTTTTTATGAATATGATGGAGATAATGGTCCTGTTGTTTCTGGTTCTGCTTTAGGGGCTTTAAATGGTGAGCAAAAATGGGTTGATACAGTTTTAGAATTAATGGAAGCTTGTGATACTTGGATTGAAGAGCCATTAAGAGAGGTTGATAAAGATTTCTTAATGCCTGTTGAAGATGTATTCTCAATTACTGGTCGTGGAACTGTAGCTACAGGTCGTATCGAAACTGGTATTGCTAATACAGGAGATGTTGTAGATATTATTGGTATGGGAGCAGAAAAAATGTCTTCTACTATTACTGGTATTGAAATGTTCCGTCAAATCTTAGATAGAGGTGAAGCTGGAGATAATGCAGGTATTTTATTAAGAGGTATCGCAAAAGAAGATATTAAAAGAGGTATGGTAATCTGTAAGCCAGGTTCTGTAACTCCACATGCTAAATTTAAGGCAGAGGTATATGTTCTTAAAAAAGAAGAAGGTGGACGTCATACTCCATTCCATAACAACTACCGTCCGCAGTTCTATGTGAGAACTACAGATGTTACAGGTACAATTAACTTGCCTTCAGGAGTTGAAATGGTAATGCCAGGAGATAACTTAACAATTACAGTAGACTTAATTCAGCCAATCGCATTAAATGTTGGTTTACGTTTTGCAATCCGTGAGGGAGGTAGAACTGTTGGAGCTGGTCAAGTAACTGAATTATTAGACTAAATTCAATTAGTTTATTAATTAATAAATTTAAAGGGTGTCCCGTTTTTACGGGACGCCTTTATGAATAAATAATAGAGACGGGTTTAGCTCAGTTGGTAGAGCACTGGTCTCCAAAACCAGGTGTCGGGGGTTCGAGTCCCTCAATCCGTGCAAAATAAAATAAGTAAGATGAACTTTATACAATATATCAGAGATTCTTTTGACGAATTAAGTAATCACATGACGTGGATTTCTAAGGAAGATGCGCAAAAAACAACTGTAACTGTTGCAGTTTTTACAATTTTATTCGCATTAGCAGTAGCTGGTATAGATTATGTTTTTCAAACGGGATTAGATAACTTTTTTGAAATGTTTAAACCAAGTTAATTATGGCAACTGATTCAGTAATGAAATGGTATGTTGTTAGAGCCATTGGTGGACAAGAAAATAAAGTAAAAGCATACATTGAAACAGAAATTTCTAGAGTTGGATTATCAGATTATGTAAGTCAGGTTATCGTACCAACAGAAAAAGTTGTTCAAATTAGAAATGGGAAAAAAGTTAATAGAGAAAGAGTTTACTTTCCAGGATATATTATGGTTGAGGCGAATCTTTCAGGAGAAGTTCCTCATGTTATAAAAGCAATTACTGGTGTTATAGGTTTTTTAGGTGAAACAAAAGGTGGAGAACCTGTTCCTATGCGTAAATCCGAAGTAAATAGAATGTTAGGTAAAGTTGATGAACTTTCAGTTCAAGATGAAAACATTGCTATTCCTTTTAATACTGGTGAAACTGTAAAAGTTGTTGATGGTCCTTTTAATGGATTTGACGGAACTATTGAAAAAGTATATGAAGAAAAGCGTAAACTTGAAGTAATGGTTAAAATATTCGGAAGAAAAACACCATTGGAATTAAGTTATATGCAAGTAGAAAAGATATAATTGTTACACAAATATATATACCGATTTATTTTTTGGCTTCCAACTTAAAATAAATCATTAAACATTTAAAAATGGCAAAAGAAGTTAGTAAAGTAGTTAAATTACAAGTAAGGGGAGGCGCAGCGAATCCATCGCCGCCGGTCGGACCCGCTTTAGGAGCTGCTGGTGTTAACATTATGGAGTTTTGTAAACAGTTCAATGCAAGAACGCAAGACAAACAAGGTAAAGTTTTACCTGTTGTTATTACTGTTTTCAAAGACAAATCATTTGATTTCGTCGTAAAAACTCCTCCTGCAGCAGTTCAGTTACTAGAAGCGGCCAAAATTAAAAAAGGTTCAGGAGAACCAAACAGGAAAAAAGTAGCATCTGTTACTTGGGATCAAATTAAAGTAATTGCAGAAGATAAAATGGTAGATTTAAATGCCTTTGAAGTTTCTTCAGCAATGCGAATGATTGCAGGTACAGCTCGTTCTATGGGATTAACAGTAAAAGGTAATGCACCTGCATAAACTTTATAAAAAGTAGTAAAATGGCAAAATTAACAAAAAAGCAAAAAGAAGCTTACGCTAAGGTTGATAAAACTCAATCTTATGATTTAGCAGCTGCTTCAGCGCTAGTCAAAGACATTACTAATGTAAAGTTTGATGCATCAGTAGATTTAGCAATTCGTTTAGGAGTTGATCCACGTAAAGCAAACCAAATGGTTAGAGGTGTAGTAACACTACCTCATGGAACTGGTAAAGATGTAAAAGTTTTAGCATTAGTAACTCCAGATAAAGAAGCAGACGCTACAGCAGCAGGTGCAGATTATGTTGGGTTAGATGAGTACCTTCAAAAAATTAAAGGAGGATGGACAGATGTAGACGTAATTATTACCATGCCTAGTGTAATGGGTAAATTAGGTCCTTTAGGAAGAATTTTAGGTCCTAGAGGTTTAATGCCTAACCCAAAAACAGGTACAGTAACAATGGATGTTTCAAAAGCTGTTCAAGATGTAAAAGCTGGTAAAATCGATTTTAAAGTTGATAAAACTGGTATCGTTCATGCTGCAATTGGAAAAGTATCTTTTGATGCTAAGAAAATTGAAGAAAATGCAAACGAATTAATACAAACAATTATTAAATTAAAACCAACAACCGCAAAAGGTACTTATGTAAAGAGCGTTTACATGTCAAGTACAATGAGTCCTTCTATTGAGGTTGATGTGAAAGCTGTTTAATACGTTAAAACTTATAATTATGACTAGAGAAGAGAAATCACAAGTAATACAAGATTTAACAGCAGTATTAGCAGAGACTAACACATTATACTTAGCAGATATATCTGGTTTAGATGCACAGACTACTTCTAATTTAAGAAGAGCTTGTTTTAAAGCAGGTGTTCAGTTATCAGTTGTTAAAAATACGTTACTTGAAAAAGCAATGGAAGCTTCAGATAAAGAATTTGGAGACTTACCATCAGTTTTAAAAGGTAATACATCAATGATGATTTCTGAAGCAGCAAATGCTCCAGCAAAATTAATCAAAGAATTTAGAAAGAAAACTAAAGATAGACCTTTATTAAAAGGTGCATTTGCAGAGGAATCTGTTTACATTGGTGATGATCAATTAGATGCTTTAGTAGACATTAAATCTAAAGAAGAATTGATTGGAGAAATCATTGGATTATTACAATCACCAGCTAAAAATGTTATTTCAGCATTACAATCAGGTGGTCAAACACTTTCAGGTATTATCAAAACATTATCTGAAAAATAATTACGCGCACAAATAAACTAAAATAAATAAAATTTTTAAAAACAATTAAAATGGCAGAATTAAAAGATTTCGCAGAGCAATTAGTTAACTTAACAGTAAAAGAAGTTAATGAATTAGCTACTATTTTAAAAGATGAGTATGGTATCGAGCCTGCAGCAGCAGCAGTAGCAGTAGCAGGACCAGCAGCAGGTGGTGGAGATGATGCAGCAGATGAGCAAACAGAGTTTGACGTAATCTTAACTGCAGCAGGTGGTTCTAAACTTGCAGTAGTAAAATTAGTTAAAGAATTAACTGGTTTAGGATTAAAAGAAGCTAAAGGTATCGTAGATAGTGCTCCTGCAGCAGTAAAAGAAGGTGTATCTAAAGATGAGGCAGAAGGTCTTAAAAAATCTTTAGAAGAAGCTGGAGCTGAAGTAGAGCTTAAGTAAGCTAACAATTCCTGATTAGGCCTAGGGTTTAGCAGGAAAACAAATTTAGGTTTAGGTACTAAGAACTTTGGTTTTTAGGCCTAAACCATTTTGTGTATATATTCGTTCTTTATTTTAATTCAGATTTTAATCAAAAAAAATATTCTCTTTTGGCAACGAAAAACACTACTGAAAGAATCAACTTCGCAACTTCTCAAATGATTAAGGAGTATCCAGATTTCTTGGATATTCAGGTGAAATCTTTTCAAGATTTTTTCCAACTTCAAACTAAAGCAGAAGAAAGAGGTGAAGAAGGTTTGTATAAAACCTTTATGGATAACTTTCCAATTACAGATACAAGAAATCAATTTGTATTAGAATTTTTAGACTACTTTGTAGACCCACCAAGATATTCAATTCAAGAATGTATTGAGAGAGGTCTTACACATAGTGTACCTTTAAAAGCACGTCTAAAATTATATTGTACAGATCCAGAACACGAAGACTTCGAAACAATTGTACAAGACGTTTATCTTGGTACAATCCCTTATATGACAAACTCTGGTACCTTTGTAATTAACGGTGCAGAGCGTGTGGTCGTTTCTCAATTACACAGATCACCTGGTGTATTTTTTGGGCAATCTTTCCACGCAAATGGTACAAAATTATATTCAGCAAGAGTAATTCCTTTTAAAGGATCTTGGATTGAGTTTGCTACCGATATCAATCAAGTAATGTATGCTTATATTGATAGAAAGAAAAAATTACCAGTAACAACATTATTCAGAGCCATTGGTTTTGAAAGAGATAAAGATATTTTAGAAATTTTTGACTTAGCAGAAGAAGTAAAAGTTTCTAAAGCTGGTCTTAAAAAAGTGTTAGGTCGCAAATTAGCAGCTAGAGTTTTAAAAACTTGGCATGAAGATTTTGTGGATGAAGATACTGGAGAAGTTGTATCAATCGAAAGAAATGAAATTATTTTTGATCGAGATACAATTTTAGAAAAAGAACATATTGATGAAATAATAGAAGCAGGAGCTAAAACCATTTTACTACATAAAGTAGATAATGATATGGCAGATTATGCTATTATTCACAATACTTTACAAAAAGATCCTACAAATTCAGAAAAAGAAGCAGTAGAACATATCTATAGACAATTACGTAATGCAGAACCGCCAGATGAAGAAACTGCAAGAGGTATTATAGATAAGTTATTCTTTTCTGAACAACGTTATAATTTAGGTGAAGTTGGTCGTTTTAGAATGAACACAAAACTTCAGTTAAATGAGCCTATAGATCAAAAAGTATTAACAAAATTAGATATTATAACAATTATTAAATATTTAATCGAGTTAATTAATTCTAAGGCAGAAGTAGATGATATAGATCACTTATCTAATAGACGTGTAAGAACAGTTGGAGAGCAATTAGCAGGTCAGTTTGGTGTTGGTTTAGCACGTATGGCTAGAACAATACGTGAGCGTATGAATGTGCGCGATAATGAGGTTTTTACTCCAATCGACTTAATTAATGCAAAGACATTATCGTCTGTAATTAATTCTTTCTTTGGAACGAATCAGCTATCTCAATTTATGGATCAAACCAATCCATTAGCAGAGATTACACATAAGCGTAGATTATCTGCACTTGGTCCTGGTGGTTTATCAAGAGAAAGAGCAGGTTTTGAGGTTCGTGATGTACACTATACACATTATGGTCGTTTATGTCCGATTGAAACTCCTGAGGGACCAAATATTGGTTTAATATCTTCACTTTCTGTATTTGCAAAAGTGAATAACTTAGGGTTTATAGAAACGCCATATCGTAAAGTTGATAATGGAGTTGTTGCAGGAGAAGAACCAATCTACTTAAGTGCAGAAGAGGAAGAAGGTATGAAAATTGCCCAATCTAATTTAGAACTAAAAGAAGATGGAACTATTGTTTTAGATAGAGTTATTGCAAGAGAAGAAGGTGATTTTCCTGTTGTTAATCCAGATGCGATTAATTATATGGATGTTGCACCAAATCAAATTGCATCAATTTCTGCATCTTTAATTCCTTTCTTAGAACATGATGATGCGAATAGAGCTTTGATGGGATCAAACATGATGCGTCAAGCAGTTCCTTTATTACGTCCAGAATCTCCAATTGTTGGTACAGGTTTAGAACGTAGAGTGGCAAAAGATTCAAGAATCTTAATCAATGCAGAAGGAGCAGGTGTTGTAAAGTACGTAGATGCAAATAAAATTACGATTAAGTATGATAGATCAGAAGAAGAAAAACTAGTAAGTTTTGACTCTGATGAAGTTTCTTACAACTTAATAAAATTTAGAAAAACAAATCAAGGAACATCTATCAACCTAAAACCTATTGTAGAAACTGGTGATAGAGTTGAAGAAGGACAAGTTCTTTGTGAAGGTTATGCAACACAAAAAGGAGAATTAGCTTTAGGTAGAAATATGAAAGTAGCCTTTATGCCTTGGAAAGGGTATAACTTTGAGGATGCCATCGTAATTTCAGAAAAAGTTGTTCGCGAAGACATATTTACATCTATTCATATTGATGAGTATTCTTTAGACGTAAGAGATACAAAATTAGGAACTGAAGAGTTAACTAATGATATTCCTAACGTTTCTGAAGAAGCTACTAAAGATTTAGATGAAAATGGAATGATAAGAATTGGAGCAGAAGTAAATCCTGGTGATATCTTAATTGGTAAGATTACACCAAAAGGAGAATCTGACCCAACTCCAGAAGAAAAGTTATTACGTGCTATTTTTGGTGATAAAGCAGGAGATGTAAAAGATGCATCATTAAAAGCTTCTCCATCATTAAGAGGTGTAGTAATTGATAAAAAATTATTTAGAAGAGCTGTTAAAGATAAAAATAAAAGATTAAGAGATAAAGAAGCAGTAGCAACTTTAGAACAATCTTTTGTTTCTAAATTCGAAAGCTTAAAAGACGAATTAATTGAGAAATTATTCACTTTAATTAGTGGAAAAACCTCACAAGGTGTATTTAACGATTTAGGAGAAGAAGTTTTACCAAAAGGTAAAAAATATACTTTAAAAATGTTAAATTCTGTTGATGATTATATTCATTTAACAGGTTCTTGGACAACAGATAAAGAATTAAATGATTTAGTAGGAGAGTTAGTTCACAACTACAAAATCAAGGTTAATGATTTGCAAGGTTCTTTAAGACGTCAAAAATTTACAATCTCTGTAGGTGATGAATTACCAGCAGGAATTTTAAAATTAGCTAAAGTATATATCGCTAAAAAACGTAAGTTAAAAGTAGGTGATAAAATGGCAGGACGTCATGGAAATAAAGGTATTGTTGCTCGTATTGTAAGAGCAGAAGACATGCCTTTCTTAGAAGACGGAACTCCAGTAGACATCGTTTTAAATCCATTAGGGGTACCATCTCGTATGAATATTGGTCAGATTTATGAAACTGTTCTTGGTTGGGCAGGTCAGAAATTAGGAACTAAATATGCAACACCAATTTTTGATGGAGCATCTTTAGAGCAAATTAATGGAATAACTGATGAAGCAGGTGTACCAAGATTTGGTCATACTTATCTTTATGATGGTGGAACAGGAAAACGTTTCGACCAACCAGCAACAGTTGGTATCATTTATATGATTAAGTTAGGACACATGATTGAAGATAAAATGCACGCACGTTCTATAGGACCATACTCATTAATTACACAACAACCTTTAGGTGGTAAAGCACAATTTGGAGGACAACGTTTTGGAGAGATGGAAGTTTGGGCACTTGAGGCATATGGAGCATCAAGCATCTTAAGAGAAATCTTAACTGTAAAATCTGATGATGTAATGGGTAGAGCCAAAACATACGAAAGTATTGTAAAAGGTGAGTCTATGCCAGAACCAGGTTTACCAGAATCGTTTAACGTATTAATGCATGAACTGAAAGGTTTAGGATTAGACGTTAGGTTAGAAGAATAAATTTTTTCAGTAACCAGTTTCCAGTAGCAGTTTTGTTACTGGAAACTGAATACTGCCAACTGAATACTTATTAAAAGACATGGCAAGAAAACAAGAGAAGTACACTGTAAAAAAGTTCAATAAAATCTCAATTGGTTTATCATCACCAGAAGCAATTTTAGAAGTTTCTAAAGGTGAAGTTTTAAAACCAGAAACTATAAATTATCGTACACACAAACCAGAACGTGATGGTTTATTCTGTGAGCGTATTTTTGGTCCTGTTAAGGATTATGAATGTGCTTGTGGTAAGTACAAAAGAATTCGTTACAAAGGTATTGTTTGTGATAGATGTGGGGTAGAAGTAACAGAAAAGAAAGTACGTAGAGATAGAGTAGGGCACATCAATTTAGTTGTACCAGTAGCTCATATTTGGTACTTTAGATCATTACCTAACAAAATGGGATACCTTTTAGGCTTACCATCTAAAAAGTTAGATATGATTATTTACTACGAACGTTACGTAGTAATTCAACCAGGTATTGCAAAAAATGTAGAAGGAGAACCATTACAAAAAATGGATTTCTTAACAGAAGAAGAATACTTAGATATTGTTGATGAACTTCCACAAGAAAATCAATATTTAGATGATGCAGACCCAAATAAGTTTATTGCTAAAATGGGTGCAGAGTGTTTGATTGATTTATTAGCACGTATAGATTTAGAATCTTTATCTTTTGAATTAAGACACAAAGCAAACACAGAAACGTCTAAACAACGTAAAACTGAAGCTTTAAAACGTTTAAATGTTGTAGAAGCATTTAAAGATTCTCAAAAAAATAGAGAGAATAATCCTGAGTGGATGATTATGAAGGCAATACCAGTAATTCCACCAGAATTACGTCCTTTAGTTCCATTAGATGGTGGTCGTTTTGCAACTTCAGATTTAAATGACTTATATAGAAGAGTTATTATTAGAAACAATCGTTTAAAAAGATTAGTTGAAATAAAAGCTCCAGAAGTTATTTTACGTAATGAAAAGCGTATGTTACAAGAATCTGTAGATTCATTATTTGATAACACACGTAAATCATCAGCAGTAAAAACAGAATCTAACAGACCTTTAAAATCTTTATCAGATTCCTTAAAAGGTAAACAAGGACGTTTCCGTCAAAATTTATTAGGAAAACGTGTTGATTATTCTGCACGTTCTGTAATTGTTGTTGGACCAGAATTAAAATTGTCAGAATGTGGTATCCCAAAAGATATGGCAGCTGAACTTTATAAGCCTTTTGTAATCCGTAAATTAATTGAAAGAGGAATTGTAAAAACAGTAAAATCTGCAAAGAAAATAATAGATAGAAAAGAACCAGTTGTTTGGGATATTTTAGAAAATGTAATTAAAGGACATCCAGTTTTATTAAACAGGGCTCCTACTTTACACAGATTAGGTATCCAAGCTTTTCAACCAAAATTAATTGAAGGAAAAGCAATCCAATTACACCCATTATCTTGTTCTGCATTTAATGCGGATTTTGATGGAGATCAAATGGCGGTTCACTTACCATTAGGACCAGAAGCTATTTTAGAAGCACAATTATTAATGTTGGCTTCTCATAATATCTTAAACCCTGCAAATGGTGCACCAGTAACAGTACCTTCTCAAGATATGGTACTTGGTTTATACTATATGACTAAAGAAAGAATTTCTACTCCAGAAGTACCAATTAAAGGAGAAGGACTAACTTTCTATTCACCAGAAGAAGTTACGATTGCTTTTAACGAAGAAAAAGTAGACTTAAATGCTGGTATTAAAGTAAGAACTCAAGATATAGACGAGAATGGAGAGCAAGTAACTAAAATTATAAAAACTACTGTTGGTAGAGTTTTATTTAATGAAAAAGTTCCTGCTGCTGCTGGTTATATTAATGAAGTTTTAACTAAGAAAAACTTACGTGGAATTATTGGTGGTATTTTAAAAGCTACAGATATTCCTACAACAGGAGCATTCTTAGATGAAATAAAAAATATGGGATACAAGTTTGCCTTTCAAGGTGGGTTGTCTTTTTCATTAGGAGATATTATTATTCCTAAAGAAAAACAATCTATGATTGATGAAGCAAATAAAGAGGTAGACATCATTGTATCTAACTATAACATGGGTATGTTAACGCAAAAAGAGCGTTACAATCAGGTAATTGATATTTGGGGAAGAACCAATAACGATTTAACTGAGTTATCTATGAAACGTTTGCGTGAAGACCAACAAGGTTTCAACTCAGTATATATGATGCTTGACTCTGGAGCTAGGGGATCTAAAGAACAGATTCGTCAGTTAACTGGTATGCGTGGATTAATGGCAAAACCTAAAAAATCTACAGCTGGTGGTGGAGAAATTATTGAGAATCCAATTCTTTCTAACTTTAAAGAAGGATTATCAATTCTTGAATACTTTATCTCAACTCACGGTGCACGTAAAGGATTAGCAGATACCGCTTTAAAAACAGCTGATGCTGGTTACTTAACACGTAGATTGGTGGATGTTTCACAAGATGTAATTGTAAATGAAGAAGATTGTGGTACATTAAGAGGTTTAGAAGTAGCACCTTTAAAGAAAAATGATGAGATTGTAGAATCTATATCAGATAGAATAGAAGGTAGAGTTTCTTTAAGCGATGTATATCATCCATTAACAGAAGAATTAATTTTAGAAGCAAACCAACCTATTACTTCTCAATTAGCAATTGCAGTAGAAAAATCTGGAATTGATTCTGTAGAAGTAAGATCTGCATTAACATGTGAGTCTGACAAAGGTATTTGTGCAAAATGTTATGGACAGAGTTTATCAACATTAAACAAAGTACAAATTGGTGAGGCAGTTGGTGTAATTGCAGCACAATCTATTGGAGAGCCTGGTACACAATTAACATTACGTACATTCCACGTTGGTGGTGTTGCAGGTAACATTTCTGAAGAAAATAAATTAATTGCTAAGTTTGATGGTAAAGTTACTATTGAAGATTTACGAACAGTTGTTGGTAAAGATAATGATGGTAACCCAGTTGATATTGTAATTTCTAGAACAGCAGAAATTAAAATAACAGACAAGAAAACTGGTATATTACAAAGTACAAACATTTTACCTTACGGTTCTATTATTTTTGACAAAGAAAGAAAGTCTATTAAAAAAGGAGATGTAATTGTACAATGGGATCCATTTAATGGGGTAATTGTTTCTGAATTTACAGGAAAAGTAAAGTTTGATAATTTAGAACAGGGTATTAATTATGCTGTAGAAATTGATGAACAAACAGGTTTCCAAGAAAAAGTAATGACAGATTCTAAGAATAAGAAAATTATTGCTTCTTTAATTATAGAAGATGAAGATGGTAATGCATTACGTTCTTATAGTTTACCTGTTGGTGCTCATTTAATGGTAGATGATGGTGAAGCTGTAGAAAGCGGAAAAACATTAGTTAAAATACCAAGAAAATCTGGAAAAGCAGGAGATATTACAGGGGGTTTACCTCGTGTAACAGAATTGTTCGAAGCACGTAATCCTTCTAATCCATCTGTAGTTTCTGAAATTGATGGTGTGGTTTCTTTTGGTAAAATTAAAAGAGGTAATAGAGAGATTATTGTTGAATCTAAAACAGGAGAAATTAGCAAGTATTTAGTAAAACTTTCTAACCAAATTTTAGTTCAAGAAAACGACTTTATTAAAGCTGGTATGCCATTATCTGATGGAGCTACAACTCCTTCTGATATTTTAAGAATTAAAGGACCTTCTGCAGTACAAGAATACTTAGTTAACGAAATTCAAGAAGTTTATCGTTTACAAGGTGTAAAAATTAACGACAAACATTTCGAGGTTGTAGTTCGTCAAATGATGCGTAAAGTAAAGATTATAGATTCTGGAGATACTCTATTTTTGGAGAATCAATTAATCCATAAAACTGACTTTATCAAAGAAAATGATGCTATTTACGGAATGAAAGTTGTGGAAGATGCTGGAGACTCTGAAAACTTAAAAGCAGGTCAAATTATATCTGCGCGTCAACTAAGAGATGAAAATTCTTTATTAAGAAGAAATGATCAGAAATTAGTAGAAGCAAGAGATGCAAGGCCTGCAACAGCAGAACAAGTTTTACAAGGTATTACAAGAGCTTCTTTACAGACCAAATCATTTATATCTGCAGCTTCTTTCCAAGAAACTACAAAAGTATTAAATGAAGCCGCTGTAAATGGTAAAATAGATACGTTAGAAGGCTTGAAAGAAAATGTAATTGTTGGTAAGAAAATTCCAGCTGGTACAGGTATGAGATCTTATGATAAGATTTTAGTAGGACCTAAAGACGAGATAGAACAAAGTTTCTAAAACGTGTAGACGTTTAAATATTTTAAAAGTTGAATTGTTTACTGTAAGTTAATTACACTATTCAATTCAACTTTTTCTTTTTAATAATACTTTAAGAACGCAGTTAAACAGTAAACAAATTATACATCATAATCATGGAAGAAAATCAAAATAAAGAGGGGCAAATAAATATTGAATTAGATCAAGAAATAGCAGAAGGGACTTACTCTAATTTGGCAATTATCAATCATTCAATGTCAGAATTTATTGTAGATTTTATTAATATTATGCCAGGTGTGCCAAAGGCAAAAGTAAAATCGAGAATTATTTTAACGCCACAACATGCAAAAAGACTAACTCAAGCTTTAGCAGATAATGTAAGAAAATTTGAAGATGCCCATGGAGAAATAAAAGATTACGAACAACCTCCAATTCCAATGAATTTTGGTCCTACAGGACAAGCATAAAATGTAAAAAGCGAAACTTAGTGTTTCGCTTTTTACATTTTTATACAGTTCTTGTTCTATTTAATAAATAAAAATCTGCTAAAACTAAAGCAGTCATAGCTTCTACAATAGGCACAGCTCTTGGCACAACACATGGGTCATGTCTTCCTTTACCAGTAATTTCGGTAACTTCGTTTTCAGAATTTATAGTTTGTTGAGAACTCATAATTGTTGCTACAGGTTTAAAAGCTACTCTAAAATAAATGTCCATTCCATTTGAAATTCCACCTTGAATTCCTCCAGACAAATTAGTTTTAGTAGAACCATCTGCATTAAAAATATCATTATGCTCAGAACCTTTCATTTTTGCTCCGCAAAAACCGCTACCAAATTCAAATCCTTTTACAGCATTAATTGATAGCATTGCACTACCTAATTGTGCATGTAATTTTTTAAAAATCGGTTCACCTAAACCTACAGGAACATTTTGAGCAACACAAGTAATGGTTCCTCCAATAGTATCACCAGCTTTTCTAATTTCTTTGATTTTAGCAATCATTTTTTCTGCAGATTCTTCATCTGGACAGCGAACAATATTGTTTTCAGTTTTTGAAAAATCTACATCTTGATAAGGTTTTTCCATAAAAATATCACCTACTGAAGATGTAAAAGCATTGATGTTTATTTTTGCAATTAATTGTTTTGCTAAAGCACCAGCAACCACCCAATTTGCAGTTTCACGAGCAGAACTTCTTCCTCCACCTCTATAATCTCTTAAACCATATTTTTGATCATACGTATAATCAGCATGAGAAGGTCTGTAAATATTTGTATTGTGATTATAATCTTTACTCTTTTGATTGGTGTTTTTTATAATAAATCCAATAGATGTACCAGTTGTCTTTCCTTCAAAAATTCCTGATAAAAATTCTACAGTGTCTGGTTCTTTTCTTTGAGTAACTATTTTAGATTGACCAGGTTTACGTCTGTTTAATTCATCTTGAATCGCATCAAAATCAACCTCTAAACCAGCAGGAAACCCGTCAATAATACCACCAATGGCAGTTCCATGAGATTCTCCATACGTAGTAATTTTTAATAAATTTCCGAAAGAATTAAATGACATAATAGAAAATTAGAATATTAATTGCAAATATACTAAACTAGTGTATGAAATTTTATTATTACAGGCTTCTAATTAATGATTTCTAACATTCAGTATTTAAATATAACTGCTGATTATTAATGAAATAATAGAAGTTTTAGATGATATCCAAAAAAGATAAAAAATAATGTGTTTTTTGTTTCAGAAAATAAAAAAGCTTTCTATATTTGCATCCGCATTCAGGGAATACCTGATGAGACACTTGGAGAAATGGCAGAGTGGTCGAATGCGGCAGTCTTGAAAACTGTTGACTGTAACAGGTCCGGGGGTTCGAATCCCTCTTTCTCCGCAAAAAAACCTCGTAATTAAATATTACGAGGTTTTTATTTTTAAAAACGTCGAAAAGTAATATAAAGTTATTGATTTAGCAATACGCAAATAAACTATGTAGTATAGATAATTGACTGCTTAAATATTGTTATGTAATATTTAGTTTTAAATTAGTAAATATTTCTTTAGCGTATTTAAATATTAATAAATGTCCTTCATTAGGATATTTTTTTAAAGAAGCGAGACTAATTTTATTTGTCATTAGTTTAGCCCATTCAAATGGAACGTTATTATCTTTTTCTCCATGCCAAAATGTAACTGGGACTTGAATTTTATTTAATTCAAACCCCCAACCTGTAACTAAAATATTAGAAGTTTCATAAGCGATGCCTTTACTACCATTTCTAAAAGATTCTTTAAATGTGATTTCAATAATTTTCATTACTTTCTTATTTTTTAGAGTTTCCTGATCCGGTTTACTCATAATTTTCAAAATACTTTTTAGAACTTTTTTGGGATTTTTTCTTATTAATTTTGCTTGAAATTTTAGCAAAATTTTCAATAAATAAGGAAATGATTTTGCAAGGTTTAGCATTAATTTAATTTCTTTAGATAAATATTTTTTATATTCTTCATTGAATGGTGCAAATCCACTTATTATTGAAACTTTATAAATGATATCAGGAAATAAATAAGCTATTGCCAATGCAAAGGGAGAACCTGCCGACATTCCTGCTACTGAAAATTTATTAATGCCTAAGTGTTTTGTTAATTCTTTTACATCTTTTGCAAAACTTAAAATGCTACCATTTTTGTTAAAATCTGAAATTCCATGACCAGGTCTATCAATAGTAATTATTCTTATATTGTTCTCTAAAGTGAATGAGATATCATAATGCATCTCAAGTCTGGAACTTTGAGAGCCATGACAATAAATAATTGGAAAACCATCTGAGTTACCATATTCAGCAAATCCTAATTTTCTTTTATCTTTTAAAATTAAATACTGGTTTATCTTATTCATTGCTGCTTTATAATTGACTAGCGTTTTTTGTTAAATGTATTTTAGTCATTTTTTAATATTTCAATTATTTCATTTAATGAGATTTTCGCTTCTTTCATTACTGGTAACAAAGGCCAAATGTGTGGCATATTGCAGCCTTCAATTACGTTGAGTTTTACATTTGCTTTTTTCATCTTTATTTCAGCTAACTTTCCATCTGGATACATAATGTCATTTTTGGCAAGAAATAAAGTTATATTGGGAAATCCTTCAAAACTTCCATATAAAGGTGAAATCATTACGTTTTTTAAATCATCATTTTCAATGCACATTTTTTTTGCACTTAACACTCCAGTTTTTGAAAGCATGGGATCAATTTTATCAACTACTTCTATTTCAGAATTAGACAAGCTTGCATCCATAACTGGAGTAATCAAAATTATTCTTGTCGGCAGTTTTACATCTCTAATAATCAATCGTTGAGTTAAACTGACTATTAAAGTTCCACCAACGGAATCTCCAATTAAAGAAATTTTATTTGGTAGAAATTCTTTAATAGCTTTTTTATAGATTAAATCTATGTTTTCTGATATCTTAGATATCTTATTTTCGGGTGATTTTGGATAATCACACATCCAAATCTTATAATTGGTTTGAGTAGCAATTTTTTTTGCAGTATCCCAATGATGCTTGGCAGGACCTGAAATAAAAGCACCTCCGTGTATAAATATTAAAAGTTTATCAGAACATTTATTCAACCCAATTTCAGTAATTAAGGAATCTAGAATTTTAAAATGTTGTAGAGTATTATTTTTATAAAATTTGCTTTTGGGACAATGAACATCTTCTCTTCTAATTTTTTTGAAATCTATTGGGTCTCTGCTAAAATCTATTTTTACACCCTTTAATTTAATAATTAATAGAGTAATATAATAAGTTAAACTTTGTTTCATTTTTATTGATAAAAACTATATGTACTAAAAGACTGTTACCATTGCTTAGAAATTAATGTATTGTTTGAAACCTAAAGTATATTTTTATCTATCGTATATAAATCTAACATTTGCTTTTGCATAAGTTTTTCTGGATAGCTTCTCAAAATAATATTCCTGATAATTTCTGTAGGTCTTCTTGTGATTGCAAATTTTGATGTAACCCTAGATTGCTTAACTAATTTATGAACTTTATCTTTTCTAAAAAGGAAAAATCTATTGAATGCTTTTTCAATATTTTTTGAGTTTTTAATAAAATTTGATAGATAAAAAGCATCTTCAATAGCTTGTGCACCTCCTTGACCTAAATCTGGTGTCATACTATGTGCTGCATCTCCTATAAGGCAAATTTTTTCAAAATTCCACTTTTTTAATAAATCTAAATCAGATAAATCTCTCCTAAATATTTTTTCAGCTGATGTGTTTTTTATTAACTCTTTTACTACTGGATGAAATTCAGAGAACATTTCAGTTAACTTTAATTTTAATGATTCTTTATCATCCTTTTGATTAGGTTTGCTTAATTTTACGGCAAACCAATATGTTTTATTTTCCTCTAACTTAGAGACTCCAAATTGCAGTTTTTTTCCCCATAGTGTAAACCCAATAGAATTATGTCCTGAGATAAGTTCAAAATCAGAAACACCTCTCCAACAAGTTTGTCCTGAGTATCTCAATTTACTTTCAGGGAACAAATGTTTTCTTACACTAGAATGTATACCATCAGCACCAATTATTGAGTTTGTTTGAATCGAAGTATTATCTATAAAATGAATATTGTAAGAGTTATCATTATTTTTTGAATAACTTTTAAATTCTTTACCCAATAGAATATTTTCTTTATTTAAATAAGCATGTAGAATCTTCTGCAATTTCCCTCTATGAATTGCCATAGTAGTATATCCGAATTTTTGTTTTACAAACTGTTGGGATGAGTCTATTATTGGCTTTAGTTTATGATCAGCTACTAAAATTCGATTAAAAGTATTGCCTGCGTTTTGTATTTCAATTAATAATTTAGGATTTATCCATTCTATTACTTGTAGAGCATTTGGTGATAGCCAGATTCCTGAGCCTACTTCTTTTAAAGTTTGACTGCGTTCATATAATTTATAATTAATTTCTAATTTATCAAAACAAAGCGCTGTAACTAACCCTCCAATTCCACTTCCTATTATTGATAATTTGTCCATCTTTATTTTTAATAACTATATATTTTTTTCTATTAATTTGCAATTATTTATTGCCTTACTGTTACATACATTGCTATCTTAGCACCTTTTGTTATATTCCAATTACCTAAACTCGATGAACGAGTAATGGATCTTCCTAATAATTGGCCATTATAACGAAATGGTTCTTGTTCTTTGTATTCTTGAGGTAAGTATTCTATTGTAATAAAGACTGATTTTTTAAATTGTAAATCGAATTTTTTTAAGTCGAAGGTATTCCAACCATTTGTTATTTCTTTTTCAATGATGATATTTTTTGAACCTATTTTTTTATAGGGTAGATTGTTTTTTATAGTATAAAAATTTACTCTAAATCTTGCAGAACCAATAGTTACATTGGAAAGTACAATATTTACATCTAAAAGTTTTGTAGGCTTTTTTATTTTAAGTTTTTTTGCAAACTCTCTAATATTGTTATTCTGATTATTATCTGATCGAATCTCGCCAACAACAAAACTAACAAATGATTTTGTTCCTATCTTTTTTACTTTTGTTTTCTTTGAAATAATGATAACTTCATCTAAAGAGAATAGTTCCTCTTTAAGAATAAATTCACTGATGTTTTTCTTAATAATATCAGAAATTTTAATGTTAAGTTGTTTATAACCTAAATATGAAAAAGATAAACTATCAGATTTGTTTTCTTTATCTATTTTTAAACTAAAATTACCATCTTTATTAGATATGGTTCCAATATTTTTGTTTTTTATTCCAATATTTACATATGCTAATTTTTCACTTTTAATTCCCATAACTGTCCCCTTTAAAATTAAATTTTGAGACAAGCCAACATTTGAGATTAATATGAAAGTTAATATAAATGTAAAAGAAAATTTTGATTGATACATTTTGTTTTTAAAATTACTACCATTTGACTTTAATTCTTTTTTATTTACGAACCGCTTTTAATATTCCGTTAGGTTCTGGTTGTATTATAATTAATTCATTAAAAACGCCATTTTTTAGTTTTTTGAATTCTAATTTAAATCCTTCAATTATCTTAGAAGAAAATTCGTTTTCTTTAGTTGCAATAAATTCCAATTCCGGATTTTCTGGCAATAAAAAATAAAGCTTAGTATCATTCTCTTTTGTGTAAACCTTTATAGTTATACCCTGCATTTCATACTCACCCACATATTGTTTTAAAGTAGTAGCATTTATAGATATGGCTTTGGGTCTTGGGTCAATAGCATCAATTTTCGGTTTTACTCTATGCATTTCATTAGAAACAGCACCATTTCCTGTCATTTCATCATTAATCCATTTTATATAATGCGATACTCTTGTATAGAATTCTTCTACACCATAAAGTCCTTCATCTCCACCTTTTTGGTCTTGTCCTGAACTAATTCCTGCTAAGTATACTTTACATCTTTTAAGATAAAAGCTGGACCTCCACTATCACCAGGTCCACTAATCCCTTCATACTCTGTAAGATATTTTGTTTTTGTGTCTGGATGATCAAATGTCCAATACAACCATTTTTTAGTTGCTCTTTCAATTCTATTTGTAGCTCCTCTTTGTTTACCATCGTTACCATTTACTCCAATCAACCCATTGCCTTTATCACCTCTTCCTACCATATAGATTAGTTTATCTACTTCGTCATTATCTATATATAATTTTGCTTGCATCGCATTATTGGGTTTTGTTTTTAAATGTATAAGGGCAATATCATCATCATCACCAGCTTGTCTGGTCATCCAAGTTGGATACATTATAACTTTATCTACTTCAATTTCATCTCCGTTAATAATAACAAAATGTTTTCGTCCAGCATTAAATTTATCTACAATTTCTATGGCACAATGAGCGGCTGATAACACCCATTGATCTGCAATAATTGTGCCTTCGCAATCAGGTAGGTTTAAGTGACAAATATATTTTTCGAATTGTTTAGCAAGTTTGAGAAACTCGACTTCCTTTTTGTCATGTCTAGTTAACATTGGTGGATACTTGTTGCTATTTTTATAAATAAAGCTTGTTAGTATTAATGATAGCATTAGAAGTAATAAAGTTATGTTTGCTTTTTTCATTTTTGTTTTAACTTAAAAGTTATAATTGTTGTATAATTTAGTATTGTTACTTTGCTAATAAAAAATTTGATATCTTTCTAGCTATTGAATAGATATACTCCTCTTGTATATTGCTTAATACAATGATGGTAATTCCTTTATTAGGGTATATCCATAAATCTGAACCAAATAGATCACTTGCACCACCATGAACCACCAACTTATTTTCAGAATTGCTATTTTCTATTCCCCATCCATAACCATAATTACTGTACAAACTATTAGTTTGAAAATGCGGATAGAGATATTTAGAGGTTGTTACTTCATCTAGTATTGTTTTGTTTTGTATAGCTTTGCTCCAAAGTAATAAGTCACTTGCTCTTGTTAAGATACCTCCATTTCCTTTTAAATTTAGATATGGGCCTTGTTTACTCCAGTTTTCTTCGTTTGGTTTTTTAGCTTCATTTCCATTTAAAAAACCGTTAGCGACCTCGTTATTTTTCCATTCTGGTATTATATAACCAGTATGGTTCATTTTTAAGGGTTTAAAAATTTCCTTGTTTAAAAAAGCTTCATAATCCAATCCACTAACTTTCTCAATGATTAAACCAAGTAAGCTATATCCTATATTAGAGTAATTAAATTTTTTTCCAACTGAACTTATTAGTTTACTTTTAAATACTTTTTTTAAAAATTTTTCTTCTGTAATAGTGTCATAATCATCTCCTACATCACTTATTAAACCAGAAGAATGTGTTAACAACTGATGAATAGTTATATTTTTTTTGTCTTTAGGAACAGCATCAAAGTATTTTGATAATTTATCATTAACTGAAACTTTGTTTTGCATTAACAGCTTCATTATTCCTGCAGCAGTAAATTGCTTTGTTATAGAGCAAATATCAAAAACAGTATTTATATCATTTAGCCCATTCTTTTCACTATTTTTTTTACCATATGCTTTGTTAAATATGATACTATCATTTTTAGCGACTAAAATAACTCCTGAAAAGTTTTTCTCGATAAGTTTGTCATCAATACTAATTAAATCATCAATTTTTGCCTTTCCATTACGAACTGCTTTTACTGTACCTTGTGGTTGTATTAGAATTAATTCATTAAAAACACCATTTTCTAAATTCTTAAATTCTACTTTAAATTCTCTCTCTGTTTTAAAAGAAAATTTGTGTTTTCCAGTTTTAACTAATTCACTTTCTCTATCTCCAGATACGTAAAAATAAAGTTTGGTATTATTCTCTTCCTCTTTTGTGTAAATCTTTAATGTAATTCCAGCTGCCTCATAGACGTAATCACCAACATATTGTTTTAAATTACTAATAGTATTTATATCTATTGATTTCGGTTTATTACTATTTGTATAACTAAAGCTCATTAGTGAGAATGATAACATTAGAAGTAATAAGATTATATTTGTTTTTTTCATGATTTTATATTTTTAAATTAACAGATGCAAATCTATGTTTCAAATAAAAATGAAATGTTAATTTTAAGATTTTAAATGTACTGATATAAATGATTTTACGGATTAGGACATTTTATAAATTGTTTTTACTCTACAAGAATTTTATAAACTCCTGTTTGAGCGTCTATTATAAATTCAGATTCTTTTATTGTTATTTCTTTATATTTAAAATAACTAAAACATTCTTTCATAATTAATTCACCATTAGAATAAAAATCAAAAAGATGATTATTCGAAATAACAAATTTGAGGTTTATGATTTTTGTTTCTAAAGAAGCTGATTTGATTTGGATATGATGTATGTTGTTTTCTGTTATGAATGAAAATTCAACTGGATGATTATTAAGAGTGTTAGTTATTTGTATTTCTTCAGGAACAAAAGTTCCGTTTGAAAATAAATTCTCTCCACTAATTTTGTCAATAATTTCAAAAGTGAAGTTTTGAGATGGAATATTATATTCTCCTTCACAATTACTATGAGAACAGCTCAATAAAGCAGAAATTGCAAAAAATAAAGTATTTAATTTTTTCATTTGTTTATTTTATGATTTATAACGTATTTGATTATTTTTTGTTGATATAATGAGGTTAATTCTGATAAGTTTTTTTCATTATAATTGGACGTAATTTGTTTTTTAAATTTTCAAACTCTTTTTTTGTCATCATTTCAATTTCTACCAACTCTTTGGCTTCTTTTAATTTTAAAATTGCTTCTTTTCTAGTCATTTTTCTGTTTTTTAGTAAAACTTCACCTAGTTCAATTGCTAACTCAGTATCCATAACACTTAAATATTTATTTAGACCAAAAGCTCTACCATTGACTTCTCCTAGAACCATAACTAGGTATAAAGGTTTCTTTTTACTACCTCTGTGATATGCTTTTATTTCTTTTACAATTGCTTTTGTATTTTTTAATTTAATATCTGCCATTATTTGAGATTCACCAGCTAGAGAGGTCATAATATTTCCAAAGCCAGCAGGTCTTCCCATTTGAATAAATTCATACGTTTTTTTACTTGTAGTTCTTGAATCTGATAATCCTCCTCTTAACTTAGTTCCATAACCTAAAGAATAAGTTCTAGTCTTTAATTCTTCAGAGGTTGGTTTGCCTAAAACAATAGTATCACCAATTTTAATTACATTATTATTAATTGTGGTATATTTTTTTACTAATGTTCTATTTTTTATCTTTTTAAAAAAAGTATAATCTTGAGTGTCTTTGTAAGTTAAAGATTCTATTTCTTTTTGTGCGTTTACATTTATTATTGATAATAATATGATTACGAATAGTAATATGTTTTTTTTCATTGTTTACTAATTTGTGTTCTTTTTACTAAATTTTAATATTCTAAAAATAAATGAGGTATTTATAAGTATATTTTTATTAATTAAGATGTACACCAAACTGATCAATAAGCGTCTGAACTATTAAAAGTTCATAAGTGTCTGTATGATCATAAGGACCCGAAACTATGTTGGCATTTTTAGATTCTAAAAAGGTAACTTCTTCAGCAGTAAGAGTTCCAACAGCTTCATCAATTGTACCATAAACGTATGTTAAATTTGATAAATCATTTATAGTGTTTAAAAGTTGCGTATATCTGTTCTTTCCAAATCCTGCTTGCAATCTTAAACCATTTCTTTCAACTACATCAGGATGTGGAGCTGGTTCTATCATTGGTGTAACTCCATTTACAAACCCTGCTTCTTTTCCTTCAGCTAACCCTTGCCACAAAATCTCATTCATATCTAATCTGCCAGATACAATTATATATTTATCAGCTACATCTATTCCTTTTTTTACAATAAGATCTTGTGTTATAAAAGCACCATATGATACTCCTAAAACATAAACTGTTCTACCTTGATCTTTAAAATATTTAACAACTTTATGTAGTATTTCTACACTTTCTGTATTAAAATTAACTGCTTGGTCTAATGTAATATCATTACCTTCTAGAATACTAGGGTTTAACATCAGCGTTTGTTTTACATTAGCCATTAAAATATTAGTTGTATTAAATGCTCCTCCAAAAAAAGTATCAACTTCATTTGTGCTGAGAGTAGAACTAGGACCACCTTGTACATTAAGTATAACAGTTGAAGCGTTTTCTTCTCCTTTAAAATAAATTAAATCTTTAATTTCTTGCGATACTCCACATAGATTTGTTGCTGTACATATATCATCAGATTTTGAACATGATATTGTAGTAATTGTAAATAGTATAATTATAATTAGGTTTGAAATCGAATTATTATTTTGATTTGTTTTTTTTGAAAATATTGTTTTCATTTAATTAATTTTTTAGGTTTGAGTAAGCAAAAATATAGAGAGAATAAGTATAAAAGACTGATTTTGTTGCTGTAGAAGTACTAGAATGGTAGGATTAAACAAATCAGGACTATTTTAGTTTAAATCTTTTGAAAATAAATACTTTATATGTTACTATATTTTTAGATTTTTAAAAATGATATTTAAAGAATGTAAAAACCCAAGTTTATTAACCTGGGTTTTTACATTTAAAGTTATTAATTTTCTAAAAGAAGTAACCAATAGATAATTGAAATAATTTATTCTTACTTTTGCCAGAAAATTGGCTAACCGTATTTGTATTGTTAATTTTTGATAACCCTAGATTATACCTTACTCCAAAATTAAGCCCATTTTTAAGTTTATAGCCTAAACCAAAATTAGCACCAAAGTCAAGTTTGTTAAACGAACTTTTTAAGTTTGTACCATTCGATTTTGCTGAAAGTAAAAAACCTACTTGAGGTCCAGCTTCTATACTTAGTCCTTCTGCTAAATAATATTTCCCCATTAAAGGAATGTTTAAATAGTTTAAGTTAATTGAAGAGCCACCTTGTCCAGAATACAACAATTCCGGTTGAAAAGAAAATTTTTCAGAGATAGGTATTTCTGACATAAAGCCCAGATTAAAATCTGAGTTTCGATAACGGTTTCCTGAATTATTCCAATTAATTTCTGAAAAGTTTAAACCTCCTTTGATTCCAAATTTAACTTCTTGCGCATTTACATTTGACAATCTTAAAATAGCCACAATAGCTACTAATACTAATTTTTTCATTGTTTATGTTTTAAATTTATATGCTGCAAATGTAAATTTGAAAAGAAAACAAAAAGTTAAATTCTAGTAGTAAGAAGTACTGAAATAGTAAGTTTTAACGAATTAGGAAGTTTTTTGAAGTTTTCTGTATGCTCCTGGAGACATTTCTAAACTTGTTTTAAAGGCACTGTAAAAAGCACTCTTAGATTTAAAACCTGCTTCTAAGCCAATAGCTTCTATAGAATATTTATTAAATACTGAATCATGTAATAAATTTTTAGCAGCTTCAATTCTATACTCGTTTACAAATTGAATGACACTTTTATTTATTTCCTGATTTATAATTTGAGATAAATATCCTTCACTTGTCTCCAATCTAGTTGCTAAATCTAATCTGCTTAAAAGAGGGTTTTTATATAATTCTTCTTCTTCCATTAACTTATAAAGCTGTGTAATAATTTTAGAAGTAGTTGAGCTGTTTATTTTCTTTTTAGTACGAACAATAGGTGTTTTTTTTGAACTTAAATAGTTATGTATTTCCTCTTTTTGAACTATTATTTGAAGTCTAAATATTCCATAATATAATACCCACCAAAATAATAAACCAATTAGTATCCATAGAATACTATAAATATAGCTAGAGTAAAATATATATTCTTCTAACCAAGCTAAAGCAAAACATACTATAATACAAATAATAAAAGAATTAAATCTTAATAACCATCGTTTTTTATCTTTTAAAATATTTTTTGAGTTTAATATTAATTTCCTAGCATAAAAAATTAAAAACAAATTAAAGACTATTGATGTTATTTCTTTAATATTCATTATTAATAGGTCAAAAAATGAGTTATTTAAGCCTAAAAAATACTCTGAAAAAGAAATAGAAATTTCGAGCAATACAGAAATTAAAAACGGTGCATAGATATATTTATAACTGTTTTTAATAAGGAGTGGATGCTTAATATGAATTAAAAAATAAGAAAATATAGTAGCACCAAGTAGAAGGTCTAAAACTATATTGTCTAAAAAAGCAAAAAAAAGATTATTTGTGCTAAAAAAACCTATAAATATTATGCTTGCTATCAAGAATAGCGATATTGAAAGATAATTATTGGCACGACTTTTATAAAAAGATGTAGTTACTAATGAGATACTTATAAAATACCCTATAAAAATACTTGCAATAATTGCTAAACCTACTATTGTTTCATTCATTATTAAATATATCTAAAAAAAATAGACTGATATCAGTCTATTTTCTTTTCAAAGAGATTTTTTTTCCTTTTTAATTTTGTTAACTCACTTATAAATATCTCACAAATATTTATTAAAATTGAAATAAAAGGTTTTAAACTCTTTAGATTAATAATAAAATAAAATTAGGTAGTCTATTTTTTTTAATTTTATAAAACGATCATATCTTTTATACCTCTTCTATAGGTTAGATAAGGTTTTCTTGATTTTCCACACCTTAAAGCCATTTGTATTTTCTCATTTCCTTTTACTCCCATTGCAGTTTCAAATTTTAACTTTAAATGTTTCATTTCATCAAACTCTTGCAAAACCTGACTTAAAGGATGCATAAAAAAACCATTAAGTAAGCATGATAATTGAAGACGAGAATAATCTTGCCCTGCTTTTACCCAATCAACCATAGTATTTGAATTTGATGTAATTGTAATAATATTTGCAGAAGAATTTACTTTTTTATGATGATTTTTTAAAGTGTAATCTATTATTTCCTTTTTATTCCACGTTTCAGAAGAAAGGCCTTTTAATTGTCTTTCTGCAAACCATTTTTTTATCCCTTTAATACCATTTCCTGATAAGTTAATTCCATCTTTTTCACTTTCTATTCTTTCATCATTTTCTCTAAACCATTTTCTAGACTCTTCATTGGTTCTATAAGTGTAACTTTCCACTTTCATACCTTCAGATAAAATTGGACTTATAGTATTCAAAATTTTTGTTTCTGTTATTAATTTAATATTATTATGTTTATTATTAATTAATTGATTGATAATATTCCAAGTTTTAGTATCTATAATTTCATCAGAAAATTGCAATCGAGAGGTTCGTCTATTAAGAAGCACTTTGTTTAAAGGAGAATTTGTAACATTAATATCTTCTGTTAAAGATAATTTTGCCACAGGTAATTCTCCTATTTCTGTAATATTATATTCTCCACTAGGAAAATATTCTATTTTAGAAGAATAGCCTTCTTGTGTCATGCCAATAGAAGCAGTTTCTAAAAAGCAACCACAACCAATATGAATTTGTCTAGTTGTTGGATCTGTTTCAGGTAAAATTCTTAGTACATCTACAAAAAGAAGCATTTGCTTATCATTGAGAATTTTAAACTTCCAAGCTTGTGTATTATGAGGGTTAGATGCGCTAACACCATACGCAATGGCTTTAAAAATGGGGTCTTTAAAATTATTGGGATCTGGTCGTTTTATTTTATCTTTTAATTTTTTTTCAGATGTCCCATAACCATAACAAGATAATGTAGTCATTGTAATTAATGCAGTAGACCCAATTATAAATTCTCTTCTATCCATTTTTTAATTTTATAGCTAAATGATTTAATCTTACAAAATTGATATATTAATTCTTTCGTAAAAAGGACAAATGTCTATTTAATTGCTTTTTGAAATATTTTTACGAATTCTTGAAAGATGCCTAGGTTCTATCCCTAACATTGATGCGATGTATTTTTGAGGAACTTGAGATATAAACTGAGGGTGTGTTTTTAGAAAATTCAAATACCTTTCTTCTGCATTGGTTGTTAGCATTTGATAAATACGATTTTCATAGCCAATTACATTGAATTCTAAAATTTTTCTCCAAGCAAATTGAATTTCTTCAAATTTCATTAAAGTATTTATAAAATAACTTTTACTATATATAATTATTTCAACATCTTTAATGCATAAAAGATTTTCTAAACTAGGTGTTTCTTCTACAAAACTTACAAAACCAGTTATAAAATTTTTATCTATTGTAACCCATCTTGTAACTTGTTTACCTTCAATATTATAATAATGAATAATTTTTCCGCTTATTAAAAAGCCTATTTTGTTAGATAAATTACCTTCTTTAAGAAAATATTCTCCTTTTTTTAGTTTTAGAATGGAATATTTTGAAAGTGCTTCTTTACAATTATTACTTAAATTAATTCCCAGTTTTTTTATAAAATCTTGAAGAATGATCATATTTATTTTAAAATACAATAATAAGTACTTCAAAAAAAAGAGAGTATAGTTTTTAGATTAGAGAAGTTCTAAAACAATAGGAGGATACAAATTAGGACGTTTTTTGATTTTTTTTATTATACAAAACTGAACCGATTATAAAAAAGTGCAATCATTAAAGTTTGTCATTAATTTTTAAGGTTTTTTTGTACCTTTAATTTATGGATTTATTTTCTACAGAAAAAGTAAAAAACATTCTCCCTTTTGATGGAATTACAAATTACCATGGAATTGTTTTAAACAGAAAGCAATGTGATTTTTACTACAACCAATTGATGCAAACAATTCTATGGAAAAATGATGAAGCCATTATCTTTGGTAAAAAAATAATTACCAAAAGAAAAGTTGCTTGGTATGGACATGAAGAGTTCTCATATACCTATTCTAAAGTAACCAAAACAGCAAATCTATTTACCAAAGAATTAATAGAATTGAAAGAAATAGTAGAAAAGGAAACAGGAGAAACCTATAATTCTTGTTTGTTAAATTTATATCATTCAGGAGCAGAAGGAATGGCATATCATTCAGATGGAGAAAAAATGTTGAAGAAAAACGGAGCAATTGCATCACTATCTTTAGGTGCAGAACGTAAATTTTCTTTTAAACATAAACAAAACAAACAAAGAGTTGATATCATTCTAGAAAATGGAAGTTTGTTGGTCATGAAAAAAGGGACTCAAACCAATTGGTTGCATAGATTACCACCTACAAAAAAAGTAAATTCTCCAAGAATTAATTTAACTTTTAGAACCATAGAATTTTAGATTTTTAAGAATGTTTGTTCAAGTATTTTTTGATAAAAAATTGTATCAAGAACTAATGTAACTTTACTTATTTTTGCCTTAAATATTTTTCTTTGGATTCTAATAATCAAAAAACAACAAACCTAAATAAATACATCAGTTCTTCTGGAATATGCTCTAGAAGAGAAGCAGAAAAATTTATAAATGAAGGTAGAGTTACTATTAATGGAAAACCAACTCAATTAGGAAATAGAGTTGGTAAAAAAGATGTTGTAAAATTAGATGGTCGTCTTGTAAAGCCAAAAAATAAAACGTTATATATTGCCTTAAACAAACCAGTTGGTATTGTTTCTACTACAGATGATAGAGAACCCAATAATATTATAAAACACATTAATTATCCAGAAAGGTTGTTTCCTGTTGGACGTTTAGACAAACCATCAGAAGGTTTAATTTTTTTAACAAATGATGGAGACATTGTAAATAAAATTTTAAGAGCAGGTAACAATCACGAAAAAGAATATTTTGTTTCTGTAAACAAATCGATAACTGATGATTTTATTCAAAAAATGGGAAATGGAATCCCAATTTTGGGTACAATAACCAAAAAATGTAAAGTAGAAAAAATTAGCGATAAAATCTTTAAAATTATTCTAACACAAGGTTTAAATCGTCAAATTAGACGTATGTGCGACTATTTAGATTACCAAGTAACAAAGCTAAAACGTACTCGAATTATGAACGTACAGTTGGGGTATTTACAAACTGGAGACTGGAGAGAATTGACAGAAGAGGAAATGCAAGAAATTAATAAAATGATTTCCTCATCCTCTAAAACAGAAGAAGCTTCTATACCTAAAGAAAAACCAAAACAGAAAATTACTAAGAAAAAGTTAGCACCATCTAAAAACGATTTTAATAAAAAAAGTGCATCTTTTAGAAAATCATCACCAAAAAATAAAAGAAAAAATAGTAGTTTTTCATCTAAAAAGAAACGAAGATAATTTTTTTTTTTAGGGCGTTCCTTTCAGGTCAGGCTTTTGTTACAATCTTTTTTTTCGTACCTCCAAAAAAGGATTTCCACGTCAATCCTTAACGCACATTTTTGCCAGCAATTTCAAACCATTAATTTTTGGTTTTATATAACAACTCATTGCTATATCAATTCTTAAATAATAGTATCTTTGCCAGCAATGAAATTCGACTTAAAAACAACAGACCCAAAAAGTCAAGCAAGAGCAGGAAGCATTACTACAGACCATGGTGTAATAGAAACACCCATTTTTATGCCTGTAGGAACTGTTGGTACTGTAAAAGGAGTGCATCAAACAGAGTTAAAAGAACAAGTAAATCCTGATATTATTTTGGGAAATACCTATCATTTATATTTACGTCCTGGCTTAGATATTTTAGAAAAAGCAGGAGGTTTACACAAGTTTATGAACTGGGATAGAAATATCTTAACAGATTCTGGTGGTTACCAAGTATATTCTCTTTCTGGACGAAGAAAAATCAATGAAGAAGGCGTAAAGTTTAAAAGTCATATAGATGGCTCTATGCATTTTTTTACTCCAGAAAATGTAATGGAAACACAACGTACAATAGGTGCAGATATTATTATGGCGTTTGATGAATGTACACCTTATCCTTGTGAATATAATTATGCAAAACGTTCTATGCACATGACACATAGATGGTTGGATAGATGTATAAATCACCTAGAAAAATTACCATACAAATATGGTTTCGAACAAACGTTTATGCCAATTGTACAAGGAAGTACCTATAAAGATTTAAGAAAACAATCTGCAGAGTATATTGCGAATTCAAATCAGCAAGCAAATGCAATTGGAGGTCTTTCTGTAGGAGAACCTGCAGAAGAAATGTATGCAATGACAGAAGTAGTTACAGCAATTTTACCAAAAGAAAAACCACGTTATTTAATGGGGGTTGGAACTCCAATAAATATTCTTGAAAATATTGCTTTAGGTATAGATATGTTCGATTGTGTTATGCCAACCAGAAACGCAAGAAATGGAATGTTATTTACAGCACATGGTACCATTAATATTAAAAACAAAAAATGGGCAGAAGATTTTTCTCCAATAGATGAAATGGGAATAACTGCTGTAGATACTTTATATTCTAAGGCATATTTACGCCATTTGTTTGCTTCAAAAGAAATGTTAGGAAAACAAATTGCTTCCATTCATAATTTAGGTTTTTATGTTTGGTTAACTCGTGAAGCAAGAAAACATATCTTAGCAGGAGATTTTAGAGAATGGAAAGATAAAATGGTAAAACAAATGGACAAGAGATTGTAGTTTTTAGTTTGCAGTTGCAGTAAACAATTACACAATTAAACAGTTACATAATTACACAACACTAAGTGAAGATAATAGATTGGTACATATTAAAAAGATTTTTGGTAACCTTTATTTTTACCTTACTAATCTTAATTCCTATTGCCATTGCAATTGATATTTCTGAAAAAATTGATAATTTTTTAGAGCATCCCAATTTGGGTTTTAATCAAGTTGTAGAAGAGTATTATGTAAATTTTACCATTTATTATGCAAATACATTTATGCCTTTGGCGTTATTTATTGCAGTAATTTTATTCACATCTAAACTATCTAACAATACAGAAATAATTGCAATAACAAATGCAAAAGTTTCTTTTACGCGTTTCTTGTATCCTTATTTTGTTGGAGCAACTTTAATTACAATAATTTCTTTGTTAATGAACCATTTTGTGGTTCCTAATAGTAGTAAAACAAGAAAAAAGTTTGAAAAAGAATTTATTAGTAATACCAGACAAAAAAATGCCCTAAAATATGTTTCTGACTTTAGTTTGCAATTAACAGATAGCACTTACATTTTTATTAGAAGTTTTAACACGAGTAGTAATTCTGGATATGATTTTACATCAGAAATTTATGATGGTATAAAGTTAAAATCTAAGTTTAGTGCAAATAGTATAAGATACAATACAAAAGACTCTACTTTTACGCTTTTAAATTGGAGAAAACGATTACTTTATAAAAAAAAGGATAGTATTTTTTCTGGCAATAAAATAGATACAGTATTAAGCTTTACACCAAAAGATTTAATTTATCAATCTGCATTATCACAAGAAATGCCCTCTAATGAGTTAATGAAATTTATAAACATTTCTAAAAAAAGAGGTGTAAAAAATTTAAACGCTTATTGGGTAGAACTACACAAAAGAACGAGTTTGCCAATAGCAACTTATATACTAACTATTATAGCTGTTGCCTTGGCTTTTAGGAAAAAAAGAGGAGGTACAGGAGTAAATTTAGCAATAGGAGTTGGAATTATGTTTATGTATATTTTTTTAATGAAAATTTCTGAAGTTTTGGGAGCAGTTGCAGGTGTAAACTCCTTTATTTATGTTTGGACTCCTAATATAATTTTTGGTTGTATTGCTGTTTATTTATATATAAATGCTAGAAAGTAAATTTAAAAATTATCTTTTACTCCACTTAATTGTTTTTATATGGGGTTTTACTGCAATTCTGGGAGCATTAATTTCTATAAATGCAATACCACTTGTTTTTTTTAGAATGGCTTTGGCTGTTTTATTTATTACATTTTACTTTTTAATAAAAAAGAAATCTTTTTATGTAGATAAAAAAGGATTGCTAAAGTTCTTGGTGTCTGGGATCATCATTGCCATTCATTGGATTTTCTTTTTCAAAGCCATCAAAGTATCTAACGTTTCTATAGCTTTAGTAACAATGAGTACAGGAGCCTTTTTTACCTCTTTAATAGAACCTGTTTTTTTTAAAAGGAAAATAAAATTATTAGAAATTATTCTTGGACTTCTTGTTATTGCAGGTTTATACATCATCTTTAATTTTGAGAGTGAATACAAATTAGGAATTATTTATGCATTAATATCTTCATTTTTAGGTGCTTTATTTGCTGTTTTAAATGGACTTTTTATTAAAAGATATGATGCCAATTCAATTTCATTATACCAACTTTTATTTGGTACTTTATTTGTAGCTTGTTACTTGTTTTTTAATGCTGATTTTTCAATTGCATTTTTTCAATTAGCAAAAATGGATTGGATTTATCTATTTATTTTAAGCAGCGTATGTACAGCGTATGCATTTATTGCTTCTGTTAAAGTGATGAAATACCTATCTCCTTACACAGTAATGCTTACTATAAATTTAGAACCTATTTACGCCATTATTTTAGCACTTTTTATCTTTGGAGATAAAGAAAAAATGAATCCAGAATTTTATTTAGGTGCATTTATTGTTTTATTTGTAGTAATTTTAAACGGTATTATAAAGAATAAGTCTGCACTAAAACAGAAAATTAAGAACAAAACTGTTAGAAAAAAGTAAACACTTTTTGATAAAAACATTAAATTTTATAGTATGTTTGTTACTCCAAACAACTAAAATCAGAGAACTACAATATGGAATATTTAGATTTTGAAATGCCAATTAAAGAGCTTCTAGATCAATTAGATAAGTGTCAAATTATTGGAGAAGAAAGTGATGTAGATGTAAGTGCAACTTGCAAAAAAATTGAAAAAAAACTAGCTACAGCTAGAAAAGATATCTATAAAAATTTAACACCTTGGCAAAGAGTCCAATTATCTAGACATCCAAACAGACCATACACATTAGATTATATCAAAGCTATTTGTGGTGATACTTTTATGGAATTGCATGGAGATAGGAATGTGAAAGATGATAAGGCTATGATTGGTGGTTTAGGTAAAATAGGCAATCAATCTTTTATGTTTATTGGCCAACAAAAAGGGTTCAATACCAAAACACGTCAATTAAGAAATTTTGGGATGGCAAATCCTGAAGGATATAGAAAAGCATTGCGTTTAATGAAAATGGCAGAGAAATTTAGAATTCCTGTGGTTACTTTATTAGACACACCTGGAGCATATCCTGGTTTAGAAGCAGAAGAACGTGGACAAGGAGAAGCAATTGCAAGAAACATCTTTGAAATGACTCGTTTAAAAACACCAATTATAACTATTGTTATTGGTGAAGGAGCTTCTGGAGGAGCTTTAGGAATTGGAGTAGGAGATAGAGTGTATATGATGGAAAATACTTGGTATACTGTTATTTCTCCAGAATCTTGTTCTTCAATTTTATGGAGAAGTTGGGAATTTAAAGAGCAAGCAGCAGAAGCTCTTAAATTAACAGGTAATGACATGAAAAAGCTAAAGTTAATTGACGGAATCATACAAGAACCAGTTGGTGGAGCACATACAGATAGAGAAGGCGCTTTTAACGCAGTGCAAAACCAAATTGTTGCTGCTTACAAAGAGTTAAAAGATTTGAATGACAAAGATTTAGTTGCCAAAAGAATGGATAAATATGCAGAAATGGGTGTTTATAAAGAATAAGAGCTCATTTTATGGCATGTATAAATTGCAACATTAATTTTGAAGGAGATTTTTGTCCTTCTTGTGGCGAAAAAAAGCACATACAAAGAATAACATTTCAATCAACTTTACAATCTGTTTTTTCTGGTTTTGTTGATATGGATAAAGGGTTGTTATATAATCTTAAACATTTAACACTTTATCCTAAAAAAACAATTTTAAAATATATTAATGGTAAAAGACGCTATATTTTAAACCCTATTAGTTATGCTATTATAACAATTAGTGTTTATCTTTTTATAGATTCTTTTTTACCAAAAGGTGCATCTCCTAAACTTTCAAAAGTAGATGTTTTTGGGGCTCAAGAAATGGGTATGAAATTAGGGTATTTTATGAAAAATAAAATGAAATTCCTATGGCTTACATATATCATCTACGCATCAATCTTTACAAGACTATTTTTTAAAAAATTTAATTTTTTTGAGCATTTAGCCATCAATTCATTTATTGTAGGACACGCAACTATTATTGCTATTTTAACGAGATTGGTTTATAACAGAGAGTTAATTATTTTTAATTTTCTGGTATTTGTCTATATCTCATATTTGTTATACAAAGTATTTAAAAACCCAAAAGACGCTTTTGGTACAGGAGCAATGTCTTTTTTAGTTGTATTTCTAAGCTATTTATGTTTTATGGGAATACCTTTTATAATTGCAAACTTTATATTGTAAAAAATAAAAAGAGGTTGTCTGAAAAGTATTAAAATTTGTCATTTCGACTGTAATGGAGAAATCTTATTTACTCAAAATCAATTATATATATTTTTCGGGTAATGTGGCAAAAAATGGTTGGTAATTTTTACATCAAGATTTGTTATATTCCCAAAGTTAATTTGAACAGGACA
>NZ_JBYVJW010000011.1:0-159191 GCF_058147165.1 Polaribacter sp. 2305UL8-11 | reverse complement strand
TTCAATAAACTTTTAATTTAATCAGTATTACAAAGGGATTCAGAGGTTTTTACCAACCATTTTTTGCCATTAAGCCAAAAAAGAGGCTGTCTAAAAAGTAATTAAGTATGTCAAACTGAGCCTTTCGACTTTGCTCAAGACAGGCTTTGTCGAAGTTTTATAATTCATTGATTATCAATTGTATTTTGACAAGCTCAATATGACAAGTAGTTAATTTTTTGACTTTTTAGACAGCCTCTTTGTAACTAATATAATTTTACAGTTAAATTATTTAGGATCTAAAATCATATCTATTCTATCTACAACATCTTTTAGGTGATAACGAGTTAAAGTGTTACCTCTGTTAGAAGCTGCTCTTGCATCTTTTTGAATACGTTTTAATTCTCCTCTTGCAACAGATTTTACATCAGATTGATTAATAGTAATACCACTTTGTTTAAAGTATCCTCTATTAGCACCTCTTTGATTTTTAGCCTTATTTAAAAGGTAGTCTAATCTGTCTAAATAAACTCTTTGTAAGTTTCTTCTGTAAGTATCTATAGATCTACCAGAATAAATTTCTGACCAAACACCTTTTCTTAAATCGCTCATCATATTTACTAAAGAGTATGCTTTCGTGCCATTTAAAGTTTCATTTTCAATCATACGTGCCATTCTTCCAGCATCTAGCATATTGTTTAAGGTTCTGGCTTGTAAACCACGAACTCTTTCTACAGAACCAGAAAACTCTGTTTTGCTAAAAATGTTTTTATCTAACATCCAAGATGGAGTTTTAAATAATTCATTTATTACAAATTGTAAGGCTTCTTTTTGTGTTGCTTTATCTACATGTGTATAAACTGCACCAGCTTGATCTGATGTTTTATAATATTCATAAACACCACCAACATTTGCAGTTACATGTCCCATATATCTGTTAAATTGGCTTAGCAACTGTCCATACATAGTAGATAATTCGTCATAATTTTGACCTTTTTCTGATGTCCATTTTTCTAAATTTGGTAAAATTCTTTTTAAATTTTTAATCCCATACATAGAAGCTTTCATTGCATTGTCTCCTAAATCTTCAGTTTGAGAACTTGGATCTACAACACCACCAGCTTGTTGATGCCCAAATCTATACATAGGATTACCAGCATGTTTTAAAATCCAAGAATCTAAAATTGGTTTTTCTGCTTTTGCATCTGTATTTAAAATAGGTCTATAACCCCAAGCAATAGCGTATTTATCATAAATACCAATATTTGGCATTAAAGCAACTCCTTTATCTTCTGGCTGTGCAATGTAATTAAAACGAGCATAATCCATTATAGATGGTGCAGTACCATATTTTTGAGTAAAAGTTGCAGAACGTAAAGAGTCTACAGGATATGCAACAGAACTACCCATATTGTGTGGCAATCCCAATGTATGGCCAACTTCATGAGAAGAAACAAAACGAATTAAACGTCCCATAACTTCTGTTTTAAAGCTATTTCCACGCGCATCTGGATTTATGGCTGCAGTTTGGATAAAGAACCAGTTGTGTAATAATGTCATTACATTATGATACCAGTTAATATCAGATTCTAAAATTTCTCCAGATCTTGGATCACTTACGTGAGGACCGTTTGCATTTGGTATTGGAGAAGCTAAATATCTTACTACAGAATAACGTACATCTTCTGGAGACCAATCTGGATCTTCTTCTTTTGTTGGTGGGTCTTTAGCGATAATAGCATTTTTAAAACCGGCAGCTTCAAAAGCAACTTGCCAATCATTAATACCTTGTTTTATGTAAGGCACCCATTCTTTTGGTGTAGCTCTATCTACATAATAAACAATTTGTTTTTTAGGTTCAACTAACTCACCTCTATTAAATTTAGCAATGTCTTCATCTTTTACCTCAAGTCTCCATCTATCTAAATATGTAACAGTTTTACTTTTCTGGTCTTTTAAACCATAATCAGTTTGTCCTCTTGCAAACCAACCAACTCTTTCATCAAAATAACGACGTTTCATAGGAACTTTTGGTAATAAAACCATAGAATTGCTCATTTCTAAAGTAATAGAACCCAATGCACTGTTAGAGGGAGCTTTGTTAGCAAAATAGGTTTTTACGTGTCTTATTTCTATATTTTTAGGATAACTACTAACTCTATCTATATAAGAGCGAGTTTTATCCATTCTAGTAGCTTGATAAAATTTTCTATAAAAACTAGGAAAACCTAATGGTTTTACATCTGTAGAAAACAAAGAAGTAGCATCTATAACTGTAGCTGTAGAATCTTTACTAAAAGCTTTTATTGGAAAAGAAAATAAGATTGGTTCTAAGTTTGAGTTTACAACAGCTTCATGAACAGGCAAAATTGTATCAGCAACTACATTATGAGAGACAACTCTTAAAAGAATGTTTTTATTTTTTTTCTCCCAACGTAAAACTTGCGTATTTGTTTTTCCACCACCAAAACCAATATTACTTGCAGTTTTAGCAATTCTAGTAACCATTAACATTTCTCTTCTTAATAGAGAGTCTGGTATTTCAAAAAGATACGTACTTTCTTTTTTGTGTACTTTAAATAACCCTTCGTCTGTTTTGTGATCTTTTGTAACCACTTTATTATAAGGCAGAATGCCTCCTTTTTTGGGTTTTGGTTTTGGTTTCTGAGCCGTTTTTGGAGCTTCTTTTTTCTTTTTCTTCCAAAATTGAGCATCAACTTCAGTTGAAAAACCAAAAACAAAAGCAACTAAAAGTAATCGCAAAAGTATTTTTTTTGTCATCATAAGTGTTTTATTTGAATTGTGCTCGAAGTTAAGCAAAGCCTAAAAGAACAACTCTTAAATATTTGTTAAAGAGAAATGGAGTTTTATGTTAATTTTTGTACATAAAAAAGAGGCTGTCTGAAAAGTATTAAAATTTGTCATTTCGACTGTAATGGAGAAATCTTATTTACTCAAAATCAATTACATAGATTTTTAGACAAAGCCTGTCTTGAGCGAAGACAAAAGACTCAAAATGACAGATAAATTAACTTTTCAGACAACCTCTAAATAAAATTATATTTTAAGTGTTTTTTAAATTTTGAAAGCTTGTTTTACAGCATCTACATAATCTAGTTTTTCCCAAGTAAATGTTTCTATCTCTTCAGAAACGGTTTCTCCCATAGGATTTGTAAACGTAACTGTTTTTATTTCTGGTGTTCTTCCCATGTGTCCATAAGCAGCAGTTTCAGAATATATTGGCGTTCTTAATTTTAAACGTTTTTCTATAAAATAAGGGCGCATATCAAAAATTTCTTCTACTTTTTTACTGATTTCACCATCTGTCAAATCTACATTTGCAGTTCCATAAGTTTCAACATTAATACTCGTAGGTTTTGCAACTCCAATAGCATAAGAAACTTGCACTAAAACTTCTTTACATAAACCAGCAGCTACTAAATTTTTTGCAATATGTCTTGTTGCATACGCTCCAGACCTATCAACTTTAGAAGGATCTTTTCCAGAAAATGCACCTCCACCATGAGCTCCTTTTCCACCATAAGTATCAACAATAATTTTTCTTCCAGTTAAACCTGTATCTCCATGAGGACCTCCAATAACAAAAATTCCAGTTGGGTTAATATGATAGGTAATATTATCTGTAAATAATTTTTGAATTGCAGCAGGTAATTTTGCAACAACTCTAGGAATTAAAATCTCGACAATATCTTTTTTAATTTTTGCTAACATCACTGCTTCAGAAGCATCAAAATCATCATGCTGTGTAGAAATTACGATAGCATCAATTCTTTGTGGAACATTATCATCAGAATACTCTATGGTTACTTGAGATTTTGCATCTGGACGTAAATAGTTAATGTCTTTATTTTCTCTACGTAATTCAGCCAATTCAATTAACAATCTGTGAGACAACTCTAAAGCCAAAGGCATATAGTTTTCGGTCTCATCTGTTGCATAACCAAACATCATTCCTTGATCTCCTGCACCTTGTTCTTCTGGGTTTGCTCTATCTACACCTTGGTTAATGTCTGGAGATTGTTCATGGATTGCAGAGAAAACACCACAAGAATTTCCATCAAACATATATTCGCTTTTTGTGTAACCAATTTTATTAATAACGTCTCTTGCAATTTTTTGAACGTCTAAATAGGTTTTAGATTTTACTTCTCCAGCTAATACTACTTGCCCAGTTGTAACTAAAGTTTCACAAGCAACTTTACTAGATTTATCAAAAGCTAAAAAATTATCTATTAAAGCATCAGATATTTGATCTGCAACTTTGTCTGGATGTCCTTCAGAAACACTTTCTGAGGTAAATAAATATGACATATTAATTATGTTTAATATTATTATAAATTGATTGCTTGGTCGCTAAAAGAAGTAGAAATTTACTGCTTTAGCATTTTTATTCTGAACTTGTTTCAGAATCTCATTCTAGAAATTCGTTTTCAAGTTAGGTACTGAAACAAGTCCAGCACAAGAGGTTGCAATCAGTTCAAATTTTTCCTCTTAAATTCGAATGCAAATTTACATTATAAAATTTAATACAAACATTTTTTTATAATAATTATTTTTGATGGCATCATTAAAAAATCAATTTTAGAGTTTAAAAGTAAATGATTTTGTAAAATGGTTAATACAATGTGAAATAAAATGCGAATTCAATATTAAATAAAAAATAAACCACTTTTTATTTGGATACTAAACTTTTCTGTTGCAATATTTGCACTCACAAAGTTCAATAACTTATTGAAATGTTATCAAGAAAGGTGGAGGGATTAGACCCTTTGAAACCTTAGCAACCCTTTGCGAAGCAAATGCTGAATTCATTTCAGCATCTTTTCAAAGAAGGTGCTAAATTCTACCCTTGTTCTGAATTAGTTTCAGAACCTCTAAGAAGAGAAAAGGATAGATAACAAAACAGCATTTTCCTATTCTGGAAAATTCTATTTTCTTAATAACATTTTTCTAGTAAGTACATCAAATTTTTGATGCATTTGACTTTTGATTTATTTATTAACTCAAAAAAAATAGAAAAATGAGTACACACAAATTAGCAACAAACGCGTTGCACGCAGGACATGATGTTACAGCAAATGGAGGAGCAAGAGCTGTTCCTATTTATCAAACAACATCGTATGTTTTTAACGATTCTGACCACGCAGCAAATTTATTTTCTTTAAAAGAATTAGGTTTCATTTACACGCGTTTAAACAATCCTACAAATCAAATTTTGCAAGAACGTTTAGCAGCTGTAGAAGGCGGAATTGGAGCCGTAGTTTTTGCTTCTGGAACAGCAGCAATTGCAACAGGATTGTTAACACTTTTAAAAGCTGGAGACCATATTGTGGCTTCAAGTAGTTTGTATGGAGGAACCTACAACTTGTTAAATGTTACTTTACCAAGATTAGGTATTACAACTACATTTGTAGATGCTTCTGACCCAGATAATTTTGGTAAAGCAGTACAAGAAAATACAAGAGCATTTTTTGTAGAATCTTTAGGAAATCCTAAATTAGATGTATTAGATTTAGAAGCAATTTCTACACATGCTAAAAAAGCAGAAGTGCCTTTTATTGTTGATAATACAGTAGCAACACCAGTTTTATTAAACCCTATTAAACACGGCGCAAATATTGTAATTCATTCGCTAACAAAATATATTGGAGGTCAAGGAACTTCTTTAGGTGGTGCAATAATAGATGCTGGAACTTTTAACTGGGCAAATGGAAAATTTCCAGAATTTACAGAACCTTCAGCAGGTTATCATGGTTTAAAATATCATGAAGCTTTAGGGGCAGCATCGTACACTTTTAAATTAATTTTAGAAGGATTGCGTGATTTTGGTGGAGCATTAAGTCCAACAAACGCATTCAACATCATTCAAGGTTTAGAAACTTTACCAGTTCGTATCAAACAACATTCAGAAAATGCTTTGGCATTGGCAAAATGGTTAGAGGCACAAGAAGAAGTTGCTTGGGTAAATTACCCAGGTTTAAAAAGTAGTAAATACAAATCTTTAGCTGATAAATATTTGCCAAATGGTCAAAGTGGAATTGTAACTTTTGGTCATAAAGGAGGATATGAAGCAGCAAAAACTATCGCAGACAAAACAAAAGTATTCTCTTTATTAGCAAATATTGGTGATACAAAATCTTTAATTATTCATCCAGCAAGCACTACACATCAACAGTTAGATGAAACGCAACAAGCAAGTGCAGGTGTTATTCAAGATTTAATTAGATTGTCTGTTGGTATTGAAGATTTAGAAGACTTAAAAGCAGATTTAAAAGCTGCTTTTTCAGAAATATAACTAATTTAAGAATGTCACCTTGAGCGCAGTCGAAAGGTCTTTTTGCAGTCGAGTTTAAAGTTCTCGACTGCGCTCGAACAGACAAATCTCTAAGATATTTGAAACACGAATTACAACATATCAAAATAAACGATTTTACCACAGAAAATGGTACAACTATTCCTGAAATCAATTTGAGTTATCAAGTTTTTGGAAAAGAATTAGGTACAGCTCCTGTGGTTTTAATCAACCATGCATTAACAGGTAATAGCGAAGTTGGTGGTAAAAAAGGTTGGTGGCAAGATATTGTTGGTAAAGAAAAAGCTATAAATACAGATATTTACACAATTCTATCTTTTAATATTCCAGGAAATGGTTTTGATGGTTTTTTAATAGATAATTACAAGGATTTTATAGCTAGAGATGTTGCAAGAATTTTTTTAGAAGGATTGTCTAGGTTAAAAATAAATCAATTATTTGCATTTATTGGTGGTTCTTTAGGAGGAGGAATTGCTTGGGAAATGGTGGTTTTAAAGAATAACTTAACTCAATATTTTATTCCAGTTGCAACCGATTGGAAATCTACAGATTGGTTAATTGCCAATTGTCAGATTCAAGAACAATTTTTGGTGAATTCTAGTAATCCTGTGCACGATGCAAGAATGCATGCAATGTTGTGTTATAGAACACCAGAGTCTTTTAAAGAACGTTTTCATCGTTCTAAAAATGAAGATTCTAACTTTTTTAATGTAGAAAGTTGGTTATTACATCATGGAAAAAAGCTACAAGAACGTTATCAATTGTCTTCTTATAAGTTGATGAATCAATTGCTAAAAACAATTGATGTTACAAATGGAGGGAAAAAGAATATCGAAATCTTAGACCAGATAGAAGCTAATATCCACATCATTGGTGTAGATTCTGATTTATTTTTTACTGCTCAAGAAAACCGAGAAACCTATAAAAAATTAGCGTTAACAAAAGAAAATGTTACGTACAACGAAATTAATTCTGTGCATGGTCATGATGCTTTTTTGATAGAATATGACCAACTAGAAAAAATAATTGAACCAATTTTTAATAAAGATTACAGAGCAAAGAAGATGAAAATTATAAAATTTGGAGGAAAGTCTTTAGCCAATGGAAAAGGCATAGAAAATGCCATAGAAATTATTGCTAACAAATATAAAAATGGTCAAAAAATTACGGTTGTTGCTTCTGCAAGAGGGAACTCAACCAACGATTTAGAATCTATTTTAAAGAAAGCTGCTGCTAAAAAGGAATATAAAGATAAGTTTGAAAAGTTTAAAGAATATCAATTAGCACCTAATAATTCTGTTGATTTATCTCAAGAATTTTCAAAATTAGAAACCATTTTTGAAGGTGTTTCTTTATTAGGCGATTACAGTCAAAAAATCAAAGATGAGGTTTTAGCGCAAGGAGAATTATTGGCAGTAAAAGTAGTAGCAAGTCTATTAAATAAACAACAAATAAGTGCAAATCCTGTTGATTCAAGAACTTTAATAATTACTGATGAAAATTTTGGTAATGCACAACCTATTACTGCTGTCTCTAAAGAAAATGTCATTGCATATTTCAAAAAAAATAAGGATGCAATAAGTATTGTAACTGGTTTTATTGCAGCCAATAAAAAAGGAGAAACGACTACTTTAGGAAGAAATGGGAGTAATTATACAGCAGCATTATTTGCAAATTATTTAGATGCAGATGAGTTGCAAAATTACACGCACGTTAGTGGAATTTATACAGCAAATCCAGATTTGGTTGCAGATGCAAAGAAAATTGAGCAATTATCATTCTCAGAAGCAAATGAATTGGCCAATTTTGGAGCCACTATTTTACACGCAAAAACAATTATCCCTTTAATTGAAAAAAACATCAATCTTCGTATTTTAAACACATTTAATAAGCAAGATAAAGGAACTTTAATTACTTCAGAATCGTCTACAAAAGGGATTAAATCTATTTCAACAATTAACAACGTAGCTTTACTAAATTTTGAAGGAAGAGGTCTGTTAGGAAAAGTTGGTGTAGATGCTCGAATTTTTAGAGCTTTAAGTGATAAAAATATTAGTGTAAGTATTATTTCTCAAGGGTCTTCAGAAAGAGGAATTGGGTTGATAATAGATGCAGATAAAGCCCAAGAAGCTGTTACTGCTTTAGAAAAAGAATTTGAAAATGACTTTTATTCTCAAGATGTAAATCAAATTTCTATTATAAATAATGTAGCAGTAATTTCTATTATTGGTCAAGATTTAAGTGAGTTTCATTTGCCTTACAATGCATTAATTAAAAACCAGATAGTACCAGTTTTGTTTAATAATACAGTTTCTGGTAAAAATGTGAGTTTGGTAGTAAAGAAAGAGGAATTATACAAGGCTGTAAATGTAATTCACGGACAGGTTTTTGGAGTAACCAAGAAAATAAATATTGCCATTTTTGGAAAAGGTTTGGTGGGTGGAACTCTAATAGACCAAATTATTGAAAACACAGCTTCTGTATTAGATAGAAGAAAATTACAACTGAATGTTTTTTCTGTGGCAAATTCAAAAAAAGTACTGCTAAACAAAAATGGAGTTGACCAAAACTGGAAAGAAAACTTGTTAGAAAATGGTGATGAAAACACATCCGTTCAAGATATTATCAACTTTGCAAAAGCACATCATTTCGAAAATTTAATTGCAGTTGATAATACTGCAAGTATCAATTTTGTAAGTAATTATATTCCTTTAGTAGAAGCAGGTTTCGACTTGGTTTCTTGTAATAAAATTGCAAATACCTTGTCTTTCGATTTTTATAAAGAATTAAGAGCCAAGTTAAAAGAATACAAAAAACAATATTTGTACGAAACCAATGTTGGAGCAGGTTTACCTTTGATAGATACCATTCGTTTGTTACACGAATCAGGAGAAAATATCACTAAAATAAGAGGTGTTTTTTCAGGAAGTTTAAGTTATTTATTCAATAATTTTTCTGCAAAAGATGTACCTTTTTCAGAGGTTTTACAAGAAGCCATTGACAAAGGATTTACAGAACCAGACCCAAGAGAAGATTTAGGAGGAAATGATGTTGCAAGAAAATTACTAATTTTAGCAAGAGAATTAGATTTAGAAAACGAGTTTAACGAAGTAAAGATAAAAAATCTAATTCCAGAAAATTTAAGAGAAGGTTCTGTTAATGATTTTCTTGGTAATTTAGAGATGTTAAATGATGAATATCAAGCTCTAAAAGAAAATCAAAAACCAAATCACGTTTTGCGTTATATTGGTGAATTGAGTGGAGATTTATCCAAAGAAAAAGGAAATTTAGAAGTAAAATTAGTGTCAACAGCCAAAAGTACACCCTTAGGTTCTTTACAAGGATCTGATGCCATTTTTGAGATTTATACAGAATCTTATGGAGAGCAACCCATTGTAATTCAAGGAGCAGGAGCAGGAGCAAGTGTAACAGCAAGAGGCGTATTTGGAGACATTTTAAGATTAGCAAAACATAATAATTGACACGAAGTGTCATGCTGAACTCGTTTCAGTATAAAAAGTAAGCAGTTTTCTGTTGGCAGTATCTCAGTCAAGAAAAAAACTGACTGATAAAAAGTAAATATTTTCTCCTGCAAGGTTTCAAAAACCTTGTAGGTGTATAAAAAAATAATACCTACAAGGTCTTTAAGACCTTGCAGGATAATAAAAAGGAAGAATGAATCAACCAAAAAATTTTGAAACACAAGCCATAAGAACTCAAACAGAAAGAACACAATTTTCTGAACATTCAACACCTTTGTACCTAACCTCAAGTTTTGTTTTTGATGATGCAGAAGAAATGCGAGCTTCTTTTGCAGAAGAAAAACAACGTAATTTATATAGTAGGTTTACAAATCCGAATACAACAGAATTTGTAGATAAAATTGTTACTATGGAAGGTGCAGAAGCTGGTTATGCTTTTGCAACTGGAATGTCTGCTATTTTTTCCACTTTTGCAGCTTTGTTAAATGCTGGAGATCATGTGGTTTCTTGTCGATCAGTTTTTGGCTCTACACACAGCATGTTTACCAAGTTTTTACCAAAATGGAATATTGAAACATCATATTTTAAGGTTGATGAAGTTGATATTGTTGAAAGTTTGATTAAAGAAAACACTAAGATTCTTTATATAGAGACTCCAACAAATCCGGCTGTTGATATTTTAGATTTAGAGTTGATTGGTAACATCGCCCAAAAACACAATTTAATTTTTATTGTTGATAATTGCTTTGCAACTCCTTACATTCAGCAGCCTATAAAATTTGGAGCAGATTTGGTCATCCACTCTGCAACAAAATTAATTGATGGACAAGGAAGGGTTTTAGGTGGAGTTACAGTTGGTAACAAAGATTTGATGAGAGAAATTTATTTGTTTGCAAGAAATACAGGACCAGCAATGTCGCCTTTTAACGCTTGGGTTTTATCTAAAAGTTTAGAAACGTTATCTATAAGAGTAGAAAAACATTGTGATAACGCTTTAAAAGTTGCTCAGTTTTTAGAAAGCAATGAAAATGTGGAGTTGGTAAAGTATCCATTTTTAAAATCGCATCCACAATATGAAGTTGCTAAAAAACAAATGAAATTAGGAGGAAATATAGTCGCTTTTGAAATTAAAGGTGGTATAGAAGCTGGAAGAAAGTTTCTTGATAGTATAAAAATGTGTTCATTATCTGCAAATTTAGGAGATACAAGAACTATTGTTACACATCCATCATCTACAACTCATGGGCGTTTGTCAGAAGAAGATAGATTACAAGTTGGTATTACAAATGGATTGGTAAGAGTTTCTGTTGGTTTAGAAAATGTAGAAGATATTATACAAGATATACAACAAGCTTTGAGTGCTAAATAATTACATTTATTTATGTAATTTTGTTGAATGCTGTCTAAAAAAACAAAATACGGAATTAAGGCACTTACCTATTTAGCGAAACAGGAAAACAAAACACCTGTTCAAATCGCTACAATTTCTAATAGCGAAAACATTTCACTTAAATTTTTGGAAAGCATTCTTTTAACGCTTCGTAAAAACGGAATTTTGGGTTCTAAAAAAGGAAAAGGTGGAGGTTATTATTTATTAAAAGAGCCATCAGAAATCCCAATGACTTCCATTATGAGAATTTTAGAAGGACCAATATCTATGGTGCCTTGCGTAAGTTTAAATTTCTACGAAAAATGTGACGATTGCCCAGATGAAAACGCTTGTGCAGTCCACAATTTAATGTTAGAAGTTAGAGATAGTACACTTCAGATTTTTAGGAATACTTCATTGGCAGATTTGTGTAAGTGCTAATTTTTACTGCTAAAAGAACTTTTAAAATTATTCTTTAACTAAAAGCTTATAGTAATTATAAATTCTCAATAATTAGATGCTTTTTTTATTAATCTACTAAATCTATAGGGTTTAAGTAATTTTTAAGTTTTTTAATCGACTTTTTGTCTGTAAATGATGTATGTTTGCATACCCTATTAATTAAGTAGGGTAATTATTTGAATAAGTATTTATGATTTTAAACCAAATCATTTTTAGCAAAAAATCACAGCATAAAGGTTTTGAAGAAGATAAAAATTCCGAAAAACCTTTACGTAGTGTATTAAAAGCATTAAGCTGGAGAGTATTAGGTACTCTTGATACATTAGTAGTTTCTTATATTTTAACAGGAGAAATAGCTTTAGCTACATCAATAGCATCAATAGATTTTATAACAAAATTAGTTTTATACTTTTTTCATGAAAGAATCTGGAATAAAATAAAATGGGGAAAATAGTGAGCCTAAATTTAGATAAGATAAATAAAGAATTAAAAGACAAAAGTCCAACAGAAATAATTGCTTGGGCAATTTCTTTTTCTAAAAACCCAGTAATTACAACCAATTTTAGGCCTTATGAAGTGGCAATTTTAAATGCAGTTACAGAGGTAAAAAAAGACATCAAAGTAATTTGGTGTGATACAGGTTATAATACTGTACAAACCTATAAGCACGCAGAAGAAATTATTAAAACATTAGATTTAAATATCCAATTATATTCACCAAAACAAACTGCGGCTCATAGAAATGTTGTGTTAGGAGTTCCATCTATAGATGACCCAAAACACGTTGTTTTTACACAGCAAGTAAAGTTAGAGCCGTTTGCAAGAGCAATGAAAGAGCATCAACCAGATGTTTGGTTTACAAACTTAAGAAAAGGACAAACCGCTTTTAGAAATAGTATTGATGTCGTTTCTCAAAGTAAAGATGGCATCATTAAAGTAAGTCCTTTTTACAATTGGTCTGATGAACAATTAGATGCTTATTTAGAAGAAAAAGGTTTGCCAAACGAATTTACATATTTCGATCCAACAAAAGTAGAGAGTAACCGCGAATGTGGATTACATATCTAAAAGACAATATATTATGAGTCAAGAAACAATACAAGTAGATGCTTTAGAAAGTGAAGCCATTTATATTTTTAGAGAAGTAGTAGCGCAGTTTGAAAAACCAGTGCTATTATTTTCTGGAGGAAAAGATAGTATTACCTTAGTGCGTTTGGCGCAAAAAGCGTTTTATCCTGCAAAAATTCCTTTCCCTTTAATGCATATAGATACGGGTCATAACTTTCCAGAAACGATTGAATTTAGAGACAGATTGGTTGAAGAATTAGGGGTTGAATTAATCGTAAGAAATGTCCAAGACAATATCGATTCTGGTAGAGTAAAAGAAGAAACTGGTAGATATGCAAGTAGAAATATGTTGCAAACTGAAACGTTGTTAGATGCTATTGAAGAGTTTGGTTTTGATGCTTGTATTGGTGGAGCAAGAAGAGATGAAGAAAAAGCAAGAGCTAAAGAAAGAATCTTTTCTGTTAGAGATGATTTTGGGCAATGGGACGAGAAAAACCAACGCCCAGAGGTATTCGATATGTTAAATGGTCGAATTGATTTAGGTCAGAATGTCCGTGTTTTTCCAATTTCTAACTGGACAGAATTAGACGTTTGGTCATATATCGAAAATGAAAAAATTGAAATTCCTTCCATCTATTTTGCACACAAAAGAAAAACATTTGTTAGAGATGGAATGATTTGGTCTGCAGACGATGAAGTTGTGTATAGAGATGAAGAGGAAGAAGTGGTAGAAAGAATGGTGCGTTTTAGAACTGTAGGAGATATGAGTTGTACAGCAGCAGTACTTTCTGATGCAGTAGATATTGTAAAAGTGGTAGAAGAAATTAGAGATTCATCCATTTCTGAAAGAGGTGCAAGAATAGATGATAAACGTTCTGAAGCAGCAATGGAAAAACGTAAACAACAAGGGTATTTTTAATCCTGCAAGGTTTTAAAAACCTTGTAGGTGTTAAATCAAAATAATAATTTAAAAAAAGATACTCACACAAGAGTTCCTTCTCTTTGGGAAGGTTAGGATGGGATTATGAAAGTATTAAAAATAGCAACAGCAGGTAGTGTAGATGATGGTAAAAGTACCTTAATTGGTCGTATTTTATACGATACAAAATCATTAACTGATGATAAATTAGAAGCCATAGAAGAAAAAAGTAGTCAAAGAGGATTTGATTATTTAGATTTTTCTTTAGCAACAGATGGTTTAGTAGCAGAAAGAGAACAAGGAATTACTATTGATGTAGCGCATATTTATTTTTCTACACCTTCTAAAAGTTTCATTATTGCAGATACTCCAGGACATATAGAATATACCAGAAATATGGTTACAGGTGCTTCTACAGCACAAGCTTCTATTGTGTTAATTGATGCAAGAAATGGAGTTGTAGAACAAACGTACAGACACTTTTTTATCAATAATTTATTACGAATTAAAGATGTTGTAATTGCTGTAAATAAAATGGATTTAGTTGATTTTTCAGAAGAAAAATTCAATCAAATTAAAGGAGAAATTGAGTATTTAGCGAGTAAAAGTGAGTATAAAGGTCAGAATTTAACTTTCATTCCTTTATCCGCATTAAAAGGTGATAATGTTGTAGATAAGTCTGATAATATGGATTGGTATCAAGGTGAAACCTTAATGCACCATTTGGAAAGGTTAGATGCTGATGATATTAACGATGAATCTCAAACGCGTTTTCCAGTGCAAACAGTAATCAGACCAAAAACTGAGGAGTACCATGATTATAGAGGTTATGCAGGTAAGATTTATGGAGGAGATTTTGCAGTAGGTGATGAGGTTACAGTATTACCATCTTTAACAAAATCAAAAATAAAAAGTATCAACTTTTTTGATAAAGAATATCAAAAAGCAAAAAGAGGAAGCTCTGTAACCATCACATTAGCAGATAATGTAAATGTAAGTAGAGGTGATATGTTAGTAAAAGTTGATGAACAGCCAACCATTGCAAAACAATTAGATGCTACAATTTGCTGGATGGATAAAGAGCCATTGCAAGCATCACAAAAATATTACATCAAACATGGTGTAAATGATGCACAAGCAAAAATTATGCAGTTAAATAGTATTATAAAAACGGATTTTTCAGGAATAGAAGAAAGTCCATCAGCATTAGAATTGAACCAAATTGGAGACATTCAATTAAAATTGAGTAGACCCTTATCTTTTGATGCCTACAAAGACAATAAATCAAATGGTTCATTCATTTTAATCAACCCAAAAACAAACAATACAGTTGGTGTAGGATTTATCAATCCCCCTAACCCCCAAAGGGGGAATTAGCTTGTTTGCTAAAAAATGAAAAAGCAAAATTCCTGCAAAGTTTCAAAAAAAGAGTAAGTAAAAAAAGAAGATATTAATTTAAAAAAAAACCGTAAAAACTCCTTCCCTTTGGGAAGGTTGGGATGGGAAAATGCAAAGTTTTAGAACAGAAATAGAAAATCCAGTTGTAGAAAAAGATATTATTGAATTAGCAGATAAAATTGCAGCTTTCAATAACCTACAAATAGATGAAGAAAAATTTAGAAGTTTACGTTTAGCAAGAGGTGTATATGGTCAGCGTCAAGAAGGCGTTCAAATGATTCGTATCAAAATACCTTATGGTAAATTAAAGAGCAATCAATTACGTAGGGTTTCTGAAGTTTCTGACGAATATTCAAGAGGAAGATTGCATATTACAACACGTCAAGATATTCAAATTCATTATGTAGATTTGAACAGAACTCCAGAGTTGTGGGCAGAATTAGAACGTGATGATGTTACTTTGCGTGAAGCTTGTGGTAACGTGGTTAGAAACGTAACTGCATCAGAAACTGCAGGTATAGATGTAAATGAGCCTTTTGATGTTTCTCCTTATGCAGATGCATTGTACAAGTTCTTTTTACGTAACCCAATTTGTCAAGAAATGGGGCGTAAATTCAAAGTTTCTTTTTCTTCTACAGATGAAGATACAGGCTTATCTTATTTACACGATTTAGGATATATTGCTAAAATTCAAGATGGTGTAAGAGGTTTTAAAGTGATGGTTGCAGGAGGTTTAGGTTCTCAACCAAGACACGCAGATATGTTATATGATTTTTTACCATCAGATAAAATCATTCCAGTGATGGAAGGAGTTTTAAGAATTTTTGATAGATATGGTGAGCGTAAAAGTAGAGCCAAAGCAAGAATGAAATTCTTAGTAAAAGATATTGGTTTAGATGCGTTTAGAGAGTTAATTGAACAAGAACAAAAAGCAATTGAGTTTAAATCTGTGGCTATTGATGCTGATGGGTATGTGGCTTCAAAACCAGTTGCTGTTGAAGCTCCAGAAGTTACTATTAAAAACCAAGCAGCTTTTAATTTGTGGAAGTCAACAAACATCATTCCTCAAAAACAGGAAGGTTATGTTGCAATTGGGATAAAAGTTTTATTAGGAGATTTTTACACAGATAAAGCACGATTATTGGCAGATTTAGTTGAGAATTATGCAGCAGGAGAAGTGCGTTTAACTTTACGTCAAAATATTGTAATTCCTTTTGTGAAGGAAGAATTAGTACCTTATTTCTATCAAGAATTAGAAAAATTAGGATTTGTAGAAGCAGGTTATAATAAGGCTGTAGATATTACAGCTTGTCCAGGTACAGATACCTGTAATTTAGGTATTGCAAGTAGTACAGGAATTGCAGCAGAGTTAGAAAGAGTTATTGCTGCAGAATATCCTCAGTATTTAAAAAACCAAGATTTAGTAATTAAAATTAGTGGTTGTATGAATGCTTGTGGACAACACAATATGGCAAATATTGGTTTCCAAGGAATGACAGTAAGAACTCCGGATAAATTAGTGGCACCAGCATTGCAAGTGTTGTTGGGTGGAGGGAATTTAGGAAATGGAAATGCACTTTTTGCAGATAAAGTTGTAAAAGTACCAAGTAGAAGAGGTCCTGAAGCGTTGCGTAGAATTTTAAATGATTTTGAAGCAAATGCAAACGGAAAAGAATTTGTACATTATTATAAAGAAAAAGGAGAAAAGTATTTCTATAATTTCTTAAACGATTTGCAAGATGTTACCAATTTAACGCAAGAAGATTTTATTGATTGGGGAGAACAACAAAAATATGTAAAAGCTATTGGAGTTGGAGAATGTGCAGGTGTCGTTATCGATTTAATTGCCACTTTATTTTTTGAAAGTGAAGAGAAAATAGACAACGCAAAAGAAGCATATAATAACAAAGTATATTCAGGAGCCATTTATTATGCATATCAATCTATTGTAAATTCTGCAAAAGCGCTGTTATTATCAGAAAATCAGAAAACAAATACACACGCAAATATTATATCTAAATTTGATGAGTTCTTTATTTCATCAAAAAAGATAGATTTACAAACTTCTTTTTCGGATTTGATTTATCAAATTAATAAATTTGCACCCAAGCAAGAGTTTGCATTAAAATATATAAATGATGCAAATAATTTTTTACAAAAAGTAAGAGCGTATAGAGAAGTAGAAACATCAATTGCTGAAAAGGCTATTTAAAAAAGAGAAAATGAATTTTAAAAAGCCAAAATTAACAGTAGTAGGTGCTGGTCCAGGAGACGTAGATTTAATTACATTAAAAGCGATTAAAGTTTTAAAAAAGGCAGATGTTGTTTTATATGATGCTTTGGTAAACGAAGAATTATTAGCATATATCAACCCAGAAGCAGAGCAGATTTTTGTAGGAAAAAGAAGAGGTTGTTACAGGTATCAACAAGAACAAATTAACGAATTGATTGTTGCTCGTGCAAAATCAAATGGACATGTAGTTCGTTTAAAAGGAGGAGATCCATTTATTTTTGGAAGAGGTGCAGAAGAAATGGAATATGCTGCAAATTACGGTATCGAAACAGCAATGGTTCCAGGTATTTCCTCTTCTTTGGCAGTTCCAGCATACCAAAATATTCCACTAACAAAGCGTGGGAACTCAGAAAGTTTTTGGGTAATTACTGGCACAACCAAAGAACATAAGTTGTCAAATGATGTAGCTCTGGCAGCAAAATCGAATGCAACAGTTGTGGTGTTAATGGGAATGGGAAAATTACCAGAAATTATTAAAATATTTCAAAAAGAAGGTAAAAATAATTTACCTGTAGCTATCATACAGGATGGAACAACAATTAGAGAAAAAGTAGGAATTGGAACGGTAAATACTATTTTAGAGGTTGTTGAAAAACAAGAATTAAGCAATCCAGCAATTATAGTTTTGGGTGAAGTCGTAAATCATAGAGCAGTATTAGCAAATGTGCAACAAGAATATTCGAAAGAATTACAGGTGTAATTAAATGGAAAGAAATAACTTATATCCAATTTTTTTAAAAACAAAAAACCTAAATTTTTTAATTGTTGGTGGTGGTTTTGTGGCAGAAGAAAAGTTAACATTTTTGTTAAAATCGAGTCCAGATGCAAATGTAACAATGGTTTCGCCAATGTTTAGAGAAGATACTGTAAATTTGTCAAAAAAAGGAAAAGTTACATTAATAGAAGATGTATATCAAAAAAAATATTTACAAGGCAAACATATTGTTGTAGCAACTACAAATGTACCTGAAGTAAATGTTCAAGTTTGGTCAGATTGTAGGGTAGAAGCAAAGTTGGTAAATGTTGCAGATAATCCACCATATTGCGATTTTTATATGGGAGGAATTGTAACCAAGGGCAATGTAAAAATTGCCATTTCAACAAACGGAAAATCGCCAACAACAGCCAAAAGATTACGTCAATTTTTTGAGGAAGTCATTCCAGAAAACATTGATGATTTAGTAAAGAATTTAAATAAATATAGAAAAACCATCAAAGGAAACTTTGAAGAAAAAGTAGAAAAGCTAAACGAATTCACAAAAAGTTTGGTTGAATAAGTTTACAGTAAAAAAAGATCTTTCAATTTCATTACATTTCGCTCAAGATGACAAAAAATTTGTCATTTTAAACGTATTTTTTGCGAAGTTGAGAAATCTCAACAAAATTTAAATAATATAAGTACTATAAACAAGATGATTACAACAGACATACTAATTATTGGTGCAGGACCAACAGGATTATTTACTGTTTTTGAAGCAGGTTTATTAAAATTAAAATGTCATTTAATAGATGCATTACCACAACCAGGAGGTCAATGTTCAGAAATTTATCCCAAAAAACCAATTTATGATATTCCTGCTTATCCAGAAATTTTAGCAGGAGATTTAACAGACAAATTATTAGAGCAAACAAAGCAATTTAAACCTGGTTTTACACTAGGAGAAAGAGCAGATACTATAGATAAGCAAGATGATGGTACATTTATTGTAACCACTAATAAAGGCACAAAACACCACGCAAAAATAGTAGCAATTGCAGGTGGTTTAGGTTCTTTTGAACCTCGAAAACCACTAATTCCAAATATTGCAGATTTCGAAGATAAAGGTGTTGAGTATATTATTAAAGAACCAGAAATCTACAGAAACAAAAAAGTAGTAATTTCTGGTGGTGGAGATTCTGCTTTAGATTGGGCAATTTTCTTGTCAGACGTAGCATCAGAAGTAACTTTAATTCATAGAAGAAACGAATTTAGAGGTGCTTTAGATTCTGTAGAAAAAGTACAAGAATTAAAGAATTTAGGTAAAATAAATTTAATAACTCCAGCAGAAGTAAAAGGGATTATTGGTACAGATAAAGTTACTGGTGTTGCAGTAGAGAAAAAAGGAGAAGAAGCTTTTATTGTAGATACAGACCATTTTATTCCGCTTTTTGGACTATCACCAAAATTAGGTCCAATTGCCAACTGGGGGTTAGAAATCGAGAAAAACGCCATTAAAGTAAACAATGCTTTAGATTATCAAACCAACGTTCCAGGAATTTATGCTATAGGAGACGTAAATACATATCCAGGAAAATTAAAATTGATTTTATGTGGTTTTCATGAAGCAACGTTAATGTGTCAAAGTGCCTATAAAAGAATTTTTCCAGACAAAAAGTATGTGATGAAATATACAACAGTAGGTGGTGTAGATGGTTTTGACGGTACAAGAAAAGAAGCACCAAAAGCAGTTGTAAAAGCAATTCAATAATTAGTTTGTAGCTTTTGGTTGTTAGTTTTTAGTATCAAATTCATCCAATCATTTTTTTTAATTTATTTTAGATTTTTTCTATTTATTAACCAGAAGCCAAAAATATCAACCAAAATAATGCTAGACATCAATATAAAAATAACAGACAGAAATGGAGTAACACATGAGGTAGTTGCACCAACAGATATGGCAATGAATCTAATGGAAGTTGTCCGTTCTTACGAATTGGCAGAAGAAGGAACCATTGGTATTTGTGGAGGAATGGCAATGTGTGCCTCATGCCAATGTTATGTAAAATCTGATCATGAATTGCCAGAAATGACAGATGATGAAGATGCAATGTTAGCAGAAGCATTTTACGTAGAAGACAATAGTAGATTAGGTTGTCAAATTCAAATGACACCAGAAATAGATGGATTAGAAGTAGAGTTGGCTCCAGAAGCATAAGTTGTATTGATGAAAGAAGTACAAGAAAAAATAATTTTTAAAAACTATAGCATGTGTTTAAGAGATGCTGTAGGAGTGTTTACCAAACAGTTAATTAACAATTTGTTTGACGCTTCTCATCTGTCTGAAAGCGGAGTAAAAACAAGGCTTCAGTTTTTAAAAATTTTAGATAGATTATCTGTAGATAATGGAGAATACTTATGGAATAATTTCGAGAATAATTTTATTAGTATAAGACATAAATTAGATTTAGATGCAAGAGCAGCCTACCAAAATGATCCAGCTGCAAAAAGTTTAGAAGAAGTTTATTTAGCATATCCAGGTTTTTATGCGATTGCGGTTTACAGGTTAAGTCATCAACTCTTAAAGTTAAATGTTCCTGTTTTACCAAGAGTAATGAGCGAGTTTGCACACAGTTTAACAGGAACAGATATACATCCAGGAGCAGAAATAGGGGAGTCATTTTTTATAGATCATGCTACTGGAATTGTTATTGGAGAAACCACTGTGATTAAAGATAATGTACAGATTTTTCAAGGGGTTACTTTAGGCGGAATTCAAGTAAAAAAGAGTTTAGCATCTACTAAAAGACACCCAACAATAGAAAGTGATGTTGTTATTTATGCAAACGCAACCATTTTAGGAGGAGATGTTATTATCGGAGAAAACTCAATTATTGGAGCGAACGTTTGTATAACAGAATCTATCTCAAAAAACTCAGTGGTTACTGTAGAATCAAATAATTTTATTACTAAAAGAAAATAAAATGAACACAAAAAGTATCATAGATTTTGTTGGAAATACACCTTTGGTGGAAGCTCAAAATATTTTCAAAAAAGAAGGAGTAACCTTACTGCTTAAATTAGAAGGAAATAATCCTGGTGGAAGTGTAAAAGACAGAGCAGCTTACTATATGATTTCTGAAGCTATCAAAAGAAAAAACATAAAAAAAGGAGATACTTTAGTAGAAGCTACAAGTGGTAATACAGGTATTGCATTAGCATTAATGGCAAAAGTTTTGGGCGTAAATATGGTTATTACAATGCCAGAAAACTCAACTATAGAAAGAGTAAAAACAATGCGTGCTTATGGTGCAAAAGTTATTTTAACTCCTGCAGACAAAGGTATGGAAGGTGCTATTGATTATGCACTAAAACTAAAATACAAGAAAGGATATTTTCGTTTAAACCAGTTTGATAATTTAGACAACCCTAAAGCACATTACAATACAACAGGGCCAGAAATTTGGAGAGATACAGAGGGGCAAGTTACCCATTTTGTTTCTGCTATGGGAACTACTGGAACCATAACAGGAGTTTCCGATTTTTTAAAAGGAAAAAATGAAGACATTCAAATTATTGGAGCACAACCTAAAGATGGAGCAAGAATTCCTGGAATTAGAAAATGGAGACAAGAATATTTGCCAGCTATTTTTAAAGCAAATAAAATAGACCAAATTTTAGAAGTTGATGAAGAAGAAGCTAAAGAAATGACCATTCGTTTGGCAAAAGAAGAAGGTATTTTTGCAGGAATGAGTAGTGGAGGTGCTGTTGCAACAGCTTTAAAAGTTGCAAATTCAATAGACAAAGGAGTTATAGTTGCAATTATTTGCGATAGAGGAGATAGATACTTATCATCAGATATCTTCGAATAACTATCAATTTTATGAAAATCTGTTAAAGAGTATCAGTTTGAATGATTTTTCTGAGAAATTAAGAAAAATTGTATCAATAACTTATTATTCTAACAATAGTTTTAAAGAAAATCAATATTCATTATTAAATCATAAAAAAAGTTCGTTACTTTGTTGCGAATTTAGTTCATAAACTTATTAATACGTTATCACGAAAGGTAGAGGGATTAGACCCGTTGAAACCTTAGCAACCCTTTGCAAAGCAAATGCTGAATTTATTTCAGCATCTTTTTAAAAGAAGGTGCTACATTCTACGAACATAAAGTAAAAATTGTCATTTCGAGCGCAGTCGAGAAATTTTTTAAAGTACAATTTTTGAATTTTATTTTCGAAAGATAACAGCGAAAAACACTTCACTTTTCCTGATGACATTTATAATATTCCTGCAAGGTTTTAAAAACCTTGTAGGTATTAAAAAAATAAAAATGTCTATTAACATTTACAAAGCTTTACAAGAAAGAATTTTAGTTTTAGATGGTGCTATGGGTACTATGCTACAAGCATATAAATTTACAGAAGAAGATTTTAGAGGAGAACGCTTTAAAGACTATCCAACACCTTTGCAAGGTAATAACGATTTGCTATCACTTACACAGCCTGAAGCTATCAAAACCATTCACGGAAAGTATTTTGAAGTGGGCGCAGATATTGTAGAAACCAATACGTTTTCTGGTACTACAATTGCAATGGCAGATTATCAAATGGAAGATTTGGTGTATGAATTAAATTATCAATCTGCAAAAATTGCCAAAGAAGTTGCCAATGAATTTACAGCAAAAGAACCACACAAACCACGTTTTGTAGCAGGTTCTATTGGCCCAACAAACAGAACAGCAAGCATGTCTCCAGATGTAAATGACCCTGGGTATAGAGCAGTAACTTTTAACGAGTTAAGAATCGCCTACAAGCAGCAAACAGAGGCGTTATTGGATGGAGGTGCAGATTTATTACTGGTAGAAACGGTTTTTGATACCTTAAATGCAAAAGCGGCTTTATTTGCGATAGAGCAAGTTAAAGAAGAACGTAATATTGAAGTTCCTATTATGTTAAGTGGAACAATTACTGATGCTTCAGGAAGAACATTATCAGGGCAAACAGCAGAAGCTTTTTTAATTTCTGTTTCTCATATACCTCTTTTATCTGTTGGATTCAATTGTGCTTTAGGAGCCAATTTATTACAACCACATTTAGAAGCAATTGCGAATAAAACTGAGTTTGCAATTTCTGCACATCCAAATGCAGGGTTACCAAATGCTTTTGGTGAGTATGATGAAACTCCAGAAGAAATGGGAGAGCAAATAGAAGAGTATTTAAAGAAAAATTTGATCAATATTATTGGAGGTTGTTGTGGTACAAGTCCAGAGCATATAAAAGTGATAGCAAATATTGCTGCTAAATATAAACCAAGAGCCCATCCCTCAATCCCTTCCCAAAGGGAAGGGAAGTACAGCACTCTTTAAAATCCTGTTTTTCTGTATAAGCTAAAACATAAAAACCAATTTAAACTTACTTCATTTTTAAAATGAGCGAAAAAGATAAAAATAAGAACTTCACAAAAGCCTCTTCCCTTTGGGGAGAGGTTGGAGAGGGGCGTAAATACATGAAATTATCTGGTTTAGAACCATTGATAATTACGTCTCAAAGCAACTTTATCAATGTTGGAGAACGAACAAATGTTGCAGGTTCGCGTAAGTTTTTACGCTTAATCAAAGAAGAAAAATTTGATGAAGCCTTAGATATTGCAAGGCATCAAGTAGATGGTGGTGCTCAAATTATCGATATTAATATGGATGATGGTTTGATTGATGGAAAAGAAGCAATGGTTCGTTTTTTAAACTTAATTGCTGCAGAACCAGATATCTGTAGAGTGCCTATTATGATTGATTCCTCAAAATGGGAAATCATAGAAGCTGGTTTACAAGTGGTGCAAGGTAAATGTGTGGTAAATTCTATTTCTTTAAAAGAAGGTGAAGAAAAATTCATCTGGGAAGCTACACAAATAAAACGTTATGGAGCAGCAGTAATTGTAATGGCTTTTGATGAAGTTGGACAAGCAGATAATTACGAACGAAGAATTGAAATTGCAAAACGTTCTTACGATATTTTAGTAAACAAAGTTGGTTTTGCGAGTGAAGACATCATTTTCGATTTGAATATTTTTCCTGTAGCAACAGGAATGGAAGAACACAGAAAAAATGCTATCGATTTTATCGAAGCTACAAAATGGGTTAGAGAAAATTTGCCTAACGTTTCTGTGAGTGGAGGTGTGAGTAATGTATCATTTTCATTTAGAGGAAACAATACAGTTAGAGAAGCAATGCACTCAGTATTTCTATATTATGCCATTCAAAATGGGATGAATATAGGAATTGTAAATCCTGCAATGTTAGAAGTATATGATGATATTCCAAAGGATTTATTAGAGTACGTAGAAGATGTAATTTTAGATAGACGTGATGATGCTACAGAACGTTTACTTGATTTTGCAGAAACTGTAAAAGGAACTTCAAAAGAGAAAACAGCAGATTTATCTTGGAGAGAAAATCCGTTACAAGACAGAATTACCCACGCTTTGGTAAAAGGAATAGATGCGTTTATTATAGAAGATGTAGAGCAAGCAAGACAAGAAGCTACAGCACCAATTGAAGTAATTGAAGGGCATTTAATGATTGGGATGAATGTGGTTGGAGATTTGTTTGGAGCAGGTAAAATGTTCTTACCACAAGTGGTGAAATCTGCGCGTGTAATGAAAAAAGCGGTTGCGTATTTAAACCCATTTATTGAGGCAGCAAAATCCGATAAATCAGAACCAGTTGGTAAAATTTTAATGGCAACTGTTAAGGGTGATGTGCACGATATTGGTAAAAACATTGTAAGTGTGGTGTTGGCTTGTAATAATTACGAAATTGTAGATTTAGGAGTTATGGTTCCACCAGAAAAAATCATTCAAACTGCTATAGATGAACGCGTAGATGCGATTGGTTTAAGTGGATTAATAACACCTTCTTTAGACGAAATGGTCTATTTAGCCAAAGAAATGCAACGTCAAAATTTTGAGTTGCCTTTGCTAATTGGTGGTGCAACAACCTCCAAAGCGCATACAGCAGTTAAGATTGATACCCAATATAAAAATGCAGTGGTGCATGTAAATGATGCAAGTAGAGCAGTAACTGTGGTTGGAGATTTATTAAACAAAAAATCAAGTCATTTATATACTGCTAAACTAAAAAAAGATTATGACGAATTCAGAACCAAGTTTTTAAAACGAGGTAAAGAAAAATCATACATTTCTATTGATGAAGCTCGCAAACGTAAATATAAAATTGATTGGGAAACTTCAGAAATTAAAAAGCCAAACGAATTAGGAATTCAAGTTTTAAAACAATTGAGTTTAAAAGAATTGTTACCTTTTATAGATTGGAGTCCGTTTTTTAGAAGTTGGGATTTGCATGGTAAATTTCCTGACATTCTAACAGACAAAGTTGTTGGAGAAGAAGCATCTATAATGTATGAAGAAGCGCAACAAATGATTGCAGAAATTATCGCAAATCAATCTTTAAAACCCAAAGCAGTTTTTGGCTTGTTTGAAGCAAATTCAATTAATGAAGATGATATTGAGGTTTCAATAAAGCCAAATAGAAATAAAAACGTCATTTCGAGCAACGTCGAGAAATCTCAAAACAATAAAGTTGTTTTTAGAACTTTACGTCAGCAATTAAAGAAAAGAGAAGGAATTCCAAACCATGCTTTAGCCGATTTTATTGCTCCAAAAGAAACCAATAAAACAGATTATATAGGTGCATTTTGTGTTGGTATTTTCGGAGCACAAGAATTAGCAGAAAGTTACAAAGCCAAAGAAGACGATTATAATGCAATAATGGCACAAGCCATTGCAGATAGATTTGCAGAAGCATTTGCAGAGTATTTACACAAACAAATAAGAACAAAACATTGGGGGTATTCTGCTGATGAAGAGTTAACCAATGATGATTTAATAAAAGAAAATTACAAAGGAATTAGGCCAGCTCCAGGTTATCCTGCATGTCCAGATCATTTAGAAAAAGAAACCATTTGGAATTTATTAAAAGTAGAAGAAAACATAGGAGTAACCTTAACAGAAAGTTTGGCAATGTGGCCAGCAGCAGCAGTTTCTGGGTATTATTTTGCCAACAAAGAAGCAAAATATTTTGGTTTGGGTAAAATTACAGATGACCAACTTACTGATTATTCAGAAAGAAAAGGAATAACAAAAGAGAAAGCAAGAAAATGGCTGCATCCTAATTTAGCGAATTAATTCTCCTGCAAGGTTTCAAAAACCTTGTAGGTGTTTAAAAAAATAAATTTGTAAAAGAAAGACATTCGTTGGCAAACAAGTTGCGTTAGCGATTGAAGTGGCATCCCCTGAACTTGTTTCAGGGATAAAACGTAAAGCGCGACCTTTAGGTAACGCACAAATAAAAAATATAAACTAGATACTGAAACAAGTTCAGCATAAATGAAGATTACAGATCACATAAAAAACGCAGACGGAAAAACATTGTTTTCGTTTGAAATTATTCCGCCAAAAAAAGGAAATAACATTCAAGATTTATATAATAATATAGATCCTTTAATGGAGTTTAAACCACCTTTTATAGATGTTACAACTTCCAGAGAAGAATATGTTTATATAGATAAAGGCAATGGTTTGTTAGATAGAAAAATAACCAGAATGCGCCCAGGAACTGTGGGAATTTGTGCAGCCATTAAGCACAAATATGACGTAGATACTGTGCCACATGTGTTGTGTGGAGGTTTTACAAAAGAGGAAACAGAGTACGTTTTGGTAGATTGCCATTATTTAGGAATAGATAATGTAATGGCGTTAAGAGGTGATGCTATGAGTCATCAAAAATATTTTACACCAAATGAAGGAGGAAACCAATATGCAAAAGATTTGGTTTCGCAAATTCAAAATTTAAATTGTGGAAAGTATTTACACGATGTTGTAGAAGCGTCTAATAAAGCAGATTTTTGTATAGGAGTTGCAGGTTATCCAGAAAAACATTTAGAAGCTCCTTCTTTACAAACGGATTTAAAACGTTTGAAAGAGAAAGTAGATGCTGGTGCAGATTATGTAGTAACTCAGATGTTTTTTGATAATAAAAAGTATTTTGCGTTTGTAGAAGCTGCAAAAAAAGTGGGAATAAATGTACCAATTATTCCAGGAATTAAGCCAATTGCAGTAAAGCGTCACTTGCAATTATTACCTCAGGTATTTCGAATAGATATTCCAGAAGAATTAATTAATGAAGTAGAAAATTGTAAAACAAATAAAGAGGTTCGTCAAGTTGGTATTGAGTTTGCCATACAACAATCCAAAGAACTATTAGCAGCTGGTGTGCCAGTTTTACACTATTATTCTATGGGAAAAAGCGATAATATTCATGCAATAGCTTCTGAGTTGTTTTAAGTATTTTGTTATTCCTGTGTAGGCAAGAATCTACATTTATATTTTAAGTTTTGTTAGACCTTTATAAAAACTATTGATAGACTAATAGTAAAAAGTAATTTTTTTAGATTACTAAAAGTAAATAAAATAATTACTTTTGTATATCAAAAATTTAAGATAACAATTTAAAAAATATAAAATGGCATTAGAAATAACAGACGCAACTTTTGATGAAGTAGTATTAAAATCAGACAAACCAGTATTAGTAGATTTTTGGGCTGCTTGGTGTGGACCTTGTAGAATGGTGGGGCCAATTGTTGATGAAATTCACTCAGAATATGAAGGGAAAGCAGTAGTAGGTAAGGTTGATGTTGATGCTAACCAAGAATTTGCAGCTAAATATGGAGTAAGAAATATACCAACTGTTTTAATCTTTAAAAACGGAGAAGTAGTAGACAAGCAAGTAGGAGTTGCTCCAAAAAATGTGTATACAGGTAAAATTGATGCTGCTCTTTAGTAGTATTAACATTTTATAATATCATAAAGGTTTGGCTAACGTCAAACCTTTTTTTATTTTAGTGAAACTCAATTTTTAGAATTAGCAAAGCTAATTTTAAAAATTGCAAGTTGAACTAACCCTGCCTTTTTGCAGGGTCTCAATATAATTTTCTCAATCCTTACTAGAAATGGCAAAGTTATTTCTTAAGATTGTAAATAGAATAACTTTGCTCTTTTGCAGAATTTAATTAATAAAATCATCTAATGAAGAATGTATTATATTTATTTTGTTTCCTTTTTTTAATTTCTTGCTCAAAAAAACAAGAAGAATTAAAATTAGAAAAAGGAATTTCTTTCGAATTAGCCAAATATAGAAAACAACAAATTGCAGATGTTGTCTATAATTTACACTTTAAAATCCCTAAAGAGAAAACAAAACCAATTTCTTCAAGATTAGAAATAATTGTTACTATAAAAGATTTAAATAATGATGTTTTTTTAGATTTTAATGAAGATGCTTCAAAATTAAAATCGATTAAGATTAATGGTGAAAAATCAGAAATAAATCATCAAAAAGAACATTTAATTATTGATAAATCAAAATTAGTTTTAAGAGAAAATACCATAGAACTCTTTTTTGATGCAGGAGAAACATCACTGAACAGAAATGATGAGTTTTTATACACATTATTAGTTCCTGATAGGGCAAGTACGCTGTTTCCTTGTTTTGATCAACCAGATATAAAAGCCAAATATAATCTACGAATTACAGCACCAAAAGAATGGAAAGTGTTAGCAGGTGGTTTTGAAGAAAGTAGCTTAGAAATTGATGGTTTTACAGAACATACGTTTGCAACTTCAGATTTAATGAGTACGTATTTATTTTCTTTTGTAGCAGGAAAATTTACAGAAGAAACCAAAAATCCAGGAGCCTTTGATATGCGATTTCTATACAGAGAAAATAATAAAGAAAAGATTGATGAAAGTGTTGGTGAAGTGTTTAAAATTCATCAAAATTCAATCGATTTTTTAGAAGATTACACAGCTGTTAAATTTCCTTTTCAAAAGATGGATTTTGCAGCGATTCCACCTTTTCAATATGGAGGAATGGAGCATGTAGGTGCAATTCAGTACAGACAATCATCGTTGTTTTTAGATAAAAATGCAACTCAAAATAGAAAGTTAGGAAGAGCAAAACTAATTGCGCACGAAACCTCACACATGTGGTTTGGAGATTTGGTGACCATGAAATGGTTTAATGATGTTTGGATGAAAGAAGTTTTTGCCAATTTTATGGCAGATAAAATAGTGAATCCTGTATATGCAGAGGTAAATCACACCTTAAGTTTTATGATGTCTCACTACCCAAGTGCCTATTCTGAAGACAGAACAAAAGGCACAAATGCAATCAGACAAAATTTAGATAATTTAAAAAATGCAGGTTCTTTATATGGAAGAATTATTTATAACAAAGCACCAATTATGATGCGTCAGTTGGAATATTTGTTGGGTAAAGAGGCTTTTCAAGAAGGAATTCAAGAATATATAAAAACATATCAAAACTCAAACGCAGATTGGAATGAGTTGGTATCAATTTTAGTTAAAAAATCTGCTGGAGATATTAAAAGTTGGAGTGATGTTTGGGTAAACTCATCAGGAAGACCCGTTTTTTATGAAGAAATTGAAACCAATGAAAAAGGAAATGTAACCAAGTTTGTGATTCATCAAAAAGCTGAAGACGGTTCTGATAAAATCTGGACACAATCCTTTAAAATTAAATTGATAGATGCACGAGGTTATGAAAAAATCATAGGAATCAAAAATATGGGAAAATCTTTTGATATTACTTCTGGCACTAAAGATTTTAAACCAAGACAAGTTTTATACAACACAAACGGATTTGGCTATGGCGTTTTTCCTATTTACAAAGAAGAGATTTTTTCTTATAAAGATATTAAAGATGAAGTTTCAAGAGGGTATCAATTCATCAATTTATATGAGAATATGCTGAATGGAAAAGTTTCTCCTTTAGAAGCCTATGAAGTTTATTTAAACGCTATTCAAGTTGAAGAAAATGAATTAATTACAAACTATTTATCTGGTAGACTTCAAAACATATTTTGGACTTTTTTAAATGATAAAGAACAAAAAAATATTCAGAATAAAACAGAAACCACAATTTTTAATTTGTTAGAAAATGAGTTGCCAAAAAATATAAAAAGAACACTTTTTAGTTTGTATCAATCTTTAGCTATTTCTCAACAAGGAAAAGAGAACTTATATCAAATTTGGATAAAAGAGAAAAAGATTAAAAACCTTTTTTTAAATGAAAATGATTACACTTCTTTAGCAATGCAATTAGCAATTTTTAACCATCCAAAAGCATCAGAAATTTTAGAGAAACAACAATTACGAATTTCAAATCCAGATAGATTAGCACGTTTTAAATGGTTATTACCATCACTTTCAAGTGATGAAAAAGTACGCGATGAATTTATGAAATCGCTATTGCAAAAAGAGAATAGAGAAAAAGAATCTTGGGTGCAAACTGCTTTAAATAATATACATCATCCTTTAAGGCAAAAATCATCAACTAAACATTTAAAATCAATTTTGTCAACACTAGAAGAAGTCCAATTAACAGGTGACATTTTCTTCCCAAAAGGATGGTTGGCAAGTTCTATCGGAAATTATTCGTCAAAAGAAGCAAATGCTATTTTGCAAGAGTTTTTAGCAGATAATCCAAATTATAATCCTATTTTGTTAAAGAAATTGTTGCAGACAACAGATAATTTAACAAGAGCTCAAGACATCAAAAAATAGCATGAATTTATCCGAAGTAAAATTATCAGAAATAAAAAACTTAGACATTCTTGCTAAACAGGTGGTAGAAGGTTTTATAACAGGAATGCACAAAAGTCCATTTCATGGATTTTCTGTTGAGTTTTCTGAACATAAATTGTACAATAAAGGAGAAAGTACAAGACATATAGATTGGAAATTATTCGCAAAAACAGAAAAGTTATATACCAAAAAGTACGAAGAAGAAACCAATTTACACTGTCATATTATAGTTGATAATTCTGCTTCCATGCACTATCCAATAGTAAAAAAACAGTCTATAGAGAATTTAAATAAAGTTGGTTTTTCTGCTGTTGCAGCAGCTTCATTAATGGAAATTTTAAAAAGACAAAGAGATGCAGTTGGGTTGAGTATTTATGCAGATTCTTATGAATATTATGCTCCAGAAAAAGGAAGTGAGCGACATAGAAAAATGTTGTTGCATCAATTGGAACAATTGCTAACTTCAGAATCTGAGGCAACTACAAATACCTATAAATATTTACATGAAATTGCAGAAAAGATTCACAGACGTTCTTTAATTTTTTTGTTTACAGATATGTTTCAAACTTCAAAAGAAGACGAAGCACTTTTTGAAGCATTACGTCATTTAAAATACAACAAACACGAAGTTGTACTTTTTCACACATTTGACGGAAAAACAGAATTAAATTTTGATTTTGATAAGGTTCCCAAAAAATTTGTAGACGTAGAAACAGGAGAAGAAATAAATGTTTATGCAGAAAACGTCCAAGAAAAATATAAAGAAATTGTAGGGAATTATTTTAAAGAATTGAAAAATAAATGTTTACAATATCAAATAGATTATGTTCCTGTAGATATTCATTCTGGATTTAATGAAATTCTCACAAAATATTTAGTAAGCCGAAAAAAAATGAAATAAATTTCATTTTTATATTTGGTTATCTAAAAATCTGTATTATATTTGCATCCGCTATAAGCAACGGTCTGGTAGTTCAGCTGGTTAGAATACCTGCCTGTCACGCAGGGGGTCGCGGGTTCGAGTCCCGTCCAGACCGCAGAAAGCATCTCAATTGAGATGCTTTTTTTGTTTAATTATTTTTCGTAAAATTAAAATAACTTCAATAAAGTTAAAGTTATTATTAAAAAAGTTAATACTAATATCTTTGTTGTTGTAATTTTACTAACTAAATAACCTAACGTGTCTACTCAAAAAAAAACAAAAAAGAAATATCGTTTTCTAAGAAGACTACTTCGCATTTTTTTTGGCTAATTATTTTTTTACTTCTTATTCTTCTTTTTATAAGAAGTTCTTGGGGACAAAATATTATTATAAATAAAGCTACCAGTTACATTTCAAATAAAACAAACACAAAAGTTGAAATTGAAAAAGCATATTTAACTTTTGATGGAAATCTAAAAGTAGAAGGACTTTTTTTAGATGATAAAAAAGGTGATACTTTAATTTACTCAAAATTTTTAGAAGCGGATTTCCCACTTTGGGGAATTATCAAAGGAACCGAATTAGGTGTAGAAAATTTAAAATTAAATGGTTTAAGAGCAAATGTTATTAGAAAAGATACCACTGCTGGGTTTAATTTTCAATTTTTACTGGATGTTTTTGCAACCAAAAGCTCAAATAAAGTTAAGGCAGACTCGCTATCTAAATCATCACCAAATATTGTTATAGGTAGTGTACAGTTTAAAGACATTAATGTGGTGTATGAAGATGTTCCTCTAGGAATTGAAAGCAGCTATAAAGTAGGGTTTTTAAAAGCCAAAATGAAATCCACAGACTTAGAAAGCATGATTTTTAATGCGAATGATTTGTTACTTAAAAATTCAAACATAAAGTACATTCAAAAACCAGCCTTAGTTATTTCTACAGAAGAAGTTCCTTTACCAAATTTAAGTGCAAAAAATATTAAAATTACAAATTCTGATATTTTTTATGAGTCTGCAGAAGCCAATATTTTAGCAAATTTAAATCTTGCTGATTTTTATTCAGAAAATGCACAAATTAATTTAAAAGAATCTATTTTTAATGTGGATGTTTTAGGGCTAAAAAACTCCAAAGTAGTTGTAAACTCTATATCAAATAATAAACCTGTAAATGCACCTCAATATAATAATAAATTTGTCTGGCCACAATTTACAGCAAATGTTAAAGAGGTAGATTTAGAAAATAATCAGATAACTTATCGAGCAAATAATACTACTATTAGTAATAATACTTTTAATCCAAACGCAATAGCAGTTCAGAATTTAAATTTAAAAGCATTTGATATTCTTTACAAAGAGAAGCAAGCTAATATAAATGTTAGCACTTTTAACTTTAAAGAAAGTTCTGGATTAAATATGAATCAGTTAAAGTTTAATGGTAAAATATCAGAAAAAAAGATAGCCATTAGCGATTTAAAATTTTCTTTAAATAAAAATAAGATTATAGGAGATTTAGAAATGAATTACAATTCAATTTCTCAATTAATAAATGTTCCTGAGTCTACAAAAGTAAATGTAAATTTACCTGTTATTCAATTAAATGTAAATGAACTATTAAAGTTTTTACCCACGTTAAAAAATAATAATTACCTAAAAAAAATAAGCGAAAAGCCAATTCTAGCAACAATGTATGCAGATGGAACGCTATCTGAAATTACAGTGTCTAAAGGTGCAGTTAATTGGGGCAACACAACTAAAATTTCTTTAGAAGGTAAAATATATAATAGTACAAATTTAGATTTATTAGAGATAGAAATTCCTAATTTTAGAGCAAAAACAATAAAAAAAGATGTCTTAAAGTTTTTAAATGAAGAAAGTTTAGGAGTTCAGTTACCAAAAGAAATGGTATTAACTGGTAATATAAATGGAGGTGTAAAAGAAATTTCAACAGATTTAAAATTGGAATCATCTCAAGGTATAATCACCTTAAGTGGAGCTTTTAGTAATAAAGAAAATATTAACTTTAATACCAACATCAATATAAAAAACTACAAAATAAATAATCTTTTAAAAAATAATGATTTCGGAGAATTAAGTATTAAAATTAGCTCTAAAGGAAAAGGAAAAACACTCAATAATCTGGATGCAACTTTAAACGCGACAGTTTCTAAATTTAAGTTAAATGATTACAATGTAAAAGATTTACAATTAAAAGGTGCTTTTAGAAACGGAAAAGGAGAGATAACTTCTAATTATAAAGACGATAATTTAAATTTAAAACTAAAAAGTGCTATACAATTAGATACCATAAACACACAAGCAGAATTAGATATTGATGTAATAGGAGCAAATTTGCAAGGCTTGGGCATAATGCAAAGAAATGTAAAAACGGGTATGGATATTTCATTAAATTTTAAAGGAAATTTAGAAAAATATCAAATAGATGCAAATGTAAAAAATGGAGCAGTAGTTTACGATAACAGAACTTTTTTACTAGGTCCCATTTTAGCAAAAGGGTTTGTAGCTAAAGATACAACCTCTGTAACTTTAAAAAATAAAATGATTGATGTAAAATTAGAATCTAATACAGATCCTCAATCATTTAGTAAGTCTTTGCAAAAACATGTTTTTAGTTATTTTTATAGAGATGCAGTTCTTGCAGATACCATTAAAAACCCTGTAGACTTAAAATTTGAAGCAAAGATTGCTCAAACTCCACTTTTAAAAGATGTATTTTTGGTAAATGTAAAAGATATAGATACAATCAATGCTTCTCTTAATTTTAATGAAGCAAAAAGAAAGCTAAACGCAAAAATTACAGCACCTCATATCAATTATAATGACAATGAAATTGATAGTTTGGCATTTACAATGCAAACGGATAAAGAAAACTTCAACTTTAAATTAGGCTTTAAAAATATAAAAGCAAACCCTTTAGATGTTCCAAAAACTGTAATAACTGGTAACCAAACCAAAAACCAACTTTCTTTAAATTTTTCAGGTTATCACAATGAACAAACCTTGATGAATGTAAATGCAAAAATTACAGGTAATCGTAATCGTTTAAAATTTTCTGTCAACCCAGAAAATTTGATATTAAACAAACAAGCTTGGGCAATTCCTATTGATAATGAAGTTGTTTTTGAAAATAATAACAAACTTTTATTTAAAGATTTTAAAATATCAAAAGGCAATCAATCTATAAATATAACAGACCAACTATAAAAAGTAACTAAAGAACATATTGCTTTAGAGTACAGTAATTTTAAAATTAGTGAAGTTTTTAATTATCTAAATCCAGAAAAAGAGTTAACAACAGGTATTTTAAATGGTAACTTTATTTTAGAACAACCTTTTTCAGACACAGGAATTCTTGCAAATTTAAATGTAAATCAGCTAAAATTTTTAGAAACTAATTTTGGTAAATTAACCATTGATGCAAAATCTTTAGGAGGTAGTAAATATGATTTTAATGCAAAATTGAAAGAAGGTGATGTAGATTTAGATTTAACTGGTGATTATTTTGTTGCGAATAATGATGCAAATTTAAACTTAGATTTAATAATAAATGAGTTTAAAATGAAAGCTTTAAATACACTTTCTTTAGGAGAAATTAAAGAAGCTAATGGTAGTTTTTCGGGTTCTTTTAAAGTAACAGGAAAAACATCTAAACCCAAGTATAATGGAAATATAAACTTTAAAAATGCCAATTTTAATATTACCAAATTAAATACTTCCTTTACCTTAAAAGATGAAAAAATAAATGCAGATAATAACGGATTATATCTCTCTAAATTCACAGTTTTAGATGCAAAGAAAAATAAGTTAGTGCTTTCTGGAGATATAAAAACAGAAAGTTTTATCAACCCTAGTTTTAATTTACAATTAGAAGCAGATAATTTTAGGGTATTAAATGCAAAAAAAGAAGATAATCCAACACTTTATGGTATTGCAACTTTTAATGCAAATGCAGATTTAACAGGAGACTTACAAGTACCAAAACTTACTGCAAATGTAACAATTGGTTCAGATACAAATGTAACCTATGTGTTGCCATCAAGTTACGCAAATATAGAAAGAAGAGATGAAGTAGTCGTTTTTGTAAACCGCGAAAACCCAGATGCTATTTTAACTCAAACAGAAGAGCAAACTGCCATTATAAGAGGGTTTGATATTTTTACCAAACTCAAAATAAATAAAGAAGCAGCTGTAACTGTTGTTATAGACGAAACCACAGGAGATAATTTTAAAGTTTCTGGAGATGGAGATTTTATTTTTAATATGATACCAAATGGAAGGGTTACATTAACAGGAGTTTATGAAATTGCAGATGGGCATTACGAATTAAATTTATATGGTTTAGTAAACAGAAGGTTTAATTTAGCACCTGGAGGCCAAATTTCTTGGTCAGGAGATCCTTTTGATGCAAGGTTAAATGTAAGTGCAATTTATAATATAGAAACAACAGCTGCACCTTTAATGGCAGCTCAAATTTCTGATGAAGACCCTTCTGTAAAAAATCGTTTTAAGCAAGTGCTACCATTTAATGTATATTTAAATATTGATGGAGATTTATTGCAACCAAAAATTTCTTTTAATTTGGCAATGCCAGAAGAAGATAGAGGTGCTATTGGTGGACAAGTTTATGGTAGAGTACAACAAGTAAATCAACAAGAAGAAGAGTTAAATAAACAAGTATTTTCTCTATTAGTGTTAAATAGATTTTATCCAAACTCTGGTAGTGATGGAAGTGCAGGAGGTTTTGCAACCATTGCTAGAGATAATTTAAACGATGCAGTTTCTGGACAATTAAACGCGTTTTCAGATAAAATTTTAGGTAAATCTGGTATAGAACTTAATTTCGATTTAAATAGCTATACAGACTATCAAGGAACTTCGGCTTCAGATAGAACACAATTAGGGGTAACTGCTCAGAAAAAATTATTTAACGAGCGATTAATTGTAAGAGTTGGTAGTGATGTAAATTTGCAAGGAAGTAACACTACAGAAGAAGCTGCTCCATTAATTGGTAATGTAAGTCTAGAATATAAAATTACAGAAGATGGTAGGTATCGTTTAAAAGGATTTAGAAAAAGTGAATTCGAAAATGTAATTGATGGGCAAACCATTGTAAGTGGAATCGCGTTGGTTTTTACCCAAGAATTTAATGAATTTAGAGAGCTTTGGGATGCTATTTTTAAAGCTCAAAACAAAAAACAAACAGAAAAAAAGAAAGCTGCTAAAGAAAAAATAAAAGAAAAAGAAGAGAAAATAAATAAAAGTATAGAAAAGAAAAAGAACTAATTTTGAAACCCATTTTGTATAAATATATCCTTTTACTACTAACGCTATTAACGTTATACTCTTGCAGTATTAATAAATTTATTCCAGAAGGAAAGCGTTTGTATACTGGCGCAAAATTAGAATTAGAAGCAGATTCTTCTGTTTTAAAAGTAAACAGGTTAAAAGAAAATTTAAAAACTGTTTTACGTCCAGAACCCAATTCTAAATTTTTAGGAATGCATTTAGGATTGTACTATTACTATAAAAACCAAAAAGAAAATCCAAATTTTATCAATAGATGGTTATATAAAAAGTTTGGTCAAGAACCAGTTTATCAATCGGATGTAGAGCCTTTAGAAGTAGAAGATATTTTAAGAAATAGGTTAGAAAATAATGGTTTTTTTTATAGTACAGTTGCATCTTCATTTGTAGAAAAAGAAAAAAGAGCTGCAGTTTTATATAAATTAAAAATACCAGCACCATATAAAATGGCAAACTATAAAATAGATAGTATGGTTTCGCCAATTTATGAAGCCATTAAAAACCTAACAAAAACGTCTCCATTTAGTAAAAATATGCGATTTGATTTAAGTAATCTAAAGTTAGAGAGAGAAAGAATTGATAAAGAATTAAAAAAAGACGGTTATTATAATTTTAACCCTAATTTTTTAATCTTTGAGGCAGATACAAATCAGTATAAAAATAAAAAATTCGATTTGTTTTTAAGGTTAAAAGCAAAAGTACCCCAAAAAGCAACAATACCTTATGTTGTAAAAAACATCAATATTTATCCAAATTATAATTTAAAAGATTCTGCTTCTAACAAATCTTTACGTTATAGGCTTAAAAATTATTATCAAGATAAAATCTTTTTCAAACCCAAATATTTAGATGATTTTATCACCTTAAAAGAAGGAGAAAAATACAATCCAATAACATCTAAAAATACAGCAAGACGTTTGTCATCAATTGGAGCATATAAGTATGTTAACATCCAATATAAAGAAATAGATACTATTGCAAAAGATAATGTAGGTGCTTTAGAGGCGAATATATATTTATCACCACTAACAAAACGTGCAATTAGAGCTGAGTTGCAAGCTGTAACAAAATCAAATAATTTTGCTGTGCCTACTTTGGGGTTAACATTTAGCAATAGAAATTTATTTAAAGGAGGAGAAACTTTAAATGTTAGTTCTACTATTGGTTACGAAACGCAGGTAGCATCTGGTAATAATGCAGGGTTAAGTAGTTTGGAATTGGGTTTAAAAACAGAATTAATTTTTCCAAGAGTAATAGCCCCTTTTTCTTTTAACGAAGACTTTTTTGAGTATTCTATACCAAAAACAATTACAAGTTTTAGTGCAACTTACTTGAGTAGAAGCCAATTATACACACTACTTTCTGGAACAGCTCAGTTTGGTTATGTTTGGAATGCAAATAGGTACATTACTTATGAAATTAATCCAATTTCTGTAAATTACACTCGCTTATCAAATACAACAGCAGATTTTGAAGAAATTCTAAAAAACAATCCATTTTTAGAAAGAAGTTTTGAACAACAGTTTATTTCTGGACTTACTTTTTCATTTACATATAATGAGATGTTGTCTAACAAAATGCATCAATTTTATGTAAATTCTACTTTAGATGTAGCAGGAAACTCCATTAGTTTGTTTGGGAAAGAAAAAAATGCAGGAGAACCTAAACAGTTTTTAGGGTTGGAATATGCACAATATGCAAAAGCAGATGTAGATTTTAGATATCATTTTAATTTTGGAAAAAATAAAGAACAAACAATTGCAACCCGATTTTTTGCTGGTTATGGGTATGCTTATGGTAATTCAGATGTAGTTCCGTTTGTAAAACAATATTTTTCTGGAGGTCCTTATAGTGTAAGAGCTTTTAATATTAGATCTTTAGGGCCAGGAATTTATAATGGAACAACCAATCAGAACACAACTTCCTTTTTTGACAGAACTGGTAATATTCGATTAGAAGCGAATGTAGAATATCGTTTTCCATTATTCTCATTTTTTAAAGGAGCTGTCTTTGCAGATGCAGGAAATGTATGGAATTCAGTAGGAAACCCAGCATTTAATGGGCAAGATAAATTTACATCAGATTTTATCAATCAGTTAGGAATGGGTGCAGGAGTAGGCTTGCGAGTAGATATACAAGGTTTTGTAATTCGTTTTGATTTAGCAGCACCATTTCATGACCCAGCTTTACCAGAAGGAAAGCGTTTTGATTTTAGGATTGATGAACCCGTTTTAAATTTTGCAATTGGGTATTCTTTTTAACCTAATTATATCTTAAAATTACACTTTTTTAAACTCTGTTTTAATGAATTAAGTATCTTTGAAAACAATTTCAGACGCACTTAATTTCATTTATGAAAAAATACATCACACTTTTATGGCTACTTATTACAGCCAGTGCTTTCTCACAAATAGAAGACCCAGTAGAATGGACTACATCAATAGAGAAAATTTCGGAAACAGAATACATTTTAGTATCTGAAGCAACCATTGAAGAAGGTTGGCATTTATACTCACAATCTGTTCCAGAAGATGGCCCAGTTCCTACTACTTTTACGTATGATGTTTCTAACGGAAAAATAAATTTAGAAGGAAAAACTACTGAAGACGAAGGACATACTATAGATGATCCTGTTTTTGGGATGGAAATAAAGTTTTTTGAAGACAAAGCCGTTTTTAAACAAAATGTAAAGATTGATAAATCTGTAAATACGATAAATGGGAGTGTAGAATTTATGGTGTGTGATGATACTAAATGTTTAGCTCCCACAGAAATTGATTTGGTTTTTAAATTGAGAAAAACACAAACAGCTAATGTAAACAAAGCACCTCCAGTTGTTGTTGTAGATAATAAAATTACAAACAACTTACTTTATGGTTTAAACACAAACGATTTAACATTTTCTTCAATCAAATGTGAAAATGAAGTAATTTCAAATTCATCAGAAATTCAAAGTGGAGGAAAATCTTTATGGAGCATTTTCGGATTAGGTTTTTTAGGAGGTTTATTAGCCTTACTTACTCCTTGTGTGTTTCCTATGATACCTTTAACAGTTAGTTTTTTTACCAAAAAAAGCGGACAAAATAGAAGTGCAGGAATATCTAAAGCATTATTATATGGTTTCTTTATTTTTGCAGTTTATATTATATTAAGTATACCTTTTCATTTATTAGATTCTGTAAACCCAGATATCCTTAATGAGATTTCAACCAACATTTGGCTCAACGTTATTTTCTTTGCCATTTTTGTGTTTTTCGCATTTTCATTCTTTGGTTATTATGAGTTAACATTACCATCAAGCTGGACTTCAAAAACAACAGAAGCAGAAAGTTCTGGTGGTTTTGTAGGCATCTTTTTTATGGCATTAACACTTGCAATTGTTTCTTTTTCATGTACAGGCCCAATTTTAGGTTCTCTTTTAGCAGGTTCTTTAACTGCAGATGGTGGTGCTTGGCAATTAACAGCAGGTATGGCTGGTTTTGGAGTTTCTTTAGGATTGCCATTTGCTTTGTTTGCAATGTTTCCTAATATGATGAATGCTTTGCCAAAATCTGGAGGTTGGCTAAATACAACAAAAGTAATCTTAGGATTTTTAGAACTAGCTTTAGCCTTTAAATTCTTATCAAATGCAGATTTAGTTGCACATTGGAATATCCTAAAAATAGAACCTTTCTTAATTTTATGGATTTTAATTTTTGCAGGTTTAGCATTGTATTTATTTGGTAAAATTAAGTTTCCACACGATTCTCCAATAAAGAAACTATCATTTTCAAGAATTGCAGGAGGTATTTTAGTAGCATCCTTTGTTATTTATTTAGCTTCTGGTTTTAGAGTAAATAAAGAAACAAATACGTTTACGCCTTTAACTTTATTAAGTGGTTTAGCACCTCCAGTTGGCTATAGTTTTCTGTATCCAAATGAGTGTCCTAACAATTTAGACTGCTTTAAAGATTTAAAAACAGGTATTGCTTATGCTAAAAAAGTAAACAAACCAATTTTGTTAGATTTTACAGGTTATGCGTGTGTAAATTGCAGGAAAATGGAAGAACACGTTTGGCCAATTGCAAAAATAGACAACTATTTAAGAAACGATTATGTTTTAATTTCTTTGTACGTAGATGATAAAAAACAACTGCCAAAAGAAGAACAAATTTTAGTAAATAGAGTCAATGGAGGTACAAGAAAATTAGAAAATTACGGTCATAAATGGGCAAATTTTCAAACACAATTCTTTAAAACAAATTCGCAACCATATTATGTTTTATTAAATGCTGATGGTACAAAAATTTTAAATCAGGCTGTTGGCTATACACCAGATGAAAGTAAGTACGCACAGTTTTTAGAATGTGGATTAGAGGTTTTTAAGAATATGAAGAAAGAGTAAATTTTAAATGCTTACTTTTGAGTGTAGATTTTGTAAATCTTTTATAAGTATGATTTCAGCAAAAGAAAATAAAGTAAAATCAGATTTAGAGCAATATTTTAATCAATTTAGAAAAAATATTGTAGGTATCAATCAAACCTTTCAGTCTCCTTATGGAGAGCAAAAACTGATTTATACAGATTGGACCGCAAGCGGAAGATTATATGCGCCCATAGAAGATAAATTATTAAATCAATTTGGCCCTTTTGTTGCCAACACACATACAGAAACTTCAACTTCTGGAGCTGCAATGACGTTGGCTTATCATGAAGCTCGTAAAATTATTAAAAAACATGTTAATGCAACAGATGATGATGTTTTAATTACAACAGGTTCTGGAATGACTGGAGTTGTTAATAAATTCCAACGAATTTTAGGATTAAAAGTTGCAGAAAACTTAAAAGAACACACCACTATTCCAGAAGAACTAAGACCAATTGTTTTTGTATCGCACATGGAGCATCACTCAAATCAAACTTCTTGGTTAGAAACCATTGCAGATGTAGAAGTGGTACCTTGTGATGATGAAGGTTTGTTATGCTTAAAAGAGTTTGAAAAATGCATTCAAAAACATCAGCATAGAAATATAAAAATTGCATCAATAACTTCTTGTTCTAATGTAACAGGTATTAAAACACCTTATCATGAAGTTGCCAAAATGATTCATAAATATAATGGATTGTGTTTTGTGGATTTTGCTTGTTGTGCACCTTATGTAGATATTGATATGCATCCAGAAAATGAAGAGGAGTATTTAGATGCTATTTTCTTTTCTCCACATAAATTTTTAGGAGGTCCAGGAAGTGCTGGAGTCTTAATTTTTAATAAAAAATTGTATAAAAACACCATTCCAGATAATCCAGGAGGTGGTACAGTAAGTTATACAAATCCTTGGGGAGAACACGATTATTTTGATGATGTAGAAACCAGAGAAGATGGAGGAACACCAGGTTTTTTACAGACAATTAAAATTGCTTTATCTGTTCAGTTGAAAGAAAAAATGGGTGTTGATAATATTAAAAAAAGAGAAGATGAAATTAATACAATTGTTTTTAAAACTTTAGAAAGCTTACCAGAAGTAAAAATTTTAGCACCGAATCATAAAGATAGGTTGAGTATCTTTTCTTTCTATTTCGAAAAATATCACTTTAATTTAGTCGTAAAATTATTGAATGATAGATTCGGAATTCAAACCAGAGGAGGTTGTTCTTGTGCAGGGACGTATGGACATTTTTTACTAAATGTAGATCAAGAAACTTCCAACAGAATTAAGGACGAAATTTTACACGGTTGCAACACACAAAAACCAGGTTGGGTTCGTTTGTCTATTCATCCAACTATTACATCAGAAGAGTTGCATTTTATCTGTGAATCTTTACATAAATTATCAGATAATATTAAAGAATGGTCTAAAGACTATGAATATGACCCAATTAAAAACGATTATTACCATAAAACAGTAGAGCCAATTGAAAAACAGTTGGTAAAAGAATGGTTTAAAATTTAGACTTTACCGTTTTAAAATTGGTTTTTTTGAGAATTATAATAAACCAGTAACTAAATTCTAATAAGTTTTTATCAAATTGTCAAATCTTTTATAAAAGAGGAGATATAATTTGTTTATATCAATTTAATCTTTAGATTTGTTGCTCAAAGCAAGAGAATTAAGATGTTAAACACAACTTGGACACGTTTCTATTTTTACTTTTATTTTTTTAATAAGAGGAGAGACTTTGTATCATGCTGTTAAATAACATATAAAATATATAAAGTCTCGAATTTACTTCGAGGCTTTTTTTTTGATGTAAAATGGATAAAAAAACAATTGCCATACAAGGTGCAGAAGGCTCAAACCATCATAAAGTGGCACGCAACTTTTACGGAGACCACATTCAGTTAAAAGAATGTATGTCTTTTGATGTTTTGGTAGATAGTCTGTTAGATAATTCATCAACCTATGGAGTCATGGCCTTAGAAAACACCATTGCTGGTTCTATCATTCCTAATTATGCGTTGATTGATAATAACAATTTACACATCATTGCAGAAGAATATTTAAATATTCATCACCATTTAATGGCTTTAAAAGGTCAAGATATAGCTAATATTAAAGAAGTTTGGTCTCACCCAATGGCATTATTACAATGTAAAGAGTTCTTTAAAAAACATCCTCATATTAAATTAGTAGAAGATGTAGATACTGCAGAAGTTGCCAAAAGAATCTCCAAAGAAAATTTAAAAGGAATAGCTGCAATTGCACCAAAAATAGCTGCAGAAATTTTTGATTTGGTAATTGTTGAAGATGAAATTCAGACGATAAAAGACAATTCTACACGTTTTGTAATTGTAAAAACAGAAAAACCAATATTGAATGAAGATGTAAATAAAGCATCTTTAAAATTTCAACTGAACCATAAAAGAGGAAGTTTGGCTGCCATTTTAAATGTGTTGAGTGATTGTAAAATGAACTTAACTAAAATTCAATCTTTACCAGTTATAGAAACACCTTGGAAATATTCTTTTTTTGTAGATGTAACTTTTGATGATTATAAAGATTATGAAAAGGCAAAAGCTATCATAGAAATTATGGCAGAAGAATTCAAAATTTTAGGAACCTACAAAAACGGAAGAAAATAATGTCTAATAAACGTATTTACAAAGTCCAGAGCAATGTCATTTTGAGCGAAATGCAATGGAGTCGAAAAATCTCTACATTTCCTTTTAATGTTTTAGATCTCTCAATTTCACTGGTTTCTTTCGAAATGACAAATTAAATAACTTTTGTATAGCATAAATTATGATACAACCAGCAAAAAGATTAGACACCGTTCAAGAATACTATTTCTCTAAAAAATTAAGAGAAGTTAGAGGCTTAGTTGCTGCAGGAAAACCAATTATAAATATGGGAATTGGTTCTCCAGATTTGCAACCGCCAACACAAGTTTTAGAAGCAATTTCTAATAGTTTGGGTGATGCTTCTGCGCATAAATATCAGTCATATCAAGGTTTACCAGAATTAAGAAATGCTATTTCTATGTTTTATAAGAACAAGTTTTCTGTAGAGTCAAACCCAGAAAGTGAAGTATTGCCTTTAATGGGAAGCAAAGAAGGAATTATGCATATTTCTATGGCTTTTTTAAATGAAGGTGATAAAGTGTTAATTCCAAATCCAGGGTATCCAACCTACACATCAGTAACAAAATTAGTAGGTGCAGCACCACTTTTTTATAATTTAAGTGATGCAACAAATTGGCAACCCAATTTTGATGAATTAGAAAAAGAAGATTTATCAGAAGTAAAAATTATGTGGGTCAATTATCCACACATGCCAACAGGAACAGATGCCACTTTACAAACATTCGAAAAGTTAATTGCTTTTGGTAAAAAACACAATATTTTAATCATCAATGACAATCCTTATAGTTTTATTTTAAATGATAATCCTATTAGTATTTTACAAGTTAAAGGCGCAAAAGACATTGCTTTAGAATTAAATTCTTTAAGCAAAACCTTTAATATGGCAGGTTGGCGAGTTGGAATGGTTTTAGGAAATACAACCTATATCAACGAGATTTTAAAAGTAAAATCCAACATGGATTCTGGAATGTTTTACGGAATTCAAAAAGGAGCGATTGAAGCTTTAAAATTGTCTGATAGCTGGTTTTTAGAACAAAATAAAATTTACGAAGAACGTAGAAATTTAATCTGGCAATTGGCAGATAAATTAAAGGCTACATATAGTAAAAATGCAACAGGATTATTTGTTTGGGCAAAAATTCCTGAAGGAAAAAAATCTGAAGAAGTAACAGACGCAGTTTTATACGAGAAAGATATTTTTATAACTCCAGGAACAATTTTTGGTTCTCAAGGAGAAGGATATATCAGGTTTTCTTTATGTGTAACATCAGAAATTATTAAAGAAGCGATTAGTAGATTTTAGTATCCTGTAAGGTTTCAAAAACATCCTGCAAGGTTTCAAAAACCTTGTAGGTATTTTAAAAATAAATAATTAATTAGGTTTCAAACCTTATAACTATCATTAGCTAATACACAATACCTACAAGGTCAAAAAGAAACCTTGCAGGATTAAGAATAGGAAAAATGAAAAATATATTTTGCATAGGTATTGGTTTAATAGGAGGTAGTTTTGCTATCGATATTAAACAGCACAATCCAGAAGTAATCATCCACGGAATTAGTAGAAAAGATGCAACTTTAGAGAAAGCATTAGAGTTAGGTTTAATTGATAAAAAAGCAACTTTAGACGATTTAGAAAATGCAGATTTGGTAATTGTATCAATTCCAGTTGATGCCACTGTAAAATTACTACCCACTATTTTAGATAAAATAGCTGATACTACTTTGGTAATTGATGCAGGTTCTACAAAAGAAGCCATTTGTAAATCTGTTGAACATCATAAAAATAGAAGAAACTTTTTGGCTTGTCATCCAATTGCAGGAACAGAAAAATCTGGACCAACAGCAGCTATTTCTGGTTTATATAAAGGGAAAACGAATATTATTTGCGAAGTAGAAAAAACAACTTTTAAGTTGCAAGAAAAAGCTTTAGACCTTTTTAGAGCCATTGGAATGCGTATTAGATATATGGATCCAGTTTCGCACGACAAACATATTGCGTATGTTTCGCACTTATCTCACATAAGCGCATTTATGTTAGGCAAAACAGTCATCAATAAAGAAAAAAACGAACGCGATATTTTTGATATGGCAGGTTCAGGTTTTGAATCTACAGTGCGTTTGGCAAAAAGTAGTCCAGCAATGTGGACACCAATTTTTGAGCAGAATAAAGAAAATGTAATAGAAACATTAGAAGAATACATCAATAATTTACAACATTTTAAAAAGTTGATGCAACAAGATAATTTCTCTGAAATTTTTAACGAAATGGAGAATACAAATTATATAAAACAAATTTTAAACGGCATAAAATAAGAAGCCAAAATCGTTGAGTATCAAGTTAAGACTGCGTTTGTCATTCTGAGCTTGTCGAAGAATCTCAACACAAATTAATTAGTAAAATGAAGAATACAGCAGCATTAAGAACATGGTTGGATGATATGAAATTAGATCACCCACTAGTAATAGCAGGGCCTTGTAGTGCAGAAACCGAAGAACAGGTTTTAAAAATTGCACACGAATTAAAAGATTCTGATGTAAACTATTATAGAGCAGGAATTTGGAAACCAAGAACAAGACCAGGAAATTTTGAAGGTGTTGGTGCCTTAGGTTTAGGTTGGTTAAAAAAAGTGAAAGAAGAAACAGGTATGAAAACCTGTACAGAAGTTGCAAATGCAGCTCATTGTAAACTAGCTATAGAAAATGATGTAGATTTACTTTGGATTGGAGCACGTTCTACAGTTTCACCTTTTATTATGCAAGAAATTGCAGATGCCTTGCAAGGAACAGATAAAATTGTATTGGTTAAAAATCCTGTAAATCCAGATTTGGCTTTATGGTTAGGAGGTATTGAAAGATTATACACTGCAGGAATCAAAAATTTAGGAGCTATTCATAGAGGTTTCTCTACTTATGATAAATCTAAGTATAGAAATAATCCAAATTGGCAATTAGCCATTGAGTTCCAAAATAAATTTCCAGATTTACCATTAATTTGTGACCCATCTCATATTACAGGAAACAGAGAAATGATTTTTGATGTTTCTCAAGTTGCACTAGATTTAAATTTTGATGGTTTGATGATAGAAACGCATTTCGATCCAGATAATGCTTGGAGTGATGCTGCACAACAAGTTACACCAACAACTTTAAAGCAGATTATGGATGATTTAAAAATTAGAAAAGAAACTGAAACTGCTCCAGATTATAGAGAATCTTTAGACAATTTAAGAGCACAAATTAATGTGGTAGATGACCAATTAATAAGTCTTTTAGGAAAACGTATGGAAGTAGCTGATAAAATTGGCGAGTTAAAAAAAGAAAAGAATGTTGCTATTTTACAATCTAGACGTTGGAACGAAATTCTTGGTAACATGGTTTTAGAAGGAGAGAATAAAGGATTAAGTGAAGAATTTGTTTTAAAAATGTTTAAAGCAATTCACCAAGAATCTATCAATCATCAAGAAAAAATTATTAAAGGATAAATATCCTGCAAGGTTTTTAAAACCTTGTTGGTATTTTCAAGTAAAAAAAAACCGCCAGAAATGGCGGTTCATATTGTTAAAAGTATCAGATTATTTTTTTGCTATTTCTGTATTACTTTCTTTATTATAGGTTACTTTTTTTCCATTTAACCAATCTTTGAAACCAGCTTCACCTAATTTGTTTTTCATTGCTCTAGAGCTAACAGCTGTTCCTTCTACAGAAACAGTAGCAATAAAAGGATAACTTCCATATCTTACAACTCCATCAACTAGTAAATCATATTCTTTTCCTGCTTTTTCAAGTGCCACATCCATAGCGTCTTTAATATTCCAACCAATTCCTAAAAAGTAAGTTTTTTCTCCTTTTACTTTTACTCCTTGAGCTCTATCTATATCAAGATTTACATTTTTTGAACTAATTACTGTAAAATCTACTAATCTGATTGAGCAACTTGAAAGTGCTAAAGTCATTAATGTTAAAATAAATAAATTTTTAATTTTCATAATTTTTTTTAAATTATTAAGTTTTGTCCTACTCGTAAGGTTTTTCAGATACACCCCGTTTTTAATGGTTTCTGGTCTCCATTCTAAGGCTAAAGTATTAAAAAAAATAAGTCTTGCTCTCATTTTTAGAGTTTTTTTGAATTAAAAATATCATCTTTGTAATAATGACAGGAACAGTTTATAAATCTACAGGAAGTTGGTATCTAGTAAAATCGGAAGATGGAAATTTTCATGAGTGTAGAATTAAGGGGAAATTCAGAATAAAAGGTATAAAAAGTACCAATCCAATTGCAGTTGGAGATAAAGTGGTATTTGATTTAGAAAAAAAAGGAGATGAAGAAACAGGTGTCATCAAAACCATTTTAGATAGAGATAATTTTATTGTCAGAAAATCGGTAAACCTATCTAAGCAAACGCACATTATTGCTGCGAATATAGATCAGGTTTTCTTATTAATTACTATAAATAACCCTCCAACATTTACTGCTTTTATAGATCGTTTTTTGGTTACAGCAAGAGCTTATAGGATAGATGTAGTTTTAGTTTTTAATAAGATAGATTCTTATGAAATAGAAGAAAGAGCAGAAATCCTATATTTAAAAGATATTTACGAAGCTATTGGTTATAGGTGTGTAGAAGTTTCTGCAACTCAAAACAAAAATGTAGACCAAGTAAAAGAAATGATGTTGGGCAAGACATCTATGTTTGTTGGTCATTCAGGTGTTGGGAAAACAACATTAGTCAATGCTATAGAACCCACTTTAGATTTAAAAACCAAAGAAATATCAGATCAGCATAAACAAGGGCAACATACCACAACATTTGCAGAAATGTTCGATTTAGGCTTTGATGCCAGAATAATAGATACTCCAGGAATTAAAGGTTTTGGTGTAGTTGATATGGATAAATATGAACTAGGAGATTATTTTCCAGAATTTTTTGCTTTAAAGCAAGATTGTAAGTTTAATGATTGTTTGCATCTAAAAGAACCACAATGTGCTGTAAAAGAAGCATTAGAAGAAGAAAAAGTGTCTTGGTCTAGATACAGAAGTTATCTTCAAATTTTAGAAGGAGAAGAAGAAACAGAACATTTTAGAACCGATGTTTGGAATGAAGATGATAATGAGTAAATTATGAAAATTGTAATTCAAAGAGTTTCAAAGGCAAGTGTTACTATTCATTCTGAAAAAGTTGCCAATATTAAAAATGGTTTACTAATTCTTTTAGGGATTGTGGAAGAAGATACAGAAGAAGATATCAACTGGTTGGTTAGAAAGGTAGCAAATCTTAGAGTTTTTAATGATGAAAATGGAGTGATGAATAAATCTCTTCTAGAGATTAATGGAGAAGTAATTGTAGTAAGTCAATTTACCTTACAAGCGTCTACCAAAAAAGGAAACAGACCCAGTTATATAAAAGCTGCAAAACCAGCTATTGCAATTCCTTTATATGAAAGTTTTGTATCAGTTTTAGAAAAAGAAATCAATAAAAAAGTACAAACAGGAATTTTTGGAGCAGATATGAAAGTTAAATTGTTAAATGATGGTCCAGTAACCATTATTATAGATTCTAAGCATAAGGAGTAATCTTTTAAAAAAAACATCAAAAATATTTGCCTAGGGAAATAAATTAAATGTATATTTGCCTAGGGAAATAAATGTAAAATAATTTAAAATATCAAAAAAAATGAAAAAAGTAATTTTATCACTAGCTATAGTTGCAACAGTTTTAACAAGTTGTAAAGAGAAAAAAGAAAAAGTAGAAACAAAAGAAGCTGTAAAAGTAGAAGTTAATGTAGCAGAATTAAACAATGTAGATACTGCTGCATCTGTATTAAACTGGAAAGGAACAAAACCAACTGGGGCTCATAATGGAACAGTAGCTTTAAAAAGCGGAGGTCTTTTAGTAGAAGATGGTAAATTAACCCAAGGAATGTTTATTATAGATATGACTTCAATTGCTAATTTAGATATGAAAGGCTCTGAAGGAGCAGGAAAATTAGAAGGGCATTTAAAATCTGCAGATTTCTTTGATGTTGCTGTATATCCAACTTCAAAATTTGTAATTACAAGTGTAGAAGACAAAGGAGATAATGTTCATATAACAGGAAATTTAAACATTAAAGATGTTACTAAAAGCATTACAATACCAGCAACTGTAACTACAGAAAATGGAATTACAACTTTAAAAAGTGAAACTTTTGTTGTGAATAGAGCAGATTTTAATGTAAAATATGGTTCAAAATCTTTCTTTGATAACTTAAAAGATAAGTTTATTGATGATAATATGGAGTTATCATTTATGGTCAAAACAAAATCATAAAACTAAGCATATTGCTTAAAAATGCCTAAAACATTATGTTTTAGGCATTTTTTTTTTACTTTTGTTTGCTACTATTAATTATTGCATGAAAAAGCTTATTTACCTTACCCTTTTAACATTTTGTGTTAACTTTTTACATTTACAAAGTCAAGAATTAGAATATTCCTTTTTTTCCATACCTTCAGAACTAAAAGAAGATGCAAATGCTGTTATTAGAAATAATTCTATAGAAATAACTATAGAAGATTTAAACAAAATGGTCGTTCGTAAAAAAAAGGTAGTCACTGTTCTAAATAAATTAGGGAATGTAGATGCTAAAATAGGAGAAAGCTATGATAATGATACCAAAATTACAGAACTATCTGCTCGCATTTATAACAGTTTTGGTAAAGAAATTAAAAAATATAAAGAAAGAGATTTTTTAGATATAAGTGCAGTAGATGGAGGTACTCTTTACTCTGATGCAAGAGTAAAATATGTAGATTATACACCTATATCTTATCCATATACAGTTGTTTTTGAATCAGAATATAAAACGTCTACAACTGGTTTCATTCCATGGTGGTACCCTGTAAATGGGTATTACGTTTCAGTTGAAGAAAGTAATTATAAAATAAACAATCCTAATGCCATTCCTTGGCGTTTTAAAAAAACAAATTTTGATGGTTTTGACATACAAGTTAATGAATCTGAAACTCTTTTAAGTTATTCTATAAAAAAACAGCCAGCTTACGAATACGAAAGAAATACAATTCCATATAGAGATATTCTACCGAAAGTTGTCATTGCTTTAGATAATTTTGAATTAAAAGGCGTAGCTGGCACTTATTCTAATTGGAAAGATTTTGGAAAATGGATGTATGAAAAACTTTTGTTAGGTAGAGATCAACTAGATGAAACTACCATTGCAAAAGTAAAAGAACTGGTTAAAGACGAATCTGACCCAATAAAAAGAGCAAAAATTGTTTACAAATTTATGCAAGACAAAACACGCTATATAAGTGTGCAAGTTGGTATTGGTGGCTGGGAACCAATAGCAGCAAATAGAGTAGATGAAGTAGGTTATGGAGATTGTAAAGGGCTAACAAACTATACAAAAGCGTTACTGGATGTAGCAGATGTAACCTCTTACTATACTGTTGTTTATGCAAGTGAAAAAAGAGATATAGACAAAGACTTTTCTTCTATACAAGGTAATCATGTCATATTAAATATTCCGAATAAAAATGGAGAAGACATTTGGTTAGAGTGTACAAGCCAAACAATGCCTTTTGGTTTTTTAGGAAGTTTTACACACGATAGAAATGTACTTGTTGTTACTCCAGAAGGAGGAATTATAAAAAGAACAGCTTCCTATAAAGATGAAAATAACTTACAGACTATAAAAGGCACTATTAAACTTTTAGAAAACGGAGATGTAAAAGCTTCATTAAAAAGAGTTTCCCAAGGGTTGCAATATGATGACAAATTTGGTTATGAAACGTTAACTGAAGAGGAGTTGATAAAAAATTATAAGTCAGATGTCTGGGATTATAATAACAACTTAGAGATAACGTCTGTAAAATTAAAAAATGATAGAGAAAATATTGTTTTTACAGAAGATATAGAGGTTGCTATTAAAAACTATGGTACTGTAAACGCAAACGAGTTTTTATTTAGAGTAAATGTTTTTAATCGAGAAAATTTCGTCCCAAAAAGATATAGAAAAAGAAAATTACCACTAAAAGTACCCACAGGTTATAAAGATGTAGATGAGTATAAGTTTACATTACCTAAAGGATATGTCTTAGATGTGTTACCCCCAGAAAAAGAAATAACGACCAAATTTGGTACTTATAAAGTAAGTTTTAAAAAAATTGATGAAACAACTTTTACCTACTATAAATCTATAATAATAAAAGAAGGAGTGTATCCAAAAGAAGATTATAAAGCCTATAGAAGTTTTAGAAGAAGTATCGCTAAATATGAAAATTTAAGAATCGCAATCACCAAAAAATAAAAAAAATGAAAAGAGTATTAAGCTTATTATTCTTAATGTGTACTAGCACATTTTTTGCCCAAAATTATAAATTCGGTAAAGTGTCTAAAGAAGAACTAGAAGAAAAATTTTATCCATTAGATTCTACTGCTGATGCAGCTTATTTATACAAAAATAGAAGAACATATTATAATTATTCTAGAAGAGGTTGGCAATTAGTTACAGAAATATCGGAAAGAATAAAGGTATACAACAAAGATGCTTTTGATTTGGCAACAAAATCAGTTTTATGTTACAATCCAGAATCTGGAGGAGGAGATCCAGATTATGTAAGTTCTGTAAAAGGATATACTTTTAATCTTGAAAATGGTAAAGTTGTAAAAGAAAAACTATCTAAAAAGAGTATATTTAAAGAAAGAAAAAATAAATACAGAGTTATGCATAAAATGGTTATGCCATCTGTAAAAGAAGGCTCTGTTTTAGAGTTAAAATATAAAATAATTTCACCACGTCCAGGATATATTAGAGATGTAAAGTTTCAGTATGGAATACCTGTAAGAAAATTTGAATGTTCTGTAGAAATACCTGAATTTTTCATATTTAATAAGAGAAATACGGGTTACTATTTAGTGGATATGAAAAAATCCTCTAAAAGCCAGACAATTGAAGGGTCTACTACGTACACTTCAGATGTTTTTAAATTTGATGATAATAATATACCAGCTCTAAAAGACAACGAACCTTATGTGGGAAGTATTCGAAGCTATAGAGGGGGTATGTCTTTTGAGTTAACACAACTTAATTTTTTGAGTGTTGGTGGTGAGGTAAAAACTTTTTCTAACTCATGGGAAGATGTAAGTAAGCAAATCTATAGATCTTCTAGTTTTGGAAATGAATTAGAAAAAGAGAGTTACTATAAAGATGATATCAACAATCTATTAACCACTGCTAAAACAGATTATGATAAAGTAAATGCTATTTTTCAATTTGTAAAAAATAAAATGAAATGGAATGGTTTTTATGGTTTTAATACAGAAAAAGGAGTTCGAAAAGCCTATAAAGAACAAGTGGGTAATGTAGCAGATATTAATCTAATGCTTACTTCTATGCTTAAATATGCAGGTTTAAATGCAAGTCCAGTTTTAGTAAGTTCTAAAGGAAATGGAGTGCCGATTTTTCCAACTATAGATGGTTTTGATTATGTTGTTTCTATGGTAGAATTTCCAAATAATACTTATGCTTTATTAGACGCTACAGAACCTTATAGTACACCAAACGTTTTACCAACAAGAGCTTTAAATTGGAATGGTAGAAAGATAAACAAAGGAGGAACTTCTTCTTGGGTAAGTTTAATTTCTAATAAACCAGCAATAGAAGAAAATATTGTAATGGTTAAAATTACAGATGACTTAATGGTAGAAGGTTTGTATAGAACAAAATATGATAATTTAAACGCATTAAATTTTAGAAAATCTACCAATCATATTAAAGAAGAAAGTCTTATTAAGACTTTTGAAGAAAATAAAAATATAGAAATAGAAAATTTTAAAATTACAAATCAAAGAAATTTAGGAAAGCCAGTTTCTAGAAATATTAAATTTTTAAGTGAAGACTTGATAGAAAGTATTAATGGAAAATTATACATAGAACCTTTATTGTTTTTAGCACATCATACAAACCCATTTAAATTAGAAGAAAGAAAATTTCCTGTAGACTTTACTTCTCCTTGGAAAGATAGACACACTGTTTCAATTCAAATACCAGAAGGTTATAAAATAGAATCTTTGCCAGAAAGTATGGCAATTGGTTTGCCTGATAATTTGGGGGTTTTTAAATACCAAGTTACACATCAAGGAAATACAATTAGAACAGCTTGTGTAATAGAATTCAATGAAGCAATTATAGGGTCGCAATATTATGCTGCACTTAAAGATTTTTACAGTAAAAGAGTAAAAAAAGAATCAGAGAAAGTTGTTTTAGTAAAAATTTAATTTTTTTTAAACAAAAAATACATAGAGGTTGTCTAAAAAGTCAAAAAATTAACTATTAGTTATATTGATTTTGTTGAAATTTAATTGATAATCAATGAGTTATAAGACTTTGACAAAGCCTGTCTTGAGCGAAGACGAAAGGCTCAGTTTGACATACTTAACTACTTTTTAGACAGCCTCTTCTTTTTTACATTTTTAAGAAGGAAAACCTAACATATTTCCCATACCAACTGTAAATAACCAGCAACCATAAATAGCATGTTCTACAGAAACTAAAAAAGTAGATTTTGTTTTGGTATAGGTAATCGCAAATAAAATCCCACCAATAAATGTAAGAAATAACACCATTGTATTTTTAAAAAGCAAATGAGCTAAAGAAAATAAAAGTGCATTTATAAATACAAAAACTTGTTTATTGTTAATAATATTTTCATATCGTTTAAAGAAAAAAGTTCTATAGATAATTTCTTGTGGATATACAGAAAAAAGCGAATAAAACAGTAGAATTAGAATCCATTTTTTAGGATTGTTTAAAACCACATTAAAAAGACTTTCTTTATCAGAAAACCAAACAAAAATAATGGTTATAATGGCAATAAAAAGTAGTTTTAAAAGAGTAGATTTCCAAAAATATTTCCAATCAATATCTTTTTTGATTATAAATTTTACTTTTTCAATTTTTAATAAAATATACAAAATATAGTTAAAACCCAGCACTCCAATAATCAATTTAGCAATAGGAGCGTACTCGAAATAAAAACTAAAAGGAATCAGTATAAAAATAACAAAAAGTTCAAGAAGTTTATATTTGGTAGATTGCATTATTAAAATAAATTTATTGCTGTTGTATTTTTAACTTCTTCAATAGCAAATGTGCTATGTGTGCTACCAATATATTTTATAGCTGTTAATTTTGTTACCATAAAATCTCGATATTCATCCATATCTTTCACATAGATTTTTAAGATATAATCGTAGTCTCCACTTACATGAAAACACTCAGAAACTTCTTCTAGTTTTAAGATTTCTCTCTCAAATGTAGAAACATATTCTTTAGAATGTTGAATCAGTTTTATATGACAAAAAACCAGAAAAGATTTCTCAATTTTATTTTTGTTGATGATAGCCACATACTTCTCTATCACTTTTTGATTTTCCAATTTTTTAATTCGCTCATAAACAGCAGTAACAGATAAATTGAGTTGTAACGAAAGTTGTTTGGTGGTTTGTTTGCTGTCATTTTGCAATAAATTGATGAGTTTTTTGTCTGTAGAATCTAACATTGTAAATTTTCTAAAAATTGGATTTCAAATTACTTTTATTAGTTTTAAAAACTAAATATAAAATCAAATTTAGAAAAATAAACTAAATAAGAATATTTGTATTGATATATTTTCTAAATAATTGTCACTTTGTACAAAGTTAAAAACTACTATTATGAAATTCAATCCAGCAGATGCAATTCAAGATTTACAATATTTTGGCGAATTTGGAGGCGTAAATCCATCCATTTCAGATTCATCTACGTATACTTTTTTATCAGCAAAAACAATGTTCGATACTTTTGAGGGGAATGCAGATGGCTGCTATTTATATTCTCGTCATTCATCACCATCAAACTTATATTTAGGAGAAGCTTTGGCAGCTATGGAAGGTACAGAAACCGCCAATGTTGCAGCATCAGGAATGGGAGCAATTACACCAGTTTTATTACAAATTTGTGGTGCAGGAGATCATATCGTTTCTAGCAGAACTATTTATGGAGGTACCTATGCTTTCTTAAAAAATTTCACTCCAAGAATAGGTATAGAAACTACGTTTGTTGATATTACAAATTTGGATGTTGTAGAAGCTGCAATCACAGAAAACACCAAAATTTTATATTGTGAGTCAGTAAGTAATCCATTGTTAGAAGTTGCAGATATTGCTGGTTTATCAGCGTTAGCAAAAAAACACAATTTAAAATTAGTGGTAGATAATACCTTTTCCCCATTGTCAATTTCGCCAGCAAAATTAGGAGCAGATGTTGTTTGTCATAGTTTAACAAAATTCATTAATGGTTCTTCAGATACTGTTGGAGGTGTGGTTTGTGGCACACAAGAATTCATAAACGATTTACGAAATGTAAATGATGGAGCAAGTATGTTATTAGGTTCTACAATGGATAGTTTAAGAGCAGCCTCTGTTTTAAAAAATATGAGAACATTGCATATTAGAATGAAACAACATAGTTTTAACGCTGCTTTTTTAGCTGATAAATTTGAAGCTGATGGATTAAAAACTGTCTATCCAGGTTTGACTTCTCATCCTTCTCACGAGCTTTTTAAAAGTATGATGAATACAGAATATGGTTTTGGAGGAATGTTAACCATTGATGTAGGTTCTTTAGAAAAAGCCAACGAATTAATGGAGTTAATGCAACACAAAAATTTGGGTTATTTAGCAGTTAGCTTAGGTTTTTACAAGACATTATTTTCTGCTCCTGGAAGTTCTACATCATCAGAAATTCCAGAAGATGAACAAAAGGAAATGGGTTTAAGTGATGGATTAATCAGATTTTCAATAGGTTTAGATAACGATATTAAACGAACTTATCAAATGATGAGAAAATGTATGATTGAGGTTGGAGTTTTATAGTTTAAAAGCTTGAAGCTAGGAGTTTGTCATTTTGAGCGAAATGAAATGGAGTCGAAAAATCTCTTTTTTAGATTTCTCCACAAGGTCGAAATGACATACTTACTAAATCCCTTTTAAACGCTCAATAAACTTCCCAAAATCTTCTTTATTTGGCGGATTTCCATCAAAAGGTAAAATGTCCCATTCATTATTTTCAAAGAAAATAGTAAAGTTAAAAACAGATGTATTTGCATCTTCAGGATTTAACATTGGGTAACGCAAATCCGTGTATTTATATGTACCCACTTTTTCTTTTTTAGAGATATTGAAATAGTTATTGCTAAACCAAGTAAGCGTTTGTAAATTTTTATCACTCATATCAATCAAATCGTGATTTTTATCAATGGTAATAATTTTATTTGCTGTAGCGCTTTTATCAAAAAGAGAGTAAAAAGTTAAATGATATTGTATTTCTGTTTCTGCAACTGCATACCACAAAATATTGTTTAGAATTGTAGGTTGTGCAGAAAACCGTTGATAAGCAATATTTGCTTTTTCAAAAGATTTTTTAAATACAGCATCCATATAGATTTTATTTACAATTGTAAAAACCATATATGCAGAACTGATGTAAATTCCTGCTTTTAACCACCAAGTTCTTTGGGTTCTTTTTCTGTTAAAAAACATCAGAATAATCAAACACACTAAAAACGGAACTGTGTAAAAAGGGTCAGCTACAGAAATGTTATTAAAAGCAACTCTGTAATCCGAAAAAGGAGCAAATAATTGCGTTCCATAAGGTGTAAAACAATCTAATAAAGGATGTGTAAATATGGATAAAAAGTAGAGCCAAATCCAATCTTTTTGAGATGTGGTATCTTTTCTCTTTCCAGAATTATAAAGTTTATAAGTAATCCATCCAAAGAGAAAAGCTCCAAGAATTGCAAAGAGAATTGAGTGCATAAAACCTCTATGAAAAGCCATTGCTTGTATTTCATTACTGTATAAAAAACGTCCGATAAAAACATCTAAATCTGGTATTGTTCCTCCAATTGCACCAAATAATAAAGCCTTATTCCCTATTTTTTTACCAAGAACAATTTCGCCACAAGCAGCACCTAAAACAATTTGCGTTAATGAATCCATAAACGTAAAAATAGTGTAACCAAATCAATTTGCATAACTTCTTGTAAAATCGTAACATTACAAGACCAAAATATAAAGAATGCAAGACGAAAAAAATCTTTCGGAAATACAAATAGAAGATCAAAAAATTATAGACAATAAAGAGTTAAATATTTGGGAAGCAATGATTCCTGTTATACTTTTAATGGGACTATTAGCTTATAATATTTTTTATGCTGATGGTGCTTGGTTAGGAGATTATTCAAATCAATATATCTTATTAATTGGAGGTGTAGCTGCAGCAGCTGTAGGTTTTTTTAATAAAGTTTCTTTAGGATCTATGATTGCAGAAGTTTGGGAAAACTGGAAAAGTGTTTTTGTACCTATTATGATTTTATTATTGGTTGGTGCTTTAGCAGGAACTTGGCTAGTTAGTGGTATTATTCCAGCAATGGTTTATTATGGATTGCAAGTATTAAGTCCAGAAATATTTTTACCAGCATCAGTAATTATTGCTGCCATAATTTCGATTGCAACAGGAAGTTCTTGGACCACTTCTGCAACTGTGGGTATTGCTTTAGTTGGTATAGGTAGCGCTTTAGGAATACCAACAGGAATGATTGCAGGAGCAGTAATTTCTGGAGCCTATTTTGGAGATAAAATGTCACCACTTTCAGATACCACAAATTTGGCACCAGCAATGGCTGGTACAGATTTGTTTACGCATATAAAATATATGGCTTATACAACTGTGCCCACAATTTTAGTAACATTAATTGTTTTTTCAATTTTAAGTGGAACAATAGATACAACTGGTAGTGCAGATGTAAGTAATTTATTAACCTCTATAAAAGGTACATTTCATATTTCTCCTTGGTTATTTTTAGTCCCAGGAGTTGTAATTGCTATGATATTGTTAAAAACTAAACCATTAATTGCTTTAGGAACTGGAGTTGTTTTAGCAGCGATTTTTGCTTTTATTTTTCAGGCGGATGTATTAAATGCGCTGTCAGATTCTAAATTTGGGTCTGTTTTAACCTCAGTTTGGACAGACACACAAATTCAAACAGATAATGATAAGTTAACAGAACTATTTAGTTCTGGTGGAATTTTGGGAATGCTCTGGACCATCTTTTTAATAGTCTGTGCAATGGTTTTTGGAGGTGTTATGGATGCAATAGGTGCATTAGCAAAAATAACAAAAGCGTTATTGTCTATTGCAACTTCTATATTCGGTTTATTTGCAAGTACTGTTGTTAGTTGCTTAGGGTTAAATGTAATTGCTTCAGACCAGTATTTGGCATTGGTTATTCCTGGAAAAATGTTTAAAAAAGCTTATGAAGATAGAGGTTTAGCACCAGAAAATTTAAGTAGGACCTTAGAAGATTCTGGTACAGTAACTTCGGTTTTAATTCCTTGGAATACTTGTGGAGCCTACCAATCTGGAGTTTTAGGTGTTGGTGTAGGAGAATATTTTTTGTATGCCATTTTTAATTGGTTATCCCCATTTACAACATTACTTTTTGCGGCCTTTAGAATTAAAATAAGAGAATTGGTAAAAAAGTAATGATTGTTAAAGCACAAATACCTGATAATAAAGTACTCACAGAAATTGCAATAAAATCGAAAGCTTTTTGGGGTTATTCTGATGCACAACTAGAAAATTGGCGAGAAGATTTAACCATTACACCAAAAATGTTCGAAGACTGGAATATTTATAAATATATTGTAGACTCAGAAATTGCTGGATTTTACATTTTAAATAGAGCCAATATTAGAACCAGTTTTTTAGAATTCTTGTTTGTGTCTCCTAAATTCATAAAAAAAGGAATTGGAAAACAATTATTAAATCATGCAATAGAGTATTGTACTGAAGGCTCTTCTGCAATTCTAAATGTATTGTCAGACCCAAATGCAGAGGCATTTTACGCAAAACATGGTTTTAAAGTTATAGGAAGAAGAGAAAGTTCTGTTAAAGGAAGATTTTTACCAGAAATGGAGTTTGAAATTGTTGAAAATATGTAGTTATAGCTTTTAATGGTTTACAAGAAATTTCTATCAAATTATATTTCATTTTTTCAATATTTATTAGACTATGGAAAAAGAAGTTAAACTAATTATTGACGGATTTAGAGGTTTTCTGTCTAAAAAACTCAACAAATATGATTATAAATTGCCATACATTATAGCAATTGTTATTGCTGTAGTTGTTGTTATTTCTGGTGTAAAGATTTTTGTAGAGCTTACAGAAAGTCTTCAAACAGATATATTAGCAAGTTTTGATACAACTGTTTCAGAATATATTATTTCTTATAGAAACTCTTCTTTAACCAACTACTTTACTTTTGTAACAGAAGTTGGAGATGCTTTGGGTTACCTTATTGTATTTTCTTTTTGTTCAGTGCTATTTTATTTAATTTTTAAGAGATGGAAATATGCTGGACAATTAACACTAATATTGCTTTTGGCATTAAGTTCTAACTTAATACTAAAACAAATTGTGAATAGAGCTAGACCCAATTTAGAGCATTTGGTAACAGTAGAAACATTAAGTTATCCAAGTGGACATGCAATGACAGCAATGGCTTTTTATGGCTTTCTAATCTATTTAATTGCTACTTTTAAAATGCGTAAACTTTTTAAATTGGCTTTAATAACATTTTTAGTTTTTTTAATTTTAAGTATTGGTATAAGTAGAATTTACTTAGGGGTACATTTTCCATCCGATATTTTAGGAGGATTTATTGCTGGCTTTGTTTGGGTAATTTTTTGTGTTTTATTATTAAATCTTTTTAAAGTGTTTAAAAGCGATCCAAATACCTAACTTATAAATTAAGATTAGTAAGTTTTACTTTTTTATTTTAGAAGGAAAAAGATTTAATATAAGAGAGACTAAAAATAATATCCAAGGAGTTCCATGCAGAAAGACATCAAACCAATCTGCAGATTTCATTCCATTTTCGGTTGCGAAAGCGTTTCCGCCTAAAATCCATTTTATTTTACCAACAATATGTGGTGGATTAAAAGGCGCTAAACCTAAAGTTAAACTGGCTATTAAAAAAAGTTTCCAATTCTTTTTAAGTTGATTTTTCATTATTTCTGTTAAAATAAAAACACTTATTTACTTACCATATTTTGGCTAAATAAACCAATTCCAAACCAAACCAAATCTTACTGTAAAATCTCTATAAGGATAGTTGGGTGCAGAAAAATAGTTCTTTTTAGAAAAACTAGAAGTAGCATTATCAACTTTTAAATATAAACGTGTTCTTCGCACTTGTGCATTAAAAAAAACATCAAAAGTTGGAAACCCAATTTGTTCTGTGTTTTGTATTCTAAATTCAGACAGTAAAGGGTCGTAAGCATTGGCATTGTATTTTGTAAAATACTTAAATGTAATCCCAATATTTACCAGCATTGGTTTTCCTTTAAACCAATAATCTGTGTAATACAATGTATTTCTAGTTACAAATTCTGGAACTCTAAAAACAGAACTTCCACTACTTACATTTTGGTACATTAGTGTATTGTCTAAAGCAAATTTTTTATAACGAAACTCACGATTTGCTTTTACCTTTAAATAGGTAATTTGATTTGCAAATTGCTGGGGTTTGCTGTTTTCATCAAAATACGTGTAATTATCTATATTGGTGAAATTTAGAGAACCATTTAACCATTTAGATTCAAGTGCAAAACCTAAATCTCTTGTGTTTACATTGCTAAAAGAATCGTTTTGCCAATTATAATTATCAAATTTACTTTGATGTAACACTGTATTGAAATTTGCAGATTTAGAGCTAATTAACAAGCTACTCTTTACAGAGAAAATACTGTCTTTTTCATATTTAGCTTCACCTTTTAAAAAGTTACCAGAAAGTCTGCTACTTCCAGGCGTTAAATTTCCTGTGGCATTTAGTTGAAAGTTTTTAATTTTTGCGTTCCAATCTGCACCCAAAGAAATTGCATTTCCTTCTAACTTAATTTTATTAATGCTACTATTACTATTCAAAATAGTATCATAACCATAAGAATAACTAGTCAAATTCATTTTAGCTTTAAATTTACCTAAAACATATTTAGAGTTAAATTCAAGATTTACTTCGTTATTTGTAATCTTATAGATTGCATCTGTATTGCTTGCACCAGAGTCATTTGCAGTTCCAAAAAAAGTAGAGTTACTAGGTTGTGTAAAATTGTAAGATTTGTTCTCATTAGTAAGTACATGTCCAATTTTTAAATTAGAAAAATCTTTTGCATTGGTGCTATCTTTACTAGACAAGAGCTTGTAACTGTGTTCTACATAAACTCTAGTACCATCAAACTGATTTTCTGCATCCGTTAAATTAACATCTAAACGTGCTCTGTTTTGAAAGTTGCTATCATCAGAAATAAAATTATTTAAAGAATTTGCATCCAAACCACCACTTTCTTGATGAAAGAAATCTTGTGTGGTTAAATGACCACGAATTTCATATTGGTTTTCTTTAGTTCTATAGGTAAAAGTACCTCTAAAATTACCATTACTTACTAAAGATCTTCTGTAAGCACCCAAAGATCGAATTCCTTTGTATGATAAAGATACATTAAACCTTCTTGAAAAATTCAAGGTAAATATAGCATCTAAAACTTGGCCTTGTTGCAAACCAGTTCTGTATAAAATTTCTGTGGTTGGTGTAGGTACTTCAAAATACTTTATATCTTCTACATCCAAATAACTAACTTGCTTTGCAGTAAAACCAAATTCAGGTAAAATATGAAGGTTATCAAAGCTATATCCTAAATTATTAAAGGTTTGTCCTTGATTGTGGAAAGGTAAAAGCTCAAAATTATCTTTTCTTAAGTAATTAAATTTGTAATCTTTTTTTAAAGTAAGTGTAGTGTCTATATAGCTTGTATCTCTTTTATGAGAAAATACTTTATAATCTGTATATTTGGTCTTACCAGATAATTTTACATTAATTTCTCCAGAATTTCCTAGAGAATCATTTTTAATTCCAGATAATGTCTCTACATCTCCTTGACCCGTAATTCTTTGAGAAAATATGGTGTGTATTCCTGTAAGAAAAAGAATTAAAAATAAAAATACTTGTTTATTCATAGTAGATTTCTACAAAGGCAAATGTAAAATAATTAAACGAAAATTGTTGTTAATAATTATGCTGAAAATTGTTAATTATAAAATATGATTATTAATCAAAAAGAAAAAGATTTCTTTTCTTTGTAAAATGTTAGCATCTAATTATAGTGGCTTTCTTTTAGAAGCAGGTACAGATGAAGCTGGTAGAGGTTGTTTATCTGGGCCAGTTGTTGCTGCAGCAGTAATTTTGCCCAAAGATTTTTCGCACCCTTTTTTAAATGATTCTAAGCAACTCTCAAAAAAGAGAAGAGATGAGTTAAGACCCTATATAGAAGAAAATGCAATTGCATTTGGTGTGTCTTTTGTGTGGCAAGAAGAAGTAGATCAAATAAACGTTTTACAAGCTTCTATTACAGGAATGCATCGTTCTATAGAAAAACTAAGAATACCACCAGAATTTATTATTGTAGATGGTAATAAATTTAAAAATTATAAAGAAATTCCGCACGAAACCATTGTAAAAGGAGATGCAAAATACCTAAGTATAGCAGCAGCATCTGTTTTAGCAAAAACTTACAGAGATGAGTATATGGCTCAGATTCATAAAGAATTTCCTATGTATAATTGGCTTAAAAACAAAGGCTATCCAACCAAAGAACACAGAAATGGAATTAGACAATTTGGTGCAACAAAATACCATAGGAAAACATTTAAGCTTTTACCAGAACAATTAAAATTGAATTTGTAATTTTTTTAGAAGCTATTTCCTGCTTCTTGTGCAGAACTTGTTTCAGTATCGTACTCGCTTTTTTTATGCTGAATTTATTTCAGCATAAAAAAGAGCTCAAACAGGTCGTTCAATCAGGGCTAAACTTTTTTATGAACTTTTAGCATTTTAATTTTATAAACTAATTCGTTTATTTAAAAACTTCAACTATTTTTACGCTCCAAAATTCTAAATGATGATTAAAAAGACAAGAGCAGAAATTACCAAATGTATTCTACACAAAGTTGCCAATAAATTCAATAGCGGACAAAATGTTTTTTCTGAAGATTTAATTCGTTTTGACCAAGAAAGTTACGATTTAATGAAAAACTTTTTGTTAAAACCATTTGGCAATTTAACCCAAAGTTATCGTTTTTCTCATCATGCAGATGTTCGTTTAAATGAACTTAACAATTATGCATCAGAAGTTTTTAAAGAAGAAGCTACGTTTATAGAATACTCTAAAAACATTGTCAATCATTTGTATGAACAATCTAATTCTGCACAAATAAAAACAGGTGATGTAATTGTGGTTTTTATAGAAGGTTTAGAGTATAAAGATGTTTTAACAGAAGCAATAGGTGTTTTTAAAATAGAAAATAAAGTAGATTTTTTCCAAACTTATTTAGACGATAATGAAAGTTGGGATGTTGTAGTTCAAAAAGGGATATCAACTAAAAAAATAGACAAAGGCTGTTTAATTTTAAATACTTCAGACACAGAAGGCACAGTTGTTTTTTCTGTAGATAATAACAATTACGATGCACAATATTGGATTAAAAATTTCCTTTCTGTAAAATTAGCTGATGATTATAATTCGCACACTCAGAGTTATTTAGAAATGTGTAAAGAATTCTCTGAAGAAGTAATTAAGCCAGAATTAGGCATGCAACAACAAGGTAATTTTTTAGCCAATACTGTAGATTATTTTAAAGAACATGAAGCAGTAGATTATCATAATTTTAAAGATGAGGTTTTTGAAGAAGATAAACACAAAGCACTTTTTGATGATTACAAAAAACATTACGAAACTTTAAATGATGTTTTAATCAGAAATAATTTTGATGTTTCTGGGGTAGTTCTAAAGAAAGAAAAAAGCAAACTAAAAACAGAAATAAAGTTAGATACCAACATCAATATAAAATTAGATGTAGATGCTCCAGAAGCTGCTTCAGAATATTTAGAAAGAGGTTATGATGAAGAAAAGAAAATGAAATACTACAAAGTGTATTTTAATGAAGAGAAGTAATTAAAAATATTATTTTGTCATTTCGAGGGGAATGAAATGAAGTCGAGAAATCTCTATTTTAAAAACTCATCAACCTCAAACAAAACCTTAAAATGCTTTAATATTTTACCTTTCACTTCCTCTAAATCAACTTTTTGATTCAATTCAGCTTCCATAGAAGTTACAGCTTTTCCACGAATTCCACAAGGAATAATATTGTCAAAATACCCTAAATCTACATTAGCATTTAAAGCAAAACCATGCATAGTTACCCAACGTGAAGAACGAATTCCCATAGCACAAATTTTACGAGCAAAAGGTGTACCAACATCTAACCAAACACCAGTTTCACCTTCGCTTCTTGTGCCTTTAATTCCGTATTCAGCAATGGTTAAAATAATGGTTTCTTCTAGCAAACGTAAGTATTTATGAATGTCTGTAAAGAAATTTTCTAAATCTAAAATTGGATACCCCACAATTTGTCCAGGTCCATGATAAGTAATGTCTCCACCACGATTTATTTTATAAAAAGTAGCACCTTTTTCTGCAAGTTGTTTTTCACTTAACAATAAATTACTCAAATCACCACTTTTTCCTAAAGTATATACATGAGGATGCTCTACAAATAAAAAATGATTTTTGGTATCTTTTTTGTTGTTGTTTCTTCGATTATCAATTTTTACATCAACAGTTTCTTGAAGTAATTGGGTTTGATAATCCCAGGTTTCTTTGTAATCTTTTACAGATAAGTCTTTTAAGAATATTTTTCTATTCATAATATGTGATTACAAAGATAATTATTTCCTTATATTTGGATATTAAAAAGCTATTTTAAATTATACTATAATGAAAATTAAATTACCCCTTGCTTTAGTTCTTGTATTGTTTTTTATAAACATCAAGAGTTCATTTGGTCAAAAAATTTGGAAACAGGTTGATGAAAGAACTGTTCAATTTCAAAGTAAGAAGAAGTTAGTTAACAAAATTACTGCTAAGAAATATGATGTTTTAACATTAAACAATCAATCTTTACAAAAATCTATTAATTTACAATTTACAAAGCGAGAGGCAATTATAGAGTTACCAGATGGCAATGGTAATTTTCTAAAATATCAACTTAAAGAAATATTTACTTTAGATAAAGAATTGGCAAAAAAATTTCCGATGATTAAATCTTATGCAGCAGTTGGTGTAGATAACCCAAACTCTTCTGCAAGGATAAGTATTGGTACAGATGGTTTTCATGCAGTAGTACAAACAGCTAAAAATGGAACACTCTATATAGACCCATATACAAAAGATAAAAAAGAATATATAGCTTATAAAAGATCAGATTTAGATTCGCAAAATAAGGATTTTGAGTGTATGGTTAATGAAGCAAAAACAGCTTCGAGACTTCCTCAATTTAAAAATGCAGCAGCAGACGATGTGCAATTAAGAGAATTTGATTTAGCATTAGCATGTACAGGAGAGTATGCACAGTTTCATTTAACAAGACAAGGAGTTTCTAATTCTGCTACTGATGCAGTAAAAAAAGCGGCTGTATTATCTGCAATGAATACCTCAATTACAAGGGTAAATAAAGTTTTTGAAAAAGATTTGTCAATAAAATTAAAGATTATTGCCACAAATGACAAGATTATTTTTTTAGATGGTACAACAGATAATTTAACCAATAGCAATGAAGGAACTTTAATAGACGAAATTCAATCTGTTATAGACACTAAAATTGGTACTGCAAATTACGATATTGGTCATGTTTTTAGTACAGGAGACAATGCTGGGGTTGCCATTTTTGAATCAGTTTGTAGAACGTCACAAAAAGCAAGAGGAGTAACAGGTAGAGTAGTGCCAGTGGGTGATGCTTTTGATATTGATTTTGTTGCACATGAAATTGGGCATCAATTTGGAGCAACACATACCTATAATAATTCTTGTGGAGGGCAAAGAACAAATTCTACAGCAGTAGAGCCAGGTAGTGGTTCTACAATTATGGCTTATGCAGGAATTTGCTCACCAAATGTTCAAAGTAATAGTGATGATTATTTTCATACAGTTAGTATTACACAAATAAAAAATTATGTAACTAATTTTGCTACTTGTGTTAGTTTAACAGGAGCTGTAAATCCTGCTCCAGTTGTAAATGCAGGTTCAGATTATACCATTCCTAAATCTACTCCATTTGTATTAAAAGGTGTAGCTACAGACACTAATAATCCTAACTCGTTAACTTATAATTGGGAGCAAGTAGATACAGAAATAGCTACAATGGCGCCATTAGCTACAAATACAGGTGGGCCAATGTTTAGGTCTTTACCATCAAAAACAGTTTCAGATAGATACATGCCTACCTTAGCTACTGTTGTAGGAGGAAATACTGCTACAACTTGGGAGGTATTACCATCTATTGCTAGAAATATGGATTTTGCATTAACAGTTAGAGATAATAATGTTAATGGAGGAGCAACCTCAAGAGATGATATGCGTGTTACTGTAGTAGATGCAACTCCTTTTACAGTATCTTCACCTAATACTGCTGTAATTTGGAATGTAGGAACAACACAAACAATTTCTTGGAATAAAGGAACAACAGACACTGCACCAATAAATTGTGCAAATGTAAATTTAAAATTATCTTTAGATGGAGGGCTTACATTTCCCATTATTTTAAAATCGAATACACCAAATGATGGAAGCGAATCTTTTATAGTTCCAAATAATATATCTGCACAAGCTAGAGTTATGGTAGAAGCTGCAGATAATATATTTTACAACGTTAATTCAGGTAATTTTACAATACAATCTACATCACCAACCTTTGTTTTATCAAATACAAGTGGCACACAGTTTGCTTGTAATTCTGGAAATGAAGAAGCAAATTTTATGTTAAATTTAGATTTTGTAAACGGTTTTTCAGAAAATGTAACACTTTCTGCAACTTTACCAAATGAACTAAATGGAGCCAATGTTACCTTTAGTCCAACTTCTTTAAATGCTGATGGAAATGTAACCATGAAAGTGAGTAATTTTAATGGAAAAACTTCAAAAGCTTACACAATAAATGTAAAAGGAACTTCAGCATCAATCAATAGTAATATAGATGTAAATTTAAATATTACCAACAATACTTTTAATCAGGTTGTGTTAACAGCACCTACAAATGGTAGTACAGGTTACAGTTTAAAAAATAATTTGGAATGGGTTTTAGATGCGAATGCATCTTCTTATGATGTAGAAGTTGCAACAGATTTTAATTTTACAAATATTGTTTCGAATGGTAATGTAACTACAAACGCATATAGCATTATTTCGCTTCAAGGAAATAAAACCTATTTTTGGCATGTAAAACCAAAAAATAGTTGTGGAGAAGGTACTTTTTCTAACACTTTTAGTTTTAGCACAAGTGCACCTTATTGTACATCAACATTTACAGATGAAGCAAATGGTACAGAACATATTACAAATGTTACTTTTAACACAATAAATAATAATTCTGGAAATGATACTGTAGATGGATATCAAAATTTTTCATCAATTAGTACCAACGTTAAAAGAGGAGATTCTCATCAAATTAGCGTTAGTTTCAATACTGGAGATTACAGAGACCATTGCTATGTGTTTATAGATTGGAATCAAGATTTGGTATTTAATACCACCAATGAAAGGTATGATTTAGGAAATAAAGTTGATAGTAATCCAGCTAATGGAGTAACAGAAGTTGCTACTTCTACTTTAACCATACCCATACCAACAGATGCTAAATTTGGTAGTACAGGAATGAGAGTTATTATAGAGTATTATGGTGATGGAGCTCCAAATGGAACAGGTCCTTGTGATACAGATCACCAATCTGAATGGGGGGAGACTGAAGATTATACAATTGTAGTAGACAATCCTGCATCTATTAAAGATGTCGCTTTTGATGGTTTTAACTTATATCCAAACCCTACTAAAGGAGAATTTACACTAAGTTTACAAGTAAAAAATACAGATAAAGTTACAGTTCAGTTATTTGATGTTAGAGGAAGATTAATTGACGAAAAAAAATATAATAACACAAAAGTAAATTTCTCAGAAAAAATCTTTTTTGATAAAGCTTCTGCAGGTTTATATCTTTTAAAGATTAATAATGATGGAAAACAAGTTACCAGAAAATTAATTTTAAAGTAAAAGTTTTTATAAATAAAAGAGGCTGTCTGAAAAGTCAAGAAATTAACTATTTGTCATATTGAGCTTGTCGAAATATGATTGATAATCAATGAATTATAAAACTTCGACAAGCTCAGTTTGACATACTTAACTACTTTTTAGACAGCCTTTTTTTATGAAATAAGAACTATAATCTTATCCTAAAAAAGGATATTTATAATCTTGTGGAGTTACAAAAGTTTCTTTAATTAACCTAACAGATGTCCATCTTAATAAGTTTTGCGCAGAACCAGCTTTGTCATTTGTTCCAGAAGCTCTAGCTCCTCCAAATGGTTGCTGGCCAACAACTGCTCCTGTTGGTTTATCATTAATATAAAAGTTTCCTGCTGCGTTTTCTAAAGCTTTAGAAGCTTTTTCTACAATATATCTATCTGTAGAAAAAATAGCTCCAGTTAAAGCATATTCAGTAGATTCGTCTACTAATTTTAATGAAGCTTCCCATTCTGCATCTTCGTAGACATAAACAGTCATAACTGGACCAAATAACTCTGTGCACATAGTTGCATATTTAGGAGAATTACTAAGAATAACTGTTGGTTCAATAAAATATCCAACAGATTTGTCGTGATTACCACCAATAATTATTTCTGCATCTTTATCAGCTTTAGCAGCATCAATATATTTTGCAATTTTATCAAAAGAACCTTCATGAATAACCGCATTTACAAAGTTACTTGGATCTTCTGGAGAACCCATTTTTAATTCTGATGTTTGCTTTTCTAAATGTTTTCTAACATCTGCCCAAATAGATTTAGGAATATAAGAACGAGATGCAGCAGAACATTTCTGACCTTGATATTCAAAAGCACCTCTTGTTATTGCTGTAGCAACTTGTAATGGGTTTGCAGAGTTGTGAGCCCAGATAAAATCTTTTCCACCAGTTTCTCCAACAATTCTTGGGTATGTTTTGTAATTGTGTATGTTGTTTCCTATTTGTTTCCATAAGTTTTTGAAAACGTGAGTAGAACCTGTAAAATGCAATCCAGAGAAATCTGGTGATGCTAAAACTGTATCAGAAATCATTACTGGATCTCCGTAAACCACATTTATAACTCCATCTGGTAAACCAGCTTCTTTAAATAGATCTACAATTACTTGTGCAGAATATGCTTGATGATCAGAAGGTTTCCAAACAACAACATTGCCCATTAAAGCAGCAGATGCTGGTAAATTTGCAGCAATAGAAGTAAAGTTAAAAGGAGAAATTGCATATACAAAACCTTCTAAAGGTCTGTACTCAACTCTGTTCCAAATTCCTGGTGCAGATGCTGGTTGATCTTTAAAAATATCAGTCATATATTGCACGTTAAATCTAAAAAAGTCAATCATTTCGCAAGCAGCATCAATTTCTGCTTGATGTACATTTTTAGATTGTGCAATCATTGTAGCAGCATTCATTTTTGCTCTGTAAGGACCTGCTAATAATTCTGCAGCTTTTAAAAAGATAGAAGCACGTTCCATCCAAGAAACAGAAGACCAAGCTTCTCTTGCAGCTAAAGCAGTAGAAATTGCTTCATTTACATGGCTTTTGTCAGCAGTATGGTATTGACCAACAATATGTTTATGGTCATGAGGAGGTGTAATGTTTTTAGTATTACCTGTCCTAACTTCTTCTCCATTAATATGCATAGGCACATCAATATTGCTGTTAAACATTTTTTTGTAGGTTGCTAATAATTCTTCTCTTTCTGGAGATCCTGGAGCATAACCTTTAACAGGCTCGTTAACTGCCACTGGAACATTAAAAAATCCTCTTGCCATTTTGTATGTTTTTAAATTTGAATCGACTAAATTTTTAAAGTTGCAAAGTTACAATTTTTATCAATCGATTTCGTAGTTTTGAAATTCAAAATTTAAAAACAATAAATGTGTACAGTAACCTATCTTCCGTTAGGAAATAATGATTTTATTTTAACTTCTAATAGAGATGAAACTCCATTAAGAAAAACAATTTCGCCAAAAACGTATTTAGAAAATGAAGTGGAATTAACATACCCAAAAGATGCATTAGCAGGAGGAACTTGGATTGGGCTGAGTGATAAAAGAAGATTGGTGTGTTTGTTAAATGGCGCATTTGAAAATCATACAAGAACAACCCCATATAAAATGAGTAGGGGTGTTATTGTAAAAAATATTTTGTCTGCTGTAGATGCTGTTGCACACATTCATAATTTTGATTTTTACAATATAGAACCCTTCACATTAATTTTGGTAGATTGGAGTATTGGTTTAGAAACTTATGAATTAGTTTGGGATGGAGAAACAAAACATTTTTCAAAACTAGCTCAAGAGCCTAAAATTTGGTCATCATCAACTTTATATACACAAGAAATGAAGCTATTACGTAAAGATTGGTTTTTGAGTTGGTTAAGTAATAATAAAAATTATAACCAAGAAAATATTTTAGCTTTTCATCAAAAAGAAAACTTAGGAAACTCTGAAATTACACCTAAAATGAAACGTTCTTTTGTAGAAACTGTAAGTATTACTTCTGTAATTAAAAAAGGTTTAGAGGTAAAAATGAAATATTTAGATTTTGTAAATGCTTCTAATAAAATGCAAAAGATATTAAAAGTACAATAGTGGTTCCAATTCCAGAAATGATTAAATAAGCAATATTAAGCATACAAAATTTTAGAAATGTTTTAAAATATCCTTGCTGATAAAATTTTCGCATTGCAATAAATAAATAGATTAAAAAGAGCAAAGTAAATATCCATAGTTGTGGGTCTATGCCAAATAATTCTATAATATAATAAATAGTTAAAAGCATAAAAAATACAGTTTGCGTATGAAAAACAAAAATTAGATGATCTACATACGTATACTTTCTTCTGATGTAAAATAGTTTTAAAAATAAAGTGAAAATTGGTAAAAACACAAAGAGTGCTACAGAACCATAAGATAAAAGTTCACTAAAAAAATCTTGTCTACTCTTTTCGCTTTTAGAAAATTCATTTACAGTTTTGGCTCTGGTATATAAAAATCTGTTGGTAAAATTCTTTTCATAACCTAAAGAATCTAAAGCAACGTCTATTTTAGAATCGGGATATTTTTTTTGATACTTAATAAAAGAATTTAGTTTATCAGAACCCCCAATGTTTATATTTAAATCTTTATTTTTTTTAATGGTGTCTTTTGCTTCATTTTCTACTTCTTCTAAAATTTTTTCTCTTGCTTTTTTGGGGACATAAGATTTTTTAAGTGTTTGGTCTAACTCATTTTTAATAGAATCTATTTCTTTCTGAGTTTTTATACTCTTCTTTTTTGGTGTTTTCGCTTTAATAGAATCTATAATTTTTTCTGTATCTTGTTTAGCTAAGGATTTGAATTTTTCTATACTATTACTTAGACCTAATATTAAAAAAAAGAGAATAGAAACTGTTAGATAAAACCTGAAAGGATTGGAATAACGTTGTCTTTTTCCGTTAATATAATTTTTAGATACTAAACCAGGTTTTAATAATAGAGGTATTATTGTGTTCCAAAACTTTGCTTCGAAATTAAAAAGCCCATTAAAAACTTCTTGAATAAAATTTTTAAAAGTAATTCTACTTCCTTTATTAGCTTGCCCACAATCTGGACAATATTTTTCCTGTCCAACAAATGGATGACCGCAATTTAAACATTCTGGGTCTTTAATTTTAGCTAACTTCTTTTTGGATTTTGTTAGTTTAATAGTAGTTTGGTTGTTAGTTGAAAAGTAGGTATAGTTACTTTAAATTGCTCAAAAGTATCCATGTTAATCATTGTGTAAAATCCTTTCATTGCTCCCATATTAGACTCTAAAAAACAACCAGAACTATATGTATAAGAATCATTTGGTTTTAAAATTGGGGTTTGCCCAACTACACCTTCTCCACTAACAATTTCTGTTTTGTTTAAAGAGTCGTAAATTTCCCAAAACCTATCTGTTAATTTAACGGTTTCTGTAGATTTGTTTTCTATTGTAATAAAATAACTAAATACATAGTATAACCTATTATTTCTATGGCTAGTGCCATTGTTTTTGGTTTTTACAGAAATCTTAATACCTTTTGTTATTTGTTGAAACATAGTAAGGTAAATGTAGCTTTTTTGTTTTTTATGAACAAACTTTTTTTTACAAGAAAAAAGGCAATTTAAATAACCTTTAAATTGCCTTATATTAACTATAAAAATGAATTTATCTATTCACTTTCTGTTTTTTTAATACAACTTCTTTCTGTAAAGTAAACAACTTGTCATCTACCTTAAAAGTAAAAGTTATAATATCTTTTTTTGTATCATTTTGTGTAGAAAAGCTTCTAAAACCAAATAAGTATTTACCCTTTGATAATGTTGGTTTAATTTTAGTAGTACTTAACCCTGTAGTTAAATCTTTTAAATATAAACTTTCTTTAATTTCTATATTATTTAAAAGAATATTGTTAAAGGTAACGTCTTTTAAAACATCTAAAGTTAGCTTATAATCTATATAGTTTTTTCCAGTAGATAGCCCAGAAATATTCATTGTTTTTGTAGCTTCTTTTATAGAAACATATTGAGAACAACTAGAAAATAAAAACAAGCTAAAAAGTAAAAAGTAATTATTTATATTTTTCATTATATATATTATTTAGCCAATACAAACTTTTTGGTAGTACTATATTTATTATTAAACACTCTAATTAAATAAACGTTATTTACTAAATTATCTGTATTAATTTCTTTGGATGCGCTTAAAGCACCTTTTTTAACAATACCACCTACAACATTGTAAATTTCGTAGTTTAAATTGGTTAAATTTTCTTTTGTTGAAACTTTTAAAACTCCTTTTGTAACTGGGTTTGGATAAAGACTTAAAGCAATATCTGCACTTCCTATATTATCAACACCCAAAGCTGCATTAGAAATATCTATACTCCATAAACCTCTACCAAAAGTAGCAGCTACTAATTTTTCTGCAGTGTAATTAATTTCGATATCTTTTACATCTACGTTTGGCATTCCTTGCCCAAGTTTTACCCAATTTGTACCATCGTTAATTGAGTAATAAACACCCACATTTGTAGCAACAAAAAGTGTTGTAGAGTTTGCGGCTTGTTGATATAGAATTTTATTAATTACTACATCAGGAAAATTATTTGTGATATTAGAAAAAGTTGCACCTCCATCTGTAGATTTGTATATTTTGTTTCCACTATTGTAACCATTAGAGGTTACATAAATTAAGTTATTATTAGATGCACTAAAATCTATAGATTCTATTTGTACATTATTGCCAATATTGTTAGCTCCAGAAATTGCTGTTGGAGTAGATCCATTTGTAGGTATTTTTCTAATAATATTACCATCTGTAATACCAAGTATAAAATCGCCATGTGTATTAAATTTGTGTATTGGATTTCCAGTATCTAACATTTCTGTTGTTAATGCTGTCCCATCATCTGTAATTTTATAAATACCTGTTGGATTTGGATTTCCATTGTCATCTGTACCTCCTTTATCAGCGTTTAAATAGATGATATTAGGGTTTTTTCTATCTAACTCCATATAATGAACAAAAGATACATGCTCTGGAGCAGCAGAATAATCTCCATTTAATTCTCCTTTAAAGCCATTATCAGACTTTGAAATAGCACCTCCTTGACTTGTAGCGTATCTAATATTAGGGTTATTATAGTTAATGGCAGACTCTATACCATCTCCTAAAACAATTGCATACCAAACACCATCTATTTTAGAAAAACCATCATTATCTTGATTTCCTACTACATAGTCATCTCCGTTTGCATTTGGGTTGATTGCTACAGAATAATGCTGTGTTACAATTGTTTTAGAAGACTTATACTCTATTGTTGGTTTTTGATCTGTATTAGAAGCGTAAGTCATGTAATTTAAACCACCATCATTTACACTCCAAAATTTTAAATTACCATCTAACTGTCCTAATCTATGATGGTCTGAGTGAATGTAATTTCCCTCATCAGAACTTCCTGCCCAGTAGCCATTTAAAGAGCGATACCAAGTTGTACCATTATTTGAAGAGTGACTTGCGTTAAACTCACCAGAAATCATTATATTATTTTTTACAATTAAGGCTTGGTTATAACCACCTTGAGAATTATATTCTGCTGGTATAGTTCCTACATTTGTAAAATTGTTATTTGTTTCATTGTATTTTTTTACTTGCCCATTTGTATCTTGGATATAGAAAGAATTATCTTCTCCAACAGTTACAGCTTTTTTATCAAAATTACCAGAACTACCTTGAGTAAATTTCCAATTGCTATCTGTAGTATAATCATTGGTGTAAGCAATTTCAAAATTACCAGTATACATTATTTTTGTTCCAGAAACAGCAACTCTACCAAAATTTGCGTTTCCTGATTGTCCATCAAAAACTTGAGACCAACTTGTACCACCATTAATAGTTTTGCTAATACCAGTTGGTGTGCCTACAAAAACAGTATTATCATCTATAACAACCAAATCTCCTGTTAGTTTGTCTTGGTTTAAAGTAAAAGATAAACCAGTTGATGTAAAGGATTCTCCACCATCTGTAGATTTTAAAACTCCAATAGATTTTGCGTGTTCACCATCATAATCTCCAGTAGATATATAAATAGGTTTGGTTGTGTAATTATTAAAGTTGGTTGTACTTGCAGTTTTAATGTCTGTAACTCCTATACCAGCTACCATGTCTAATTTTGGAGACCAAGTAGCACCACCGTTTGTAGATTTCCACACACCTCCATTTGGTGCGCCTACAAATAGAACGTCTTTAGACATGTCTGTTGGGTGTGCAATTCTTAAAAAGGCATTTAATCTTCCCATCTGCGGAAAATTAGAGTAGCCATTTGGATCTGGCACATCTTGTGTGCCAATATTAGCCCAAGTTGGTTGTGAATTAGATTTTTTGCTTTTTCTTAAAATTTTTCCATTAGCATCTAAAATACCAGCATTGTAAAAAGCTAAATTTTCATCTGTAAAAGAACCGTCTTTGTTAACTCTTAAACGCCAATATTCTGCCCACCTATTAAAGTGTTTGTATTCCTTTAAATCGCTAATGTTTTTTAAGTCATAAGACTTCATTTCTTCTTTTTTCTTTTCAACAATTTTAAAGTAGTTAGTTTTACTTTTTTTAAAAGCAGTTTTATAATTAAACCTTTCTTTTTGTTGAGAAAAAGTACTTGTTATTAGAAAAGTACTCATAAAAATAAAAGCAAAAATACTTTTATTAATAAAATGATTTTTTTGTGTAATTTTTGGCATAATATTTCTAATGTTTAGTTTGTATCTTATTGTAAAGAAACAATTTAAATTTGAATTGTAGAAAAAACGGGGTACTCAAATAACTACTCATTACAATTTTTTTAAAAAAGTAGTCAAATCTTGATTTGTTTTAGAAAGGATTTTTTTATTTAACCGATAAAATAAACCTTGTATAGCTCTAGTAGTTCTATTGGTTATTAGAGAGATTTCTTTATAGGTGTGCTTATTTTTTCTGTAGTAAAGAATTATTTTTTCTAAATCTGTAAAATTAATATTTTGTTTTTTTATTTTATGAATAAAGTTAGGGTCTAGATCTGCTATTAGGTATTCTAAATAAGTTTCATTATTAAAATCAAAAGTTTCATTTTTTTTCTGAAACTTTGACAGTTCATCAAATTTTTTAGCATTTAAAAGCTCTTTAAACTGTTTCTTAAATTCAATGTTATTTTTTATAGATTTATTATACTTGCCTTTATTTATCTTTAATTCAGTATTTAAAATTTTTAACTTTTCTTTGTTTTTTTTATTCCAAAGAAAAAAAAGTATTAAAAATAGAATTGAAAATAAAGAAATAATGATTATGATTGTTTTGTAATCATTTATTTTAGTTTGTGTGCTAAGCTTTGTTTTATTAAACAATATGTTTTCATCTATTATCTCTAGACTAGTTTTAATGTTTTTTTCATTTAGTTCTGATTCAATTTTGTAAATTGAATCAGAATACTTCAAAGAAATATCTAATTTGTTGTTTTTCATATATATCTCTTCGTAGATTTCTAAACCTGCTAAAAGATCATTCGTACCTAGTTTTTTTGAAATTACATAAGAGCTGTCATTGTATTTTATTGCTGTGCTAAAATTGTTTAAGGCTAGAGCTAGTATGGCATTATTAGAATAGAAAAAACTTAGATTACCCTCTTGAATAGAGTCTTTGTTAAAGCTTTTATAAATGTATTTTTTAATTTTCTCTGATTCAGAAAATAGTTCTTTTTCATTAAGTACTTCGTAAAAACTGTTTAGATACAAAAATTTATCATTGATAGATTTGTGGTCAAGCGTTTTATAAAAATCCCAAAATTTTTTAAGAGACGGTTTTTTACTTGTGTTCAAAAACTCTTCTATTAAAATATTAAATTTACTTTCTGTAATGTAAAAGTGATTATTAACTCTCTTAGCCTCTTCTAAATTTTTCTTAAAGTATTGGTTTGCTTTTTCGTGTTGCCCTAATTCTGCATAAATCAAAGCAAGGTTAAAAGTGTTATTTAAACGAGTTTCTTCATCAACAAGGTATAATTGAGCTAACTCTAAATATTTAATGGCTAAAATGTTCTGTTTAGATAAAAAAAGATCTGTTCCTTTAAAAACTAATAAATTTGGATATTGTCTAACATCTTTGCAAGCATTTAAAGCATCATCATAATAAGGGCTATTAAATACATTATTTTCATAGTCCTGACTTGCTTTTGTATACAATTCTTCAAAATTTTGACTAAATACGTTTAAAGAGAAAAAAAGAATAAAAAATAAATGATAGGAGAGTTTCATTTGTAAAATGTCCATTTCTAGTTTAGAAAAACTAAAATACAAGTTTACTTTAATGTAACAATTTTTTTAATTACCTATTTTGATTAAAAGAACCTGTACCCACACCAATTACACGTTCATAAAAACTACCAAAAGGTTTGTAGTATGCAATAACAGTATATTCATTTTCTGTTTCAAAAAAAGAACCATTTATTTGGTTTGTATCTACTTTTCCATTTTTATCTACAGTAGCAAAAGTATAGTTGTAAAAACCTTGTTTTAATAAAATATTGCCTAAGTATGCTTTTTCTTCTTTGTTGTAAGTCATTTTATTATCTTCTGAGATAGAAAAATCATTAAAAGCACCATAAATATAAATATCTTTATCAGTAAAGGGTTTGTCTTTTAAAATAGAGAAATGCATCATTGCATAATCTGCTTCAGTGCTAGAGTCATTTGCTTCTATGGTTCTAATAATAAACTGTCCGTTTATATCTGGACTAAATTTATACTCTCTGTAGGGGTTGTAAGTAAAAGGATATACATAATGATGAAAAATATCTTTTTTCTCTACTTTAACTATATTTAAACTATTATTTCTAATAATTTTTGTGTCTAAATTTAAATATTCATTACCACCCCAAAAATTTGTTTTATTTGTGTAGGTATATAAAAGTTGGTTGGGTTTGAAAAAAGTAGGTTGCAAATTGGTTATTTTTTCATTCCAATTATTGTTTTTTAATACAACTACATTTATTTCTTGTTGTGGATTATTAATTTTAATTTTTGGATGATTTACAGAAAACTGAACAGTTTGCTGGGTGTTAAGTGTTTTTGCATTTCTACTTCTAATAACATTTACCCCAATCACAGCAGAGTTTTCGTAGAGCACAAAACGTCTGGTAAAAACAACTTCATCATCATAATTTAAAACAGATAAAAGATAGTTTCCAGTTTTTGTAATGACAGTATTTACATTCGGAATTTTAACTGAATAATGTGTATAGTTTTGAAAAGTATTAAATGAGTTGGTAACATCTATAATTGTATTCTGGTCAAAACCATCTATATATTGACTTGATGATAATCTGCTAGATTGCCAATCATGTGTCATGTGCTCTATTTTATATTGATAATCTTTGCTATCTGCATCCAAATCATCAAAAGACAACTCTAAAACAGTGCCTAAAGGAACTATAGAAGTAAAGCTATTTTGTTGTAAAGGTCTTAATTGAATTGATTTAATATTCTGAGAAGAAGCTATAAAACCAATAAAAACAAAAAATAACAGAGATATTTTTTTTATCATTTTACAAAAATAAGATTCATTTCTTAGACTTTATCAAAATGTAAGCCAAATTATTTAGTACTAAAACGTTTTCATTGAATTTCATTATTTAGAGTCATTATAAATAATAATCTTTAACGAACTTTTATGTTTAGAATAATTGCTAAAATCCGTAAATTTGCATGATTTTTTTAGATAACTAACAATTCCAAATTACTATGTCAAAAGACATTCGTATTAAAAAAGGCTTAGACATTAAGCTTGTTGGCGAAGCAGAAAAAACGACTACTAACAGTACTTTAAGTAGTGTTTACGCTGTAAAACCAGAAGATTTTCACGGAATTACACCTAAACTTGTTGCCAAAGAAGGAGCTGAAGTAAAAGCGGGAGACACACTTTTTTATTCTAAAAGTGACGAACGTATTTTATTTACAAGTCCTGTTTCTGGTAAAGTTACAGAGGTAATTCGTGGAGCAAGAAGAAAAGTATTAGCAGTCAAAATTGCTGCAGACACCAATCAAGTTCATAAAGATTTTGGGACTAAAAATGCAGCTTCAATGTCTGCAGAAGAAGTTAAAAATCATTTATTTACTTCTGGTTGTTGGCCATTTGTAAAACAACGTCCTTATGACGTAGTTGCAAGTCCTAATCAAGCTCCAAAAGCAATTTTTATTTCTGGTTATGCAAGTGCACCTTTAGCAGCAGATTTAGATTATACTTTAGCTGGTAAAGAAATAGAATTACAAGCTGCCATAGATGCAATTTCTAAATTAACTGAAGGAAAAGTACATGTTTCTGTTGGAGCAAATTCAAATTCTCCTTTATCAAAATTAAATGGTGTTGAATTGCATAAAGTTTCTGGACCACATCCTTCAGGAAACGTAAGTACTCAAATTGCAAGAATAAACCCTATTAATAAAGGTGAGGTTGTTTGGACTGTTACACCACAAGATTTAGTCGTTATTGGTGAGTTGTTATTAACAGGAAAATTAAATGTAACTAGAACTGTTGCTTTAACTGGTTCTCAATTTAACAAGCCACAATATGTAACTGCTATTGCAGGAGCAACTATTGCAGATGTTACTGCAAATAATTTGAATGATGACAATACAAGAATCATTAGCGGAAATGTGCTTTCTGGAAAGGAAGTAAAAGAAGATGAGTTTTTGGGTTATTATGACAATCAAATAACAGCTATCCCAGAAGGAGATGATTATGAGTTTTTTGGTTGGAACAAACCAGTTTTTAATAAAATTTCAACTTCAAGAGCTTTGACTTTTTCTTGGTTAACACCAAACAAAAAGTTCGATTTAAATACAAACACAAATGGCGAACATAGAGCATTTGTTGTAACAGGAGCTTATGAGCAGGTTTTTCCTTTAGACATTTATCCAATGCAATTATTAAAAGCATTTATGTATAAAGATTTAGATGAAATGGAAGCTTTAGGAGGGTATGAAATAGCACCAGAAGATTTTGCATTAACAGAATTTATTTGTGTGTCAAAGCAACCTCATCAGAAGATAATTCGAGAAGGTTTAGATTTAATGAGAGAAGAATTAGGATAAGATTATGGGCTTAAAACAAAATTTACATAATTTAAAAGAAAAATATAAAGGAACCAAAATGGCACCTGCGTTTAACGCAATCCATACCTTTTTATATTTACCAAATGAGGTTACTCACGGAGGAACCCATATAAAAGCAGCAGATGATTTAAAGCGTACAATGAATATTGTAATCATGGCTTTAATTCCTTGTTTAATTTTTGGAATGTTCAATGCAGGTTATCAACACTATACAGCTATAGAAAGAGCTCAAGGAATAACTTCAGATTTTTCTGTATTAGGTTCTTTTTTAACTTGGGATAACCTATGGATTGGTATTATTAAAGTACTACCATTAGTTATTGTTTCTTATGGAGTTGGTCTTTTAGTAGAATTTATTTTTGCAGTAATAAAAGGGCATGAAGTAGAAGAAGGGTATTTGGTAACAGGTATGTTAGTCCCTTTAATTGTTCCAATAGATACTCCTTTATGGATGTTGGCTGTAGCTGTAGTATTTGGAGTTGTAATTGGTAAAGAAGTTTTTGGTGGTACAGGAATGAATATTTTAAACCCAGCTTTAACTATTAGAGCATTTTTATTTTTTGCATATCCAACTTGGATGTCTGGAGATAAAGTTTGGGTATATGATGCAGTAAACAGAACAGGTACTGCTGATGCAATTTCTGGAGAAACCATTTTAGGAAGTTACGCACAGAATCAAGAAGTAATTTATACTAATTGGGACAAGTTTATGGGATTCATCCCAGGTTCTATTGGAGAAACTTCAACTTTATTAATATTATTAGGAGCAGCATTTTTAATTTTTACAAAAATTGGAAGTTGGAGAATAATCGTTTCAACATTTATTGGAGCTGCAGTAATGGGTATGATTTTCAATTATGCAATTATAGATACAGGAGTTATTACAGAATCAAGTAAATTCTATGGTTTAATGAGTACAGATTGGTGGGAACACTTAATGATTGGTGGTTTGGCATTCGGAGCAGTTTATATGGCTACAGATCCTGTTACAGCATCACAAACAAATAAAGGAAAATGGATTTACGGTTTCTTAATTGGTTTTATCTCAATTATGATTCGAGTATTTAATCCAGCATATCCAGAAGGAGTATTTTTAGCCATTTTATTAATGAATGTATTTGCTCCAACAATAGACCATTATGTGGTTCAAGGAAACGTAAAGAAAAGATTAAAACGTACTAAAGTTAAAACTGCCTAATTATGAGTAAGAGAACAGATAGTAATGGTTATACAATGATTTTCGCTGTAATTATGGTGTTAGTTGTTGGTTCTTTGTTGGCCTTTTTAGCATCGTCTTTAAAACCAACTATTAAAGAAAACGAACGTATAGAAAAGCAGCAAAATATTTTGTATGCTATGGGTGTAAATGAAAATGACGAATCTAGTGCCACTTTTGTATCAACAGCAGTTGCAGGTGATGAGTTTAATAAATACATCAAAAAACAAATTGTAATAGAAGGAGATAAAATTTCTGAAAGTGATGATGCTTATTTAATTGATGTTAAAAAGCAACAAGCAAATGCAAAAGCTGGTAAAACCAGAAAACTACCTTTGTTTATAGGAGAGAAAGATGGTAAAACTTTTTACGTAGCTCCAATCTACGGAAAAGGATTATGGGATGCAATTTGGGGTTATGTTTCTATGGATGAAAATATGGTTGTACAAGGGGCATATTTTGATCATAAAGGAGAAACACCTGGTTTAGGAGCAAACATAAAACAACGTTATTTTATGGACGATTTTTATGAAGAACATTTGCTAACAGAAGCTGGAGTTTTTAAAGGTATTACAGTTGCCAAAGGAAATAATGATCCTAAAAACGAAAACAAAACAGATTACGAAGTAGATGCCATTGCTGGTGCAACTATTACAGGTGATGGAGTTTCTGCAATGATAAAAAAAGACTTAGCATTGTACGTGCCTTATTTTAAAACATTAAAAAAATAATTTATGGGACTTTTATCAAAAAAAGACGCAGCATTAATTACAGACCCATTATTAGATAACAACCCAATAACAATTCAAGTATTAGGTATTTGTTCTGCATTAGCAATTACAGCAGAATTAAAAGCTTCTATTGTAATGTCTATTTCTGTACTTTTTGTACTAGGAATTGGTAACGTAGTTATCTCATTAATGAGAAATATTATACCATCAAAAATTAGAATTATCGTACAACTAATTGTTGTTGCTACTTTAGTAATTATTGTTGATTTGGTGTTAAAAGCTTTTGCTTACGAATTAAGTAAAACACTATCTGTTTTTGTAGGACTAATTATAACAAACTGTATTATTATGGGACGTTTTGAAGCTTTTGCTTTAGGAAATGCACCTTGGCGTTCTTTCTTAGACGGAATTGGAAATGCAGTAGGTTATGGTGTAATTTTAATTGCAGTAGGTTTTTTTAGAGAGTTATTAGGATCTGGTACTTTGTTAGGATTTAAAGTTTTAGGAGATCCAATCGAAAAAACAGGATTATATGCAATTGGGTATGAAAACAATGGTTTTATGCTATTATCACCAATGGCATTAATAGTAGTTGGTATTATTATCTGGGTACAAAGAACTAAGAACAAAGCATTAATAGAAGAGAATTAAAAAAGTTGGTAGTAAATCAGTATTCAGTAAGCAGTCAATAGCTAACTGAAAACTGCATACTGCAAACTGCATACTAAAAAATATGGAACATATAGAATTATTTTTCAAATCGATATTTATAGATAACATGGTATTCGCAACCTTTTTAGGGATGTGTTCTTACTTAGCTGTATCTAAAAAAGTATCTACAGCAGTAGGTTTAGGAGCAGCAGTTATTTTTGTATTAGCTGTAACTGTACCTTTAAACTGGTTGTTAGACCAATATATTTTACAAGATGGAGCATTAGCTTGGTTAGGACCAGAATATGCAAATTATGACCTAAGTTTCTTATCATTTATTATGTTTATTGCAACCATAGCAACTATGGTGCAATTGGTAGAAATAATTGTTGAGAAATTTTCACCTTCATTATACAACTCTTTAGGTATTTTCTTACCATTAATTGCTGTAAACTGTGCAATTTTAGGAGGAAGTTTATTTATGCAATCAAGAGAAATACCAACATTAGGATTATCATTAACCTATGGTGTTGGTTCTGGAATAGGATGGTTTTTAGCCATTTTAGCAATCGCTGCCATTCGTGAAAAAATTAGATATTCAAGTGTTCCACCAGCCTTAAGAGGTTTAGGAATTACTTTTATAATTACAGGTTTAATGGCAATTGGTTTTATGAGTTTTGGTGGAATGTTAACAGGAGGAGATGAGAAGAAAGAAGAAAAACCAAAAGTAGAAGCAAAAATCAAGAAAGAAGAAGTAAAAAAAGAAGCTAAAGAAATTGTAGCAGAAAACACAACTATAAACGAGTAGAAGAATGATATTAGCAGCAGGTACAACAGGAACCATAATTGCAACAGTAGCAGCTTTTTTATTAGTAACACTGTTATTAGTAACATTGTTATTGTTTGTAAAACAAAAATTATCTCCTTCAGGTCCAGTAACAATTACAATTAATGGAGAAAAGAAAATAGAAGTAGGTTCTGGTAGCACACTTTTAACCACATTAGGAAACGAAAAAATATTTTTGCCATCTGCTTGTGGTGGTGGAGGATCTTGTGTACAATGTGAATGCCACGTTTTAGAAGGTGGAGGAGAAGCATTGCCAACAGAAACCCCACATTTTACCAAAAAAGAATTAAAATCGGGAATTCGTTTAGCATGTCAAGTTAAAGTAAAACAAGACATGAATATTACAATTCCAGAAGAAGTTTTCGGAATTAAAAAATGGGATGCAGTAGTTGTAAGAAATTACAATGTAGCTTCTTTTATTAAGGAGTTTGTTGTAGAGATTCCAGAAGATATGGGATACAAAGCTGGTGGGTATATTCAAATTGAAATTCCTCCTTGTGAGATTAAATATTCAGATATGGATATTACAGCTCACCCAGAAGAGCACGAAACTCCAGATAAGTTTCAAGCAGAGTGGGATAAGTTTGGTTTATGGCCATTAGTAATGAAAAATGATGAAACTGTAGAGCGTGCTTATTCTATGGCTTCTTACCCAGCAGAAGGTAGAGAAATTATGTTAAATGTACGTATTGCAACTCCACCTTGGGATAGAGCCAAAAACGGTTGGATGGATGTAAATCCAGGTGTTGCCTCGTCATATATTTTTAATTTAAAAAAAGGGGATAAGTGTGTAATTTCTGGTCCTTATGGAGAATTCTTTATCAACGAGTCTGATGCTGAAATGCTGTATGTAGGTGGTGGAGCAGGTATGGCACCAATGCGTTCTCATTTATATCATTTATTCAAAACATTAAAAACAGGAAGAAAAGTTACCTATTGGTATGGTGGGCGTTCTAAAAGAGAGTTATTCTATTTAGATCATTTTTATCAATTAGAAAAAGACTTCCCTAACTTTAAATTTTACTTAGCATTGTCTGAACCTTTACCAGAAGATAATTGGAAAGTAAAAGAAAATATTGATGCTCCTGGAGATGGTTTTGTTGGTTTTATTCACAATTGTGTAATCGAGAACTACTTAAATCATCATGATTCTCCAGAAGATATTGAATTGTATTTCTGTGGACCGCCATTAATGAATAAAGCAGTTCAAAAAATGGGAGAAGATTTTGGAATTCCAGATGAGAACATTCGTTTTGATGACTTTGGAGGATAAGCAAAATGTATTCTGGACTTGTTTCAGAATCTCATAAAACAAATAAGTTATAAAACCGATTCAGAAATGAATTGGTTTTTTTTAAGCCAAAAAAGTTTCTACATGATATACTGGTTCTCCATTTTCATGCTCAAAAAGTTTAGAGTAATCCATAATATTATCTACTTTGTCTAATTTACAAAGTTCTTTTACAACCGCAGAAAGTCCGTTAAACAAAGTATCTTTAGAAGTAGGATTAATAGGTTTGGGATTATAATGACATAAAGGTGTTTTAAAACCACAGGCTTCTAAAAAAGTCTTTTCTATTTGCAAGATTTCTAAAGGAGTATATCCGTTAAACTTTCTCCCTAAATTTTGATGTATTCTACCTACATAACTTAAATTTAAAGAACCATGCTCGTTAGAAAGATGTTTCCAACTATCAAAATTATCTAAAATATTACCAACTGCGCACGCTTTACAATCTTCAGGATTCAACCTATTGTTATGAAAAGCGTTATATAGTTTAATTAAAGCTTGTTCTAATCTTCTTGAAGTTTTCATAATCAAAATATTATCTTTTTAAAGATATAAAAAAATAGATATTTTTCAAAATGTGTTTTTTCCTTAAAATTCAGTAGTTTAGTAAGCCTAAAACCATATAAATGGACTGGACAAATTATCTCATAATCTTTATTTGCGTTGTTGCAGCAGTTAGTTTGTTTCTGTATTTCTTTCAAGAAAGGTTTTTATTTCATCCAGAAAAATTACCAAAAGATTTTCAGTTTCAGTACGAAAATCAAGAAGTTAAAGAATATAATTTAAAAATTAAAGACGGAGTTACCATAAACGGATTGCATTTTAAAGCAGAAAACTCTAAAGGATTGGTTTATTATTTAAAAGGCAATTCTAAAAGCATTAAAGGTTGGGGTAAATTTGCAGTAGATTTTACTTTACATAATTATGATGTAATTATGATTGATTATCGTGGTTTTGGAAAAAGTACAGGAAAAATGAGTCAAGAAAGTATGAAGCAAGATGCTTTATATGTTTATGACAAATTAAAAGAAGTGGTTAAAGAAGAGAATATTATTGTTTATGGACGTTCTTTAGGCACAGGTTTGGCAACCAAAGTGGCTTCTATGAATAACCCTAAAATGTTGGTGTTGGCTTGCCCATATTTTAGTATGAAAAAAAATGTAAAAAGATACCTGCCTTTTGTTCCTTTAGGTTTGGTAATGCGTTATTCTATGCCAACTTATAAATGGATTAAATATGTAAAATGTCCTATTAAAATTATTCATGGTACAAATGATAAGGTTATTAAATTTGCATCTAGTATTCGGCTTTCAAAAATGAAGCCAAATCTTACAAAGTTATTTCCAATAATTGGTGGAGGCCATAAAGATTTACATAATTTTGAAAGTTACCACAAAGCGTTAAGAGAAATATTAACTTCAGATAAAGAAATGGAAATAAACAGAGAGAAAACGAGTATCGATTTTATAAGAACAAAGAAAAGTAACAAAAAGTGATTAAGAGAATTTTAGCGTCTGTTAGTTTTTTGTTGATAGTTGGAATGGTATTTTTTTACTTCTTTCAAGAAAAATTCATTTTTATCAATTGGAAAAAATTAGACAGAAATTATCAATATGATTTTTCAAACCAATTTGAAGAAGTTTTTATAAAAACGGATGCCAATAACGAAATTAATGCACTACATTTTAAACTTCCAAACCCAAAAGGAGTTGTGCTTTTTTGTCATGGCAATAAAGGTAATTTAACACGTTGGGGAAACAGAGTTACTTATTTTTTAAAATACAATTACGAAGTTTTAGTTTTTGATTATAGAAATTACGGAAAAAGTACAGGGAACTTTGATGAAAAAGCAATGTATAATGATGGTTTAGTAGTTTATAATTATTTAAAAAAGGAATATAAAGAAACACAAATTGTGGTTTATGGCTTTTCTTTAGGAAGTACTTTTGCTACAAGAATTGCAGCTAAAAACAAACCTAAAGAACTTATTTTAGAGGCACCTTTTTACAACTTAAAAAAAGCACTACAATGTTACTCAAAATTAGCTCCAACTTTTTTGTTGAAGTATCAATTTAGGTCTGATTTAGATATTCCACAAGTAGCTTCGCCAATCACTATTTTTCACGGAAATGAAGATAAAACAACTTCTTTTAAACAATCAAAAGAACTTTTAAAGCTCAATAAAAATCAAGAAAATCAATTTGTAGAAATAGATAAAGGAACTCATCATAATATTAGATCGTTTGATAAATATCAGCAAAAGCTAAAAGAAATTTTAGAACGTTAGTTTACTCTTGCTATTATAAGTTGTATTTTTGAAGTTCAGAAAAATAGTACATGAAGCGTTTAGAAAAGATTTTAAAGAAGAAGAAATACATTAAGATTAAATTAAAGAAAATAGCAACAAATCATTTAGAGTTAAAAGCGACAATAAATGATGTAAAAGGACGCTTTATCTTAGATACTGGAGCCTCAAATTCTTGTGTAAGTTTAGATTTAATTGCACATTTTAATTTAGATGCACAAGAAAGTGAAACAAAGGCTGCAGGTGCAGGAGCAACAGATATGGAAACCCAGCAATCTGAAAATAATTCCTTAAAAATAGGTGATTGGAAAACAAAAAAATGTCATTTAGTGTTGTTTGATTTATCACATGTAAATACTGCGTTAACGCAACACAATGCTAAAGAAGTACATGGCATAATTGGTGCAGATATTTTACAAAAAGGAAAAGCATTTATAGACTATAATAAATACGTTTTGTATTTAAAGAAAACTAAGAAATAATTAATTTAAAATATTAAAGAATGAGTTTGCAAAAACAAGTAATGGATAAAATGAAAGAAGCTATGAAAGCAAAAGATACAGTTGCTTTACAAGCTTTAAGGGCTGTAAAATCTGCATTTTTATTAGCAAAAACAGAGACTGGTGTTCAGGCTGAATTAACTGAAGATCAAGAAATTAAAATCATCCAAAAGCAAGTAAAACAAAGAAAAGATAGTGCAGCAATTTTTGTAAAACAAGATAGACCAGATTTGGCTGAACCAGAATTAGCAGAAGTTGCAATTTTAGAACAATTTTTGCCAGAGGCATTGTCTGAAGAAGAAATTGAAAAAGTTGTGGTAGCAACTATTCAAAAAGTTGGGGCTTCAGGTATGAAAGATATGGGTAAAGTAATGGGAATCGTTTCTAAAGAATTGGCAGGACAAGCAGATGGAAAGACAATTTCTATGTTGGTAAAAAAGCACTTGGTGTAATTTTTTAATAAATTTAATAGTATAAATACTGTCTATTGTTTTTGAAAGCAGTGACTGCATACTAAAAAAAGGGCTCCATAGTTCAACTGAATAGAATATCAGATTTCGGCTCTGAGGGTTGCAGGTTTGAATCCTGCTGGAGTCACAAACGGATGAAAATAGATTGAGAGAAATTGAGTTTACTCGATTTTTTTAATCTATTTTTATTTTTAAAACATAATTTTGTCTGGATAATCTTCAATAATCCTGCTAAAATCACTATAAAATATAACTCAAGATAAAGATATACTTCTTTGTCATTGAGTTTTTTTAACTTCTATTAAAACGTACAGATATTATTTTTTAAGTGTGATAAAAATCATCTTTTTTAAGTATAATTTTTTCGAAATTTGATATAATTCTAAAAGAAATATCATGAAAAAAAGAACACCAATTTCAGAAATAATGACAACAGAAGTTATTACTGTAAACGTTTCTGATACTTTAGAAAAAGCAGAAAAACTATTTAAAAAAAATAAAATTAGGCATATTCCAGTGGTTCAGAATAAAAAAATATTGGGAATGTTAAGTTATACAGATATTTTAAGAATTAGTTTTGCAGATATTTCTGATGATGAAAACAATGTAGACAGTTTTGTGTATGATATGTTTAGTATAAAACAAGTTATGGCAAAAAATGTTGTAGTTGTAAAACCAGAAGATACCATAAAAGAGGTTGGTATGGTTTTATCTAAAAGAGAGTTTCATGCATTGCCAGTAGAAGCAGATGGTGAGTTAGTAGGTATTGTTACAACTACAGATCTTATTAATTTTCTAGTAGAACAATTATAGTTTTATGTTAGTTTTTTAAGAAACTGCCTGAAAAGTATTAAAATTTGTCATTTTTCGACTGTAATGGAGAAATCTTATTCATTCAAAATCAATTACATAGATTTTTCGAAAAGCCTGTCTTGGGCGAAGACGAAAGGCTCAAAATGACAGCTAAATTAACTTTTCAGACAGCCTCTTTAAAATTCTTTGCATGGAGAATGCTTTGTGTTTTTTATTGATATTCAGAAGTCAACTCATCTACAATTAAACCATCTTCCAAAGTTTGTATTACTCCTAAAGCCGCTCTTTCTCCAGAAATCATTGCAGCATTTAAAGAGCCATTTAATAATTGATCTCCAGCTAAAAATATAGTAGATTTTAACTTAGTTTCAGAGCTAGAAATTTCATATTGTAGATTGTCTAATTTGGGCAATGCTTTTTTAATTTTATAATGTTTTATAAACTTTTTTACATCTATGCCACATAATATTTTTAAATCTTCAGTAACTTTTAAAATCAAATCTAAATCTTTTAAATTATGATTTTTTACCACAGTTACAGAAAGTAAGTCCTTATTGTTTTTTGTTGATGTTTCTAAACTTGTGTGATAAAATATATTATTTATCAATGCTTTTTCATCTGCAATTAAACCAATTAAAGGTTTTTTAATAACTCTAGAATTAGTTTCAAAGTAAAGAGTATCACAACTTTTCCAAGTAGTTTCTTGGTTTTTTAAGTTAGAAATTAAAGAACTAGCTTCAGTTGCAATAATGGTAATATGGCTTTTTAAAACTTTATCGTTTTCTAAAAGAATACTATTATCTTTAACTTCTTTTACTTTAGAATTAAACTTAAAGTTAGTGTTTTTTAAATTAGATTTTAGTTGATTAGGAATTTCTTGGATTCCTTTTTTGGGTAAAACAGCCAAACCATCACCAAACATTTTATACACAAACTCAAACATTCTACTAGATGTTTCTAAATTGGGTTCTAAAAAAATTCCACTAAAAAAAGGTCTAAAAAAATTATTTATAATTGCTGATGAAAAACCAAAGTCTTGTAAATATTTTAAAGTAGTTTTTTCTTTTGTAGCAAAGATTTGAGCAACTTTCTTTTTCTTTAAAAGTGTGTTTAATTTTAAAATTTTTATTTTATCAGAAAAATTACCAGTAGCAGAAAATAAGGTTGGAAATAAGAGAGATAAGTTTCTTAAAGGATCTCCAATAACTTCCTGTTTTCCATTTTTAAAAATAGCAGCTCCAGGTAAAAATTCTTGCAATTCTAAAGCCTTATAATTTAAATATTTTTTCGCAGCTGGATAAGATGTTAACAAAACTTGAAAACCATGATCTAAAGTATAGCCTTTTTCAATGTCAGATTTTACTCTACCACCAACAGAACAAGAAGCCTCTAAAATTATTGGCTGATATCCATGATTCTCTAAAACCTGAGCAGCAATTAAACCACTAATCCCAGCTCCAATAATGTGAATTTTATATGCTGATTTTTCCATTTTTTGAGTTTTCTAAAGTTTGTTTCTTTCTTAAATAAGAGCTTAAAATTCGTTGAACATCTCTATTATCTCTTTTAGGCTCTATAAATAATTGATAATCTTCAGGAATATTTAATGTTGTATCTAGATTTTTATCAATATACCCAAAACCTAGATAAGTACCTCCTAAAATTAATGCAAAACCAACTTCATTCTTGGTTCTTCCTTTTTCTTTAATAACTAAATTTTCTGACCCAATACCAACAGATATTATGGCTGCTTTAACTCGTTTATTATAATCTACTACCTTTTCTTTATCACAACAAATACCTTTACATTCTTTTAATTGATGATGAAAACACTGCTTAACATTGGTTTGTAAGTGACAATATTTAGGACAAAGGGTAAACTCTTTGCATAATTTTTCTAAAAAAAATCTACATTCTGCCAAAGAATAAAAAGTCATTAATGGATTTGGAACTAATTTTAACTTGTTAAAAGCTAGATGAAGAATTCCTTTTTGGTCTTCATAAGAAAATAAACCAATTGCTGCATTGTTATTTTTTTGAGAGCGGTTGTATTTTGGGTATCTGTGTTTTATTTCTGAAGATTCTAACAACAAAGCCAATAACTCACTACCTGTTTCTGTAAAAGAAATCGATGCAGTTTCCATGCACATTTCTTGTTCTTTTTTCTTTTTATCGTAAAAATGACTAATAACTCTTTGCTTTATATTATTGGCTTTACCAACATAAATAATTTCTTTGGCTACATTTTTAAAATAATAAACGCCAAAAGTTTCAGGTAAATTATCTACAATTTTTTTATCTAAAAGTGGAGGTAAAGTTGCTTGTCTAGATTTTGGGTTTAAAAAGGAATTAATGGTAAAATTATCATCTCTTTCTATTAATCTTTTAAATAATTCTGTAGTTGCTTCTGCATCTCCTTTAGCTCTGTGTCTTCCATTAATAGGAATGTTTTCGTGTGTGCAAATATTACCTAAACTATAGGAATTTAAACCTGGAATTAATTTTCTTGATAAACGAACAGTACAGAGTTTTTTACGTTTAAAATCAAAACCTAAACTTTTAAATTCTGCTTGAATTATATTGTAATCAAAATTTACATTGTGAGCAACAAAAATGGTGTCTTTGGTAATTTCTGCAACCCTTTTTGCAATTTCATAAAACTTTGGTGCATTTCTAACCATGGCATTTGTAATGCCAGTTAAATTGGTAATAAAAGGCGGAATGTTTTGTTCTGGGTTTACTAGTGTAGTAAATTCATCTATAATTTTTTTTCCATCAAAAACAAAAATAGATATTTCTGTTATTTTAGAACCTTTGTATCCATTTCCTGTGGTTTCTATGTCTACAACAGTGTACAATTATCCAACAATACTTTTTAAATCTGCAATTGTTTCAGTCGGATTTTTAGCACCAAAAACATAACTTCCTGCAACTAAAACATTGGCACCAGCTTCTATTAATTGATTGGCGTTTTTATTGGTAACTCCACCATCAATTTCTATTTGGCAATCTGAGTTAGAAAATTCGATTAAATGTTTTAATTGATTTACTTTTTTGTAAGTATTTTCAATAAAAGATTGTCCACCAAAACCAGGATTTACACTCATAATACAAACCAAATCTAAATCTGCAATAATGTCTTCTAAAACTGCAATTGGTGTATGTGGGTTTAGTGCAACACCAGCTTTCATTCCTGCAGCTTTTATTGCTTGTACTGTTCTGTGTAAATGTGTACAAGCTTCATAATGTACAGTTAAAACATCAGCACCTAAATCTGCAAATGGTTGTATGTATTGGTCAGGATTTACAATCATTAAATGCACATCAATTGTTTTTTTTGCGTGCTTTGTAATTGCCTTTAAAACGGGCATTCCAAAAGAAATGTTGGGTACAAAAACACCATCCATAATATCAATATGAAACCAATCTGCTTCACTATTGTTTACCATTTCTATGTCTCTTTGTAAGTTAGCAAAGTCTGCTGCTAAAATTGAAGGTGCAATTAAATTACTCATTTTATATATTGTGTAGTTTGTGTTTTACAAAGATAGGAAGAAAGCAATACTTTTATAACAAACTATGATTTTAAAAGAGTTTAAAATTTAAACAAAAAAAATCACTAATAATTTTAGCGATTTTAAATGATATTATATTTGACTTAAGAATTATTTGCAGGTTTTTTATTTGTTATATACGAATATTACTATACGTTTTTTATCCTACTGTTAGTATTACAATTTCATTTTCGCTTTTCAATTCCAACAAACTATTTTGAATAGCCTCTATTCCTTCCATTTCGGTTTTTGCTAATTCAGGACTATCGTCTTCTGAAAACTCCTTATTAAAGGCAATTAATTCAGTTTCATTAAAATTTTCGAGTTCTAATTTATCCAAATATAATTTTTTGTGATTCAGAGTGAAAATCATAACTGAAGCATTTCGCTTTTCAGAAATCCAATTTGCAGTAGAATCAAACTCACTTGTTAATAAATCAATTCCCTTATTTTCTTGTAGATATATCAGAAGATTACCAAATATATAACCAGACCATTCAAAGTTTTTCAATTTTGATGCATTCTCATCCAAAAAGTCCCAATAATTATCTATTATGGTTTTTTTTAAAAATCCTTTTTTGATTTTTATTTCTGCTGATTCTTTCAGTGATTCAAGTTTATCAGTTATTATAATTCTAAAATCTGCTATTGCTGACATTCGTTCGTTTTAATTGTGGCTAACGTGTTTGTATATGGTTTGTTGCGTGGTTTAAGTACTAAATTTAGCAAATAAAAACGAACGCGAGAAAATTCTGAAGGAATTTTCCAAATAAGCACTTGCCAAAGCAATTAATTATACACGGTGTTAGCTTTTAGTGCTTTTTTCCGTTTTATAATTCAATTCGTTTTTGTTCATTCTTTTCTATTCAGTTGGAATTCCTATAGCCTTTATTAAAATGAATGATAAAAGTAAAAGTGATATTACAAATATGAAAGTTAATAATAGGTAAAATCCTAGTTCAAAAAAATATGAACGAGGTTTAATTTTTTGTAGATAAAACTTTGATTTCATAAATCTATAGTTGTGTAAATAACCAATAAAAAAAACATAAGTAAATAAGATGAAAATGAAAATATATCCTTTCAAATTTCCCAATGCATTTATTATTAAGGCTTTTAATTCCATAAACTTACTTAAATCTAGTTTTTAAATTAATTCAATTTTGTGAACTTGCTCAAATTCCGACATTTTTTAATTCAGGTTTGAGTGAGCAATTCCCACTTTTTTTTTCCAATTCTGATTGCGCAAACGAGTTAAAAAGTCAGACGTAATTCAATTCAGAGTATGAGTGAGCAATTCCGCGCACAATTTTTCTGATTTATCTACCTTAAAATTCTAAAAAAAAAATCAAAAAATAAAACTAGGCTTTTTTCAATCCGAAAACTTGCTCTAGCATTAAAGCTAACGTGTTTGTGTATGATTTGTGGCGTGTTTAAGCACTAAAGTTAGCAAATAAACACAGATAGAAAATCCGCGAGGATTTTCGTAAATAGGCGAGAACAAGCCATTAATTATACACGTTTTTGTGTAACGTTTTTTATATTCCATAACCTTCATTCATACACGTAATTCCATTTATCTCGGTCATTTTTTCAATTTTTTTTGTTTCAAGGTTAGCTTTCCACGCTCTTTTAATTTTGGAATAATATTCTAAATCAAAATCATTTTCAGTTCTCTCAATTATTGCTAAAATCCGAGAATCTACTTTTTCGTTATTTTGACAAATTCCGATTGACGTAAATTCGTTTTCTTTAACATTATTGATTTGTATAGTATCTAAAATTTGATATTTCTTTTTAGGTTCTCCAGTCTCAATAATTTTCTCAAGTATTATTATCCGATTATTTTGGTTCTGCATTTCAACAAAAGCATATTTCCATTTGCTATTTTCATAATTTATAACCGTTCCAGAATTTTTTTCAAAATCTTTAAAATATTCAACATCTTCAATTTTCCTAAAAACTATATCAAAAAGCGATTTTTCGGTATGTTCAGGTTCAGAAATTACCACTTCTTGTTTTTCAATCTGTAGTTTTTCAGATTTCTTTTCTTTCTTTGAGTCAGAGCAACTTAAAGTCAGAAATATCAATGTAAAGGTTAAAATTTTGTTCATTTCTCAAATGTTACACAACGTGTTATATATAAAGTTTTATTGTCGATATTCAGTAAATTAGTTGGAATATGGAAACTTTTTATAATACTGTTATCTTGTAAAGATAATTTATTTGTTGTAGTATCAAAAACGCGTTTTTTTAAATTTAATAATCTAGATATATAAAAAAACTCCCAAAAATAAATTTTGAGAGTTTTTAAATATTTTCAAACTTTTATAAGTTCGAGTGATATACCAAAAGAGGTCTAAGACCTCTAGCCTAGGTAAGTCATTAAAATTTTACTTCTAGAAGTATGTTTTAATCTTCTGATTGCTTTTTCTTTAATTTGACGAACACGCTCACGAGTTAAATCGAAAGTTTCACCAATTTCTTCTAAAGTCATTGGTTGGTGCTCTCCTAAACCAAAGTAAAGCTTTACAACATCTGCTTCTCTTGGAGTTAATGTTTCTAAGGCTCTGTTAATTTCTATTCTTAAAGATTCATGTAATAAAACACGATCAGGATTTGGAGATTCTCCAGAGTTTAATACATCGTATAAATTAGAATCTTCACCTTCAATTAAAGGAGCATCCATAGATACATGACGTCCAGAATTTTTCATAGATTCTTTTACGTCATTCACAGTCATATCTAATTTCTTAGCAATTTCTTCTGCACTTGGTGGGCGCTCATTTTCTTGCTCTAAGAAAGCGTACATTTTATTGATTTTATTAATAGAACCAATTTTATTCAATGGCAAACGTACAATACGAGATTGTTCTGCTAAAGCTTGTAAGATAGATTGACGAATCCACCATACAGCATAAGATATAAATTTAAAACCTCTAGTTTCATCAAAACGTTTTGCTGCTTTAATTAAACCTAAGTTTCCTTCGTTAATTAGGTCTGGTAAAGTTAATCCTTGATTTTGATACTGTTTTGCAACGGATACAACAAATCTTAAATTGGCTTTCGTTAATTTTTCTAATGCTCTTTGATCGCCCGCTTTTATAAGCTGCGCTAATTCTACTTCTTCATCAGCTGTAATTAAGTCTACTTTTCCAATTTCTTGTAAGTATTTGTCTAACGATGCAGTTTCTCTGTTAGTAACCTGCTTTGTAATTTTAAGTTGTCTCATCTAATTCTATGTGAATTTTAAAGGATTAATGTATTGCTACATTTAATTATACGTAAGAATGTATGTTAATGTTACAAAAAGTTTTATTTTTTTTAAAAGTGATTTTTTTACCACTCATCGATTTAAAATAACAACTAAACTTTTTTTTTAATTTATGTGTGACTTATCAAGTTAATTTGTGTCAAAACAATAACTGAATTGAAAACAATTGATGTTAAAACTATAAGCGACGAAGATTTAGTCTTTAAAATAGTAGCCACAAATAATACCCATTTGTTTGCTGTTTTATACGACCGATTTTCTAAAGTTGTTTACAACAAGTGCTATGGTTTTTCTAAAAGTAAGGAAGAAGCAGAAGATTTAACACATGATGTTTTTATCAGGTTATTTGTAAAATTAAAAACCTTTAAAGGTAACTCTAAGTTTTCTACTTGGTTGTATTCTTTTACCTATAATTTCTGTGTAAATTATGTACAAAGAAACGCACACAAAAAGAAAGAAAAAGTTACGGTTGTTACAGATAATATAAAAGATGATGATCTTTTGCAAGAGATTGATGATGCTACTCTTTTTGAGTTAAAATCAGAAAAATTAGCAAAAGCATTATCTTTAATTGAACCAGCAGACAAGATGATTCTTTTAATGAAATATCAAGATGATATGAGTATTAAAGAGATTCAGCAAGTTTTAGAAGTTGGTGAAAGTGCTGTTAAAATGCGAATTAAAAGAGCCAAACAGAAAGTTGTAAGAACCTATGAAGAGTTATAATTATGAGCAATCCCTTTAAGAGAATTATACACCATCACAAAGTTCCTGATGTTCTCAAAAAAAAAGTGTTAAGCGATATTGGTATGATTAAACTTACCTTAGATGTTGCTGATTTGTTTTTAGTAAAATATCCAAACACTATTGGAGATATTTTTGGGAGTAAAAATAATTCGAAAAACAAAAACTAAAAATGACCACCAAACTACAATTACTTAAGCTACAAACTGATTTAGATTTTAGTTTTTTACAAAATTTATGGACTAATTTTGTAGACTTTTTACCACAATTATTAAAAGGTGTTGCCTTTTTAATAATTGGTTGGTTACTTATAAAATTTATCTTATTCTTGGTAAAAAAAGCATTGGGATTTACCAATATAGATAGTTTACCAGAAAAATTAAATGTTGATGAAATTTTTGGAGAATCATCAGTAAAAATTCAACCAACAAAAATTATTATCACTGCAATTAAATGGGTGTTAATTTTAATTTTTATTATTGTTGGGTCTGAATTATTAGGACTGAGAATGGTTTCTGAGCAACTAAGTAATTTAATTGCTTATCTACCAAAATTAGTTAGCGCACTTGTAATTTTTGCAGTTGGTATATATGTTGCTAACATGGTTAAAAAAGCCTTAACTTCTATGTTTAAATCTTTAGAATTAACAGGAGGTAATTTAGTTGGAAATATCGCTTTTTATATAATTGCAATTATTGTTATAGTAACAGCTTTAAATCAAGCAGGAATAAATACAGATTTAATTACCAATAATTTATCAATTATTTTGGGTGCTATTTTAGCATCATTTACCATTGCTTTCGGCTTAGGCTCAAGAGATGTAATTCAAAGACTATTATTTGGTTATTATTCTAGAAAGAATTTACAAATAGGAAAAACAATCAAAATAGATTCTATTATTGGTACAATAGAATCTATTGATAATATATGTTTAATTTTAAGAACAGAAAAAGGTAGGTTTGTCTTACCAATAAAAAATATTGCAGATTCTACAATAGAAATAATTAATTAAAATAAAAATTATTTGATAATGAGTTGGGGGACAAATTATCAATGGTGATGTATTTCACAAAAAGAAAGAGACCATGAAAATGGTCTCTTTTAATTTACAATACTTTTATAAAAAATTTCTTGTGTTTTTTTAAACTATAATTCCTGCAAAACAGAAAACTAACTAAATGCTTTAAAATAAACCATTTATTTGAGCATCTATCCTATCTATAATATAACCTAAATCTTCTTGGTTGGCAACAAAATCTAAATTATCAACATCAATAATTAATAATTTACCTTTTGTGTAAGTAGATATCCAAGCTTCATAACGTTCATTTAATCTGCTTAAATAATCTATACTTATAGAGTTTTCGTAATCTCTACCTCTTTTATGAATTTGTCCTACTAAAGTAGATATGTCTGCACGTAAATAAATTAATAAATCTGGAGGTGTTACTAAGTTTTCCATCAGCTCAAATAAAGAACTATAATTGCTATAATCTCTATTCGTCATTAAACCCATTGCATGTAAGTTTGGTGCAAAAATGTGCGCATCTTCATAAATGGTTCTATCTTGAATAATGTTTTTTCCAGATTCTCTTAATTCTAAAATTTGACGAAAACGACTGTTTAAAAAATAGACTTGTAAATTAAAAGACCAACGTTCCATTTCTGTGTAAAAATCATCTAAATAAGGATTCTCATCAACAGACTCAAAATGCGGTTTCCATTTGTAATGTTTAGCTAATAACTTGGTTAGTGTGGTTTTACCAGCACCAATATTTCCTGCAATTGCAACGTGCATATTTTAATTTTAAAAAGATTAAATGGGATGCTAAAGGTAATAAAAAAAGTAGAACAGAAAGTAGGTTAACAAATCAATTTATAACCAAAACCACGAATATTTATGATTTGAATAGTATTGTCTTTATTTAGTTTTTTACGTAATTTACTAATAAAAACATCCATACTTCTTGCATTAAAAAAATCGTCATTTCCCCAAAGTTTATTTAAAATAAAGGTTCTATCTAAAATTTGATTTTTCTTCTCATAAAGATGATACAGTAATTGAGATTCTCTGTGTGTTAACTGTTGGGTTTGTTCAGAAAATATTAAGATTTGTTTGGTTTGATTAAAAGAATATGCACCTATTTTAATGTTTTCTAAATTTGGTTTTATTTGGATTCTATTTAACAAAGATTTAATTCTTACAATTAACTCTTCCATAGAAAAGGGCTTCTTTAAATAATCATTTCCTCCATGACTAAATCCTTCTAAAACATCACTTGTTTGAGATTTTGCTGTTAAAAAAATAATAGGGATTGCTTTATTTTCTTGACGTATTTCTTTAGCTAAAGTAAATCCATCTTTTATAGGCATCATTACATCTAAAACTAAAATATCTGGCTGTTGTTTTTGATATATTTCAAAAGCTTCTTGTCCGTTTTTTGCCAAGAAAACAATAAAATCTCTAGATTCTAAGCTTTCTTTCACAATCATTCCTAAGCTAGCTTCATCTTCTGCTAAAAGTACTTTTGTTTTAGACATTTGGTAAATTTATTTTAAAAATGGTGCTATTTTTAGTTGATGATAAAACGATGTTTCCTAAATGCTTTTCAATAATTTTTTTGCAATAATACAAACCAATTCCAAAACCTTTTACGTTGTGTGTGTTTCCTTTAGGTACTCTATAAAACTTATCAAAAATCTTTTCTTGTTGATTTTTTTCAATGCCATTACCATTATCAGCAACAGAAATTTCTACAGAATTTAGGATAGCATTTATGTTTACTTCGATAATGTTTCCTCCATATTTTATAGCATTATCAACTAAATTAGAAATACAGTTTTCAAAATGGAAAACATCTACATTTAAATATATTGGTTTTTGATTTGATGAAAAATGAATCTTTATATCAGATTTAAATACTTGATGTTTTTGTACAATTTTTTCTATAATTTCAACAACATCAACTTTTTCTTTTTTAAGAATAAGTTGCTCGCTATCTAAAGTGGCAGTTTCTAACAACTTTTCTACCATTTGATGTAGTTTTTTTAACTGAACAGAAGACATAGATAAGTATTTTTTGGTCTTTTCTTTATTGTCTAAAACATTAAAATTTTCGATAGCTTCTATAGCAGTAGAAACAGTAGCAATTGGTGTTTTAAATTCGTGAGTAATATTGCTAATCAAATCATTTTTTATGGTAGCTAATTCTTTTTGCTGATTTATGATTTTAAGCATGTAAAACAAGCTAGATATTACTGCTAGTGATAAAAATAAAGATAACAATATTCCTGTAAAACTTCTTTTTAAAGCCTCAAAATTTGGGTTGCTGTATTGTAATTCGAAAACTTCTCCATCTTTTACAAAAGTAGATTTAGATTTTATGGTAGAAAAATCTACAGTTAATAGTGTATCTTTTGTTTGGTGAAAAAGAGTGTCTTTTTTAAAATGTAAAAAACTTGTTTTTAAATCTATTTTTTTCTGATTCAGTTGGTTTTCTATTAGAGAATCTATTTTTTTATAATTTACAGATTGGTCTAAAAATGAGATAAAAATTGGTTTTAAATTACGAACTAGTTTTAAACTATCTGCTGCTTTTTTTCCTGTAAAGAATTTAACTTCTTTAATAGACCCATCAGCATTTAATGTAACTCCTTTTTTCTTACTTGTAAATTGAGTGAGAACTTTTCTTTTATGATGATTAGTATCGTTCTTTAAATTAAACTTTGTCACAAATTCTTTGGTAGAATTCATCATAGAGTCTATTTTTTCTTGTGACATTTTCTCATCAGAAGAAATGGTAAGATTACTAATTGTAATTTTTGGTTTTTTGATGGTACTACTATCTTTCTTTAAGTTTTTAAAAATTTTAGCGAATGCTTTTTTTCTTGATGAATTATTTTTTGTTTTAAACTCATTATCAATAATTGTTATAAAATTACTTTTTGCTAAAGAAGAATAATATTCTTCTACAGCATTGTCTAAACTTAATTGAACATCATTAGCTACTTGCCTTTTATTTTCTTCATAATTTTTATAATTCCAATAAAACTGTATACCAATTGTTGTTACAATTGTTAATGCAATTAGGTATAAAATCCATTGATGTTTTTTAGTATTCATGGTACAAATATAAGTTCTAAAAAATATAAAATTAGTCGGTTAACACACGTTAACATTCGTTAACCTTACAATACATTTTAGCTTTGCATCTTTGTGTTGTTAAATATAAAACCAAATTTTATGAAAAAAATAGTTACTTTTTTATTACTAGCTAGTTCCATTTTAAGTTATGGGCAAGAGCAAAAAACAGATGTAGTATATAATGAGGGTGATGCAACAAAAGTTACTTCATTAAAATATTCTTCAAATTCAATTCAAGAATTAGAAAGTATAAACTGGAAAAACGTTAAAAGTATTTTCGAGGTAAATAACCCCGAAGAAAATATTGAATTAAGTTTTGAATTGGACTTAAAAGAATCTAAGAATAAATTTAAAGGTTCTGTCTTAGTTTCTGGAGAAACTAAAAATATAGATTCTTTAATAATTAAATCAAAAAAAATATTAAAAGGACTTATAAAGATGTCTAAGAATTATAAAAACAATTAAAATTATGAAAACTTTTATTACAGTAATTACAGTTTTATGTACGCTTTCTCTAAGTGCTCAAAAATTTCAAGGAAAAGCGGTTTACAAAACCAGTAGAAAATCTAATTTTAAAATTGGAGGTGGAAAAAACTCGCAAATGAGTGATGAAATGGTAGAAAAGATAAAAGCTAGAATGAGTAAAATGAATCAAAAAACATTTATTTTAGACTTTAATAAATATGCATCAACCTATAAAGAAGAAGTAAAACTAAATGCCCCAAATCCAAAAGCTAATGGAGGAGTAGGCTTAAAAATTGTGTCTCTAGGAGGTTCTGGAAATGGAAGTATTTATTACAAAAACACCAAAGAAAAAAGATTTGCAAACCAAACAGAAATTCAAGGAAAACGTTTTTTAATAAAAGATTCTTTACCAAGTTTTGAGTGGGAATTATCTTCTGAAACAAAAAACATTGGTATGTATACGTGTTACAAAGCTACTTATACAAAGGAGGTAGAAAGTAAAAACATTTCTTTTAAAGATGGAGAAACTGTAGAGGATAAACAAACAAAAACTGTAGTAACCACAGCTTGGTATACACCACAAATACCAGTAAGTAATGGGCCTAAGAATTACCAAGGTTTACCAGGTTTAATTTTAGAAATTAATGATGGTACAAACACAATTGTATGTACAGAAATAGTTTTAAACAAGTCAGAATCTAAGAAAATTGAAGAGCCTAAAAAAGGAAAAGTTGTATCTCAAAAAGAATTTACAAAAATTCAAAAGAAGAAAACTGAAGAAATGATGGAGAGGTTTAAGAGCAGAAAAGGAGTAGATATTGGAAATGGAGTAAATATAAAAATAGGAGGCTAACCATAAAATCCATTTTTTTTGTTTAATTTTTTTATTACAAGATTAAACTTTTAAGTTTTTTTTAAGTCTAACAAGAAGTATTTAAGATTACTTTTGAAAAAATTAAAACAAAAAAATATGAAATCAGTATTTACTCTTTTAGTATCATTATTTACAGTTGTTACTTTTGCTCAAAAAAGTTTTCAAGGTAAAGCTACTTACATGTCTAAAACTACAATAGATATGAGTAGGTTTGGAAATAAAATGTCTGAGCAGCAGAAAAAACAAATGATGGCTCGTTTTAAAAATTTTTTAGAAAAAACGTACACATTAAGCTTTAACAAAACAGAATCATCTTTTAAAGAAGATGTAAAATTAGATGCACCTGGTGCTTCTTCAGGAAGAAGTTGGGGTAGAAGTAATGGGCAAGGTTCTATTTACAAAAACCTTAAAACTAGAAAAATGATAGAAGATACTGAGCAGTTTAGTAAGCGTTTTCTAATTAAAGAAGATATGGAGCAACCTAAATGGCAATTAGGTACAGAAACTAAAAAAGTGGGGCAGTTTACTTGTTACAAAGCTACTTATGTTAAAATTGATAAATCTATAGATTGGGGAAGTATTTTTAGTAGAAGAGGTAGTAAAAAGAAAGATTCTACATCTACAGATGATAAAAAGAAAGAAGTAAAAACATTAATAGTTACTGCATGGTATACACCTCAAATACCAGTTAGTGCAGGGCCTGCAGATTATTGGGGTTTGCCTGGTCTAATCTTAGAGTTAAATGCAGGTAGAACAACAATGTTATGCACAGAAGTAGCTATAAATACAGATGAAGTCATAGAAATAAAAGAACCAAAAAAGGGAGAAGAAGTTACTAGAGAAGAATTTAACGAAATTATGAAGGTAAAATCTCAAGAACTTAGAGAACGTTTCCAAAATAGAAGAAGAGGAAGTGGAAGAAGATTCTAACACAAAACCCTAATCCAACTAAATCAAATAAAATACAATGAAAAAACTTTTACTATTAGCCATTTTTTTAATGGCAGGAGCTACTACTGCTCAAATTAAATTTACAGGAGTAGTTAAAGACTCTATTGGAGTTCCTTTAGAAATGGCTAATGTTATTGCTGTAGATAATGAAGCAAAAACAATTGCTTCTTATGGTTTTTCTGATGCAAAGGGTAATTATAAATTAGATTTAAAAGCCAATAAAGAATATAATGTTAAAATAAGCTACATTGGTTTTAAAACCATTAGTGAAACTATAAAGACTGGTACTAAAGATATTGTAAAAAACTTTACAATGCTAGAAGATAACCAGTTAGAAGGTATAGAAATTGTTTCTAAAATGCCTGTAGTTATTAAAGGAGATACCATTATTTACAATGCAGATTCTTTCCAAAACGGAACAGAAAGAAAGTTAGAAGATATTGTAAAGAAATTACCAGGTGTAGAAATTAACGATGCTGGCCAAATAGAAGTAGAAGGTAAGGTTGTAGAAAAAATTACCATTGATGGGAAAGATTTTTTTAGCGGAGATACAAAATTAGCTTTAAAAAATATACCCTCTAATGCTGTAGATAAAATTCAAGTATTAAGAAATTTTGGAGAGGTAAACCAATTAAGAGGTGTTCAGAATAACCAAGATAGAGTTGCTATGAATATTAAGTTAAAAGAAGGAAAAAAGAATTTTTGGTTTGGAGATATTACTGCAGGAGCTGGAAACTCTACAACAGGAGGTTTGTATCTTTTTCAACCCAAACTATTTTATTACACACCTAAATATACCTTAAATGTTATTGGAGATATTAATAATTTAGGAGATGTAGTATTAAGTAGAAGAGATTTAAGAAGTTTTGGAGGTGGATTTAGAAGTCAAAGCCCTTCTAATGGAACAAATATAAACATTGCAGATGCAGGAATTGGGTTTTTAAATGTGGGAGCAAGAAATGCCAACAGAATAGAAACAAAATTAACTGCCTTAAATTTTAGTTACTCACCTAACAAAAAATTAGATTTATCTGCCTTTTTAATTTGGTCTGGTAATGATAATGGACAAAGAAATATAAACACGATAGACTATGTAGACCCAAGTACACCAGACGATTTTGTAGATAATACTACAAACCAAACCAGTAACACAGGTTTATTTAGATTTAGTACTATTTACAAAAAAGATTTTAACAATCAATTAAACTATAATATAGCAGGTCGTTTTTCTAACGAATTTAAAAACGAGGCTGTGAACTCTCGAGTATTAAGTGATATTTCTGAGAGAGAAAGAGCCACACCTTTTACTATAAATCAAGATTTGAGTTATTTTTATACAGCAAGTGAAAATAGTATTTTTGCTTTAGAGGTAAAACATTTATTGCAAGATGAAGATCCTTTTTATGTAGCTTCTTTAGAAAATGATCCTAATAATAATAACCCAACAGACAATCCTGCTTTAGAACAATTTGAAGATGGTTTTGATGATGCAGCAAAAACATTAGGTTTAGATAGAACCAATTTGTTTTACAATTTAGAGCAAGACAGACGTGTAAAAACCAATCAATTAGATGCTAAGTTAGATTACTATTATATTTTAAATGCGAAAAGTAATTTAAATTTTGTGGCTGGAACTATTGTAAGTAACCAGAATTTTGATTCAAGGTTTTTTCAGATTTTAGATAATGGTTCAGAATTTAATCCTAGCCCAACAATTCCTGGAATTAACGATCCACAAATTACAAATGATACAGAATATAATTTTACAGATATTTATGGTGGATTAAGATATCGTTTAAAATCTGGTATTTTTACTTTTATGCCAGGGTTTACTCTGCATGCTTATAACTCTAACAATACACAATATGGTACAGAAACTTTTAAAGATACATTTACAGAGTTTTTACCAGAATTTGAACTTATTGCACAGTTTAAAAGAAGCGAAAGTTTACAATTCAACTACAGGAAACAAGTAAGTTTTACAGATGTAAATCAAATAGCAAGAGGTATTGTTGCTAATAATTACAATTCTTTCTTTGCTGGAAATGCATCATTAATAAACGCTACTTTTCATAATTTAAGTTTAAGATATTCTAGTTTTAACTTGTTTAATAACAGCAACTTATTTACCAGATTAAACTATAGAAAAACAGCTAATCAAGTCAATAGAAATACAATTTTGCAACCACAGTCTGTAGTTTTTACTGCAACAAGTTTAAACTCACCTTTAGATAACGAAAGTTTTAGTGCTGTTTTATTTGCTGGAAAATCTATAAAAAAGTTTAGATTGGGTATAGGTGGTAATTTTAATTATAACAAAACATATCAGTTTATCAATTCTAATGCAAATACAAATAAAAGTATTGTTAGAGGGTTCAATACCAGATTTGGAACTAACTTTACAAAAGCACCAAACGTAAGTTTACGTTATAATGTTTCTTTTGTAAATCAAGATAACAGTGCAAGGTCGCAGGTTATAAAATCTGTAACACACAGACCTTCTATAAATTTTGACGCTTATGTTTGGAACTCTTTAACAGTAACTTCAGATTTTGCTTATAACGAAGTAAGACAAGGAGGGGCTAAACAAAGTTCTTTTAATATTTGGAATGCAAAATTGGCTTATAGAAAAAATAGAGATGCAAAATGGGAATATGAATTGGTAGGAAATAATTTATTAGGAACAAACTCAGAAACGAGTGTAAAAGATGGGTTATTGTCTTTTACGATTAATGAAAGATTTATTTTACCAAGATTTGTAAGTTTAAGAGTTAGATATCAATTGTAATTATACACTACATATTTTTATAAAGAAGCAGTTTAAGAAGTGTTTAAGTTGTTATTACGACCTTGTGGAGAAATCTTGATTTTTGAGATTAGTAATAAAAATTTTTTCACAAAATTGAAACGATTTCCAAATGTGGTTTTAGATAGCTTTTTTATTTAAACTAAATATCGATTCATTTCGTTATCATTTCAAATCCGATTACATTTGTAATTATGTCTATTAAAGTAACTACAGTCTCAAAAACGTATGCTTCTCAAAAAGCACTAAATGAAGTCTCTTTTTCTGCTGATAAAGGACAGATTATAGGTTTTTTAGGTCCAAATGGAGCAGGGAAATCGACCATGATGAAAATCTTAACGGGTTTTATAAAACCCAATGAAGGTGAAGTTTTTGTAGATGAAATAGATGTGTTACAAAATCCATTAGAAGCACAAAAAACAATTGGTTATTTACCAGAACACAATCCTTTATATGCAGATATGTATGTGCGAGAATATTTGCAGTTCCAGACGAGTATTTTTAAAGTTGATAAAAGCCAAATAGAAACTTGTATAGAAAAAGTAGGTTTATCTGCAGAAGCTCATAAAAAAATACATCAACTTTCTAAAGGATATCAACAAAGAGTTGGTTTGGCTGCTGCTATTTTGCATAATCCAAAAGTTTTAATTTTAGATGAACCAACTACAGGTTTAGACCCAAATCAATTGGTAGAAATTAGAGAACTAATCAAAGCATTAGGAAAAGACAAGACAGTGTTGTTTTCTACACACATTATGCAAGAAGTAGAAGCTGTTTGCGATAGAGTTATCATCATAAAAAAAGGAGAAATTCTTGTTGATAAACCTCTTAAAGAGCTTAAAAAAGATAACTTGCAAAACATAGAAGTTACTTTTGATTCTAATATAGAAGAACAAATTATTAAAAAACTGCCAAACATAACTAATTACAAAAATAGTTACGATACTACTTGGCATATTACTTTTGAAAGTACAGAAGATATGCGTCCTGTAATTTTTGATTTTGCGCAAGAAAATGGATTAAAAATCCTTGGATTAAATACAAATACTAAAAATTTAGAAACTCTGTTTAGGGAGGTTACTAATTAAGTTTTTTTTTAATAGGTCTTTCCTTTGAAAACAGGAATCTATTTTTCTAATTCAACTTAAATTTAATCTGCTGACTTTCTAAAGTTGCTAACAACTCATTGGTAATGTGAATTTTTGTGTTTCTACTTGGTAAACTCACTTCTATTTTTTCTTTTTCGTCCCAAACTGTAAAATTTAAACTTTGTTTACCTGGAGTATTTTTTAAAATAGTTTCTAAATTTAAAATTGTTTTTGCGTTTACATCAGATAAGGGTAATTTAATAGTAATTTTTTTACATAAATTATCCATAATATCATGCAACAATTTCATTTCTGTAAACTTTAATCTTGGTTCACCAGTTACTCCTTCTTTATTGGTCCAACCTGGTTGAACTGTACAGCGAATAAACAAAAACGAGTTTAAGGTTAAGAAATGTTGCATTTTTAAATAATCTTCTCCAAAAATTCGAAATTCGTGAGTATCTGCATAATCCTCAATAGTAAACATAGCCCAACCTTTTCCAGCTTTAGACACTCTGTGTTGCACATCAGAAATAATTCCTGCAAAAGCCAAATTCATTCCCACATATTTTGCAATATCTCCTTTAAAATGTTTTAAAGCGGCATTGCAAAAAACCATTTCATTTTTAAAATCATCTAAAGGATGTGCAGAAATATAAATTCCAATAACTTCTTTCTCTTGTTTTAATAATTCCATATTTCCCCAAGTTTCACATTCAGGAATATCTGGTTCTGGAAATTGCACTGTAGATGCTTCTCCAAACATAGAAACTTGTGCAGAATTTTCGTTTTCTTGAAATTTACTTCCAAATTTCATTGCACGTTCTAAAAAAGTTACACCTTTTTCGTCTGTGGCAAAATATTGCGCTCTATGTGTATCAGAAAAAGAATCAAAACCACCTGCTTTTATCAAACTATCAAAAGATTTTTTATTAGCAGCACGTAAATCTACACGTTTTGCTAAATCAAAAATAGAGGTGTAATTTCCGTTTTCTTCTCTTTCTTTAATGATTGCTTTTACAGCAGACTCACCAACACCTTTTACAGCTGCCATTCCAAAACGAACTGCGCCTTCTTTATTTACAGAGAATTTTAAATAAGATTCGTTAATATCTGGACCTAAAACCTCTAATCCCATTCGTTTGCATTCTTCCATAAAAAACGAAACAGCTTTAATATCTTTCATGTTATTAGAAAGTACAGAAGCCATATATTCTGCAGGATAATGTGCTTTTAAATAGGCAGTTTGGTAAGCAATCCAAGCATAACAAGTAGAGTGTGATTTGTTAAAAGCATAACTAGCAAAAGCTTCCCAATCTTTCCAGATTTTTTCTAATTTTTCTGCATCATGTCCATTGGCAGCAGCTTGTTCTACAAATTTTGGTTTCATCTTATCTAAAACCGCAATTTGCTTTTTACCCATTGCTTTACGTAAAACATCGGCTTCACCTTTAGTGAAATCTGCCAACTTTTGAGAGAGTAACATTACTTGCTCTTGGTAAACTGTAATTCCGTAAGTTTCTGCCAAATACTCTTCCATGGCAGGTAAATCGTATTCAATATCTTCTGTTCCGTGTTTTCTATTGATAAAAGACGGAATATATTCCATGGGTCCAGGTCTGTATAATGCATTCATAGCAATTAAATCAGCAAAAACGGTTGGTTTTAAAGAGCGCATGTGTTTTTGCATTCCTGGAGATTCGTATTGAAAAATTCCAACTGTTTCTCCTCTTTGAAAGAGTTCGTAGGTTTTTTCATCATCCAAAGGAAAATTTTCTGGATCTAAATCTACATTATGTCTTGCTTTTACAATTTTAACGGTGTCTTTAATTAATGTCAACGTTTTTAAACCTAAAAAGTCCATTTTTAACAAACCAGCAGACTCAACTACAGAGTTGTCAAATTGGGTAACATACATATCTGAATCCTTAGCCAAAGCTACAGGAACGTAGTTTGTAATATCTCCAGGCGTAATAATTACACCACAAGCATGGATTCCAGTATTTCTTACAGAACCTTCTAAAATAGTAGCTTTGTTAATAGTTTCAGAAACCAAATCACTACCAAAAGACATCTGTCTTAACTCTTCTACAAGTTGTTTTTCTTCGGCTCTTAACCCAGCAACTTTTCCTTTGCTTTTAGCATCATCACCAAAAATATTTTTTAATTTAATTCCCGGAATTAATTTAGCAATTCTATCAGCCTCAAAAAGTGGTAAATCTAAAACTCTAGCAGTATCTCTAATAGATGATTTTGCAGCCATGGTTCCATACGTAATAATCTGTGCAACTTGATTTGCACCATATTTGTCAATTACGTAATCCATAACTCGTCCACGCCCTTCATCATCAAAATCAATATCAATATCTGGCATAGAAACCCTTTCAGGATTTAAGAAACGCTCAAAAAGTAAATCGTATTTAATTGGATCAATATTAGTAATCCACAAACAATAGGCAACTACAGATCCTGCAGCAGAACCACGTCCTGGACCTACTGCAACATCCATATTTCTGGCTTCTCTAATAAAATCTTCTACAATTAAGAAATAACCAGGATAACCTGTTTTTTCAATTACAGAAAGCTCAAAATCTAAACGTTCTTTGATAGATTCTGTGATTTCTCCATATCTTTTTTTGGCACCTTCGTAAGTTAAATGACGTAAGAAATTATTCTCTCCACGTTTTCCTCCGTCTTTTTTATCTTCTTCAGAAATGAATTCTTCTGGAATGTCAAAAGCAGGTAATAAAACGTCTCTTGCTAAGGTAAAGATTTCAATTTTATCAACAATTTCTTGAATGTTGATAATGGCTTCAGGCAAATCTGCAAATAAGGTTTTCATTTCATCCGTAGATTTAAAATAATATTCCTCATTTGGCAAACCATATCTATAGCCACGTCCTTTTCCTTTAGGTGTTGCTTGTTTTTCGCCATCTTTTACACACAATAAAATATCGTGCGCATTTGCATCTTTTTTCTCTAAATAAAAGGTGTTATTGGTAGCAACAACTTTAATGTTATGTTTCTTAGAGAATTTTAATAACGTTTCATTTACAATGGTTTCATCTTGCTGATTATGACGCATCAACTCAATATATAAATCGTCTTGAAATTGTTCTTTCCACCAAAGCAATGCTTCTTCTGCTTGTTTTTCTCCAAGATTTAGAATTTTACTTGGCACTTCTCCATATAAATTTCCTGTTAAAACTATAATATCATCACTATATTTTTTGATGATTTCTCTATCAATTCTTGGTATGTAATAAAAACCATCTACAAAAGCAATGGAAGACATTTTTGCTAAATTATGATATCCGTTTTTGTTTTTTGCCAACAAAACAACTTGATAACCATTGTCTTTTACAGATTTATTTTTATGGTCTTCGCAAACATTAAATTCGCACCCAATAATTGGTTTTATAGGGTTTTCTGCATTTTTATTATGATTTAAAATGGCACTTACAAAATGGAAAGACGCCATCATATTTGCAGTATCTGTCATTGCAATGGCTGGCATGTTGTCTTTGGCAGCAGCTTTTACAATGTTGCCAATTTGCATGGTAGATTGCAAAACAGAAAATTGTGTATGATTGTGTAAATGCGCAAATTTTACATCTTTTAATTCTGCTAAACCTTCTGATGTAGATTTGGTTTCTTCTACGTCTTTTAGTTTTTCTAGACGTTGACGAATTTTATCACTTTCTTTTTTAAGGTTGATGTGTTTTAAGCCAATTACTTGAATTGGTTTTGGGTTTGCTTCTGAGAAATTTTTGAAATAATCTTCATCTACATCTAATTCTTCTTTTGTAAATTCTCTTAAACGAATTAACTCTAAAAAACAACGTGTTGTTGCCTCTACATCTGCAGTTGCATTGTGTGCTTCTCCAAAACCAACACCAAATAAATGATTGTGCAATTCTGTTAAAGTCGGTAGTTTAAATTTTCCTCCTCGACCACCAGGAATTTGACACATTAAAGCCGTTTTTTCTGTACAAGTGTCTAAAACTGGCAGGGAAGTCAGGTTGTTTTCAACTCCTAATCTATGGAACTCACATCCCATAATATTAACATCGAACTGTAAATTTTGCCCAACAATAAATTTAGTTTTTTCTAAAGCTTTGTTAAACAATTGCAAGCCTTCTTCTAAATCAATTCCATTTTCTTCTGCTAATTCTGTAGAAACTCCATGAATTCTTTCTGCATCAAAAGGAATATTGTAGCCTTCTGGCTTTATTAAAAAGTTATTGTGTTCTAATACATTTCCCATTTCATCATGCAATTGCCAGGCAATTTGCACACACCTTGGCCAGTTGTCTGTATCCGTTATTGGAGCATTCCAACTTTTAGGTAAACCTGTGGTTTCTGTATCAAAAATTAAGTACATAGATGAGTTGTTTTCAGTAGAAAATTTAGAGAGTTAAAAATACAAAAACAGTATAGATTTTATGCTGTTAATTTATCTTGACTTATCAACAAAAAAAGTCAATCCAATTAAGGATTGACTTTTCTATTATTAAAAATTAATTAATTTAATTTCTTAAAATTAAGCTAACTCTTCTTCTACCATTAAAGAATTAATGGCGTTTTGTATTTGTAATTCTTGTTTTTCTAACATCATTTTAGTTGATGGTGCAAAACAGTCTTCTTTCAAGATTTCTTTATATTCTTCTAAACTTGCTCTTTCACCTCTTAAGGCTTCTTCTAGAATTGATTCTTCATCATTAGAACTAAATAAAGATTTTAAAGACATCCAATTTCTATGCATTGCACCTTTAAAAGATCCATCATCTTCTGGAATTTGTCCATAAGATAAAATTTCGGTTCTTAAATCTTTTGCAAATTGGCTTCTTTCTGATGCTCTGTTTTTAAAGAAAATTTTTAACCTTGGGCTATCTACATTTTCTGCGGCATTTAAGTATCCTTTTTCTGCATCATAATTTTTTTCTAATAACTCATTTAATTTGTTAGAAATTTTTTCTGTGTACTTCATAATATCATTTTCATTTTAAATTCCAATAAATTATTTTGAGATGCGTATTGTTTCACATCTTATAACACTACAAACATAAAGAAGATTTAGAGTTTGGATTGGTTCAAAAGGTTTGATTCTTGACTCATTTGAATTTTAATATTTTTTTAAGAATTTCAATAAAAACCTTAATATTTAGTTTTTTTTTAATTATGATGTAACAATTTCGTAAATTGGCATACATATTAATAGAATTATCATTAAAATTTATAAAATGAAAAAAATAGTATTAGTTGCTTTGATGTTTGTAAGTGTTTTAAGTAATGCACAAACTGTAGATGAAATTTTATCTACTTATTACGAAAATATTGGAGGTTTAGAAAACCTTAAAAAAATTACAGGTGTTAAAATGACAGCTAAAGTAAATCAACAAGGAATGGAAATTCCATTAGAAATTTATCAAATGGCTGATGGAAAACAAATGACAGTTATCAACTTTCAAGGAAAAGAGATAAAACAAGGTGTTTTTGATGGAGAAACATTATGGAGTCATAACTTTATGACAATGAAAGCTGAAAAAAGTGATGCAGAAGCTACTGCAAATATGAAATTGAATATGAATGATTTTCCTGATGCTTTTGTGGATTATAAAAAGAAGGGATATAAAGTTGAGTTGTTAGGTAAAGAAACCATTGACGGAGCAGAGACTTTTAAAATAAAGTTGACTAAAGAACCAGTTACAGTAGATGGTAAAAAAGAAGACGATGTTAGTTTTTACTTTTTTGATACTGAAAACTATGTACCAATAGCAGTACAAAATGAAATTAAATCTGGACCTGCAAAAGGGATGACACAACAAATTACCATGAGTGATTATCAAGAAGTAGATGGTTTGTATTTTCCATTTTCTATGACTCAAGGAGTAAAAGGACAACCAGGAGGACAACCGATTACAATTACTAAAATTGAATTAAGCCCTAAAGTAGATGCTGCTGCATTTACTTTTCCAGAAGAAGAAAAAAAATAAATAAAAATTTTATAAAAAATCCTCAAATTAATTTTTGAGGATTTTTTTAATCAATAAACCCAAACTTTATGAAAAAACAACTTTTTTTAATAGCTCTTGTGCTATTGTCTATGTCTATAGAAATAAATGCACAAAACAAAAACTCAAAAGGAAAACAGTTATTTGGAGATTTATCTGCAAGACAAATTGGACCTGCTCTAATGAGTGGTAGAATTAACGATTTAGAAAACCATCCAACTAATAATAGAATTATTTACGCAGGTACTGCTGGAGGTGGTGTTTGGAAATCTAATGATGGTGGTGTAACTTTTAACTCTATTTTTGATGATTATTGTCAGTCAATTGGGGCAGTAGAAGTAGATCCTAATGACCCAGATAATACCATTTATGTGGGTACAGGAGAAACTTGGACAAGAAATAGTATTTCTGTTGGAGATGGTATGTACAAATCTATAGATGGTGGATCTACGTGGAATAAAATTGGTTTCGAAAAATCTGAACATATTGCAAATATCATTGTAAATCCTAAAAATTCTAATGAAATCTACGTAGGTGTTTTAGGTGCTTTATGGGGCGATAGTGAAGAGAGAGGTGTTTACAAATCTACAGACGCTGGAAAAACTTGGAATAAAATTTTATATACAAATCAAAAAACGGGTTGTGCAGATTTAACTATGGATCCAAATAACCCAAATATTTTATATGCTTCTATGTGGGAATTTAGAAGAACAGGTTGGTCTTTTGAATCTGGTGGAAAAAATAGTGCTTTATATAAATCTGAAGATGGTGGAGCAACTTGGAATAAAATTCACAATGGTTTTCCTGAAGGTAGTTTAGGTAGATTAGCAATCGCAGTTGCACCTTCTAATTCAAATATTTTATACACAGTAATCGAAGCAGAAAAAAACGAGAGAAAAGGATTGTATAGAAGTGATGATGCTGGTAAAAGTTGGAAACAACTAAATAATGATTTTGGGATTACAGTACGTCCTTTTTACTTTTCTAGAATTGTGGTAGATCCTAAAAATCCTGATGTGGTTGTAAAAGGTGGTTTAAGTGGCTCTATTTCTAGAGATGGAGGGAAAACATTTAAAAACTTGGGTAATATGCATAGTGATATTCATGATATTACTTTTGATATTCATAATTCAGATAGAATGTATGCAGGTACAGATGGTGGTGTATATCGTTCTTTAAATGGTGGTACAACAATGGAAATTGTAGAGAATTTACCTTTATCTCAATTTTATCATATAAGTGTAGATGATGCTGAGCCTTATAATATTTATGGAGGATTACAAGATAATGGTTCTTGGTATGGACCATCATCATCTCCAGGAGGAATTCAGGCAAGAGACTGGAATTCTATTGGTGGTGGAGATGGTTTTAGAGTTTTAAAACATCCAACAAAAAATATCATTTATTCAGAAATGCAAGGTGCAGAAAATGTTTGGAGGTATGATGTAGATGCAAAAAGAGTAAAAACCATCCAACCTTTACCACAAAAAGGGTATCCTAAATTGCGTTTTAATTGGAATGCACCAATGGCAATTAGTACACACCAACCTAATCGTTTTTATATGGGAAGTCAATTCTTACATAAATCTGAAGATATGGGTGATACTTGGCAAATTATTTCGCCAGATTTAACTACAAATGATAAAACAAAACAAGATCAAGATAGTTCTGGAGGTTTATCTAAAGACAATTCTGGCGCAGAAAATCATACTACTATTTTTACGATTGCAGAATCTACCTTAGACCAAAACGTTATTTGGGTAGGTACAGATGATGGAAATGTACAGGTAACTCAAAATGGAGGGAAAACTTGGACAAATACAGCTATGAATATTCCTAACTTACCAAAAAATACATGGGTTTATCATATAGAAGCAAGTGTTTTTGACAAAGGAACTGCTTATGCAGTTTTTGATGGACACACAATGAACGATATGACTCCTTATGCTTATAAAACCACAGATTTTGGTAAAACTTGGAAAAGTATCATAACTGATGATGTTGTCGGTTTTGTAAGAAACATACAAGAAGACTACGTAAACCCAGACTTATTGTTTTTAGGAACAGAATTCGGATTATACATTACTATAGATGGTGGGAAAAATTGGAAAAAATTTACCAACAATATGCCAGCAGTAGCAGTTCATTTTATTGATTTGCAAAAGAAAACAAATGATTTGGTTATGGGAACTCATGGTAGAGGAGTGATTATTATAGATAATATTTCTCCATTAAGAGAAATAAATCCAGAAATGTTAAAGAAAAAAGTACATTTCTTTAAAACAAAACCCACTGTAATTTTCGAAGAAGGTAGTTTTTCTGGAAGTTTTGGTGCAGAAACACAGTTTGTAGGAGCAAATCCAAGCAGATCCGCTCAAATTAAATATCATTTAAGCAGACGTCATACATTTGGGAAAATGACTTTAGAAATTCAAGATAAAAATGGAAAAACTATCAGCAAGTTAGGCCCTGGGAAATCTAAAGGAATAAACATTGTAAATTGGAATTATAGATTAAAAAATCCTAAAGTAGCTAAAGGAAAAACATTTAGTTTTGGAGGTTTTACTTCGCCATTAGTAGAAGCAGGTACTTACAATGTAGTGCTAAAGAAAGGGAAAGATACTTTTACACAAGAAATCGAACTAATTTACGATCCAAAGTCTAACCTAACAATGGCAGACAGAGCTTTTAAGCACAATACTACCATGAAAATGTATGGTATGACAGAAGAACTGGCATATATGGTATATGAATTAGATGCTATTTTAGAAAAAGCAAATGAACTTAAAAAACGAAAAATTGTAGATCGATTAACAAAGTTAAAAGAGACTTTAGTAATTACTACTGGAGACAATTATGTAGGTTCTGCAGAACCACAATTAAGAGAAAAAATGACAGATTTGTATAGTAAAATTGCAACAAGTTATGATAAACCTTCTAATTCTGAGTTAGAGAGTTTGGGGTTGATAGAAGAAAGATTTCAAAAAGCTAAAAAAGACTATGCAAAAATTAAAAAGAAAGTAAAATTTATAGATGAATTAAAATTAAAAACTTTTGAAGAGTTTGTAAAATAAATTAGCTTGTTATAAAATTATTTAATTTATAGAATATTAGTAGTTTATAATCAAAAAAAGTTAGTATTTTTGCGCCCACTTATCACGAGATGATAGGATTTTTAATAATCGAGGTCGAGAACCTCAAAAAATTAACAAATTATGTCTGTAAAAATCAGATTACAAAGACACGGAAAAAAGGGGAAGCCATTCTATTGGATAGTTGCTGCTGACGCTCGTGCAAAAAGAGATGGTAAATACTTAGAAAAAATTGGTACTTACAATCCAAATGTAAACCCAGCAATTATCGACTTAGATGTTGATAAAGCTGTAACATGGTTGCAAAATGGTGCACAACCAACTGATACTGCAAAAAACATTTTGTCTTACAAAGGTGCAATGTTAAAAAATCATTTAGCTGGTGGTGTAAGAAAAGGAGCTTTAACTCAAGAACAAGCAGATGCAAAATTTGATGCTTGGGTAGAAGAGAAAGCAGCTAAAATTGCTGATAAAGAAGCTGGTTTATCTAAAGCAGAATTAGAAGCAAAAGCAAAAGCTTTAGCAGCTGAAAAAGCGGTAAACGAGGCAAGAATAGAAGCAGCAAAACCTGTTGTAGAAGAAGTTGCAGAAGAAGCAACTGAAGAAGTTGAAGCAGCAGCTGAAACTACAGAAGAAAAAGCAGCAGAATAATTATATCTTTTCGATAATGCGTAAAGAAGAATGTTTTTATTTAGGCAAAATCGTAACAAAGTATAGTTTTAAAGGGGAAGTCGTTATCAAATTAGATACAGACGAACCTGAATTGTATAAAAATATGGAATCAGTTTATGTCGAGTTTGGCACAAACCTGGTTCCATTTTTTATTGAAAAAAGCTTGCTACACAAAGGAAACCAGTTGCGTGTTCAATTTGAAGATGTTTATTCTGAAGAAGAAGCAGATGCTATCTTAAAATGTGGTATTTATTTACCTTTAGATTTATTACCAAAATTAGAGGGAAATAAATTTTATTTTCATGAGGTTATTGGTTTTACAGTTGTTGATGCTAATTTTGGTGAAGTTGGCAAGATTGTACATATTAATGACAAAGCTGCACAACCACTTTTTGAAATCGATAGAGATGGAAAAGAAATTTTTATTCCTATGATAGATGATTTCATTAAAAAAGTAGATAGAACAAACAAGCAAATACAAGTCGAAACCCCAGATGGATTAATAGATCTTTATTTGTAAAAAGAGAGGTGTCTGAGTGGTCGAAAGAGCTACCCTGGAAAGGTAGTATATGGGTAACTGTATCGAGGGTTCGAATCCCTTCCTCTCTGCGAAAGAAACGCTAAATTAAACTAAAATCCTACAAACACTATATTTGTAGTTTTTTTGATTTTTTAACATACTATTTAATCTATTTTAGTTCGTTTTTGTACCTTTGTGTGTAATGACAAAGATTTCTCATAAAATATTAGCTGTTTTAATGTCTTTTGTAGTTTTATTTTCTACAACTTCATTTGCTATCACAAAACATTTTTGTGGGGAAACTCTTGTAGATACTTCTATTTTTAGCAAAGCTTCGACTTGTGGTATGGAAAGTCAGAAAGATACTTCTGTAACTATTTCTAGTTGTTCTATAGTTAAGAAAGATTGTTGTACTGATGTTCAAATATTAATTGAAGGTCAAGACCAACTGCAATTACAAGTTGATAAAATTTCATTAGAACAACAACTATTCATTGCTTCATTTGTTTACACTTACATCAACCTTTTCGAAGGTTTAGAAAAAAATGTATCTTCTTACAAAGGCTACAAACCGCCACTCGTTATTAAAGAAATCTTCAAGATTGACGAGACGTATTTAATTTGATTTTTAAACAATAGACTGTGTTATCCTATGGCTTTATGCTATGTGGATAATTTGTTGTATTCGGTGTTTTTTAACACCAATGTCTAACTGTTTAATAATCAAAATATATGCTTAATAAAGCAATCAAATTTCTTATCGAGAATAAACTCGTTGCAGTACTACTACTCGTTCTTTTTGTAGGTTGGGGCACAGTTAATGCTCCTTTTAATTGGGACACCGGTTTTTTACCAAGCAATCCTGTTGCTGTAGATGCCATTCCAGATATAGGAGAAAACCAACAAATTGTTTTTACGAAGTGGAATGGTCGTTCACCACAAGATATAGAAGATCAAATTACCTATCCATTAACCACATCCTTATTAGGGATTCCTGGCGTAAAAACCATTCGTAGTTCGTCTATGTTTGGCTTTTCAAGTATCTATATCATTTTTGAAGAAGATGTCGAGTTTTACTGGAGTAGAAGTCGTATTCTCGAAAAACTAAATTCATTACCAAGTGGTTTATTACCCGAAGGTGTTAATCCCGCTTTGGGTCCTGATGCCACAGGATTAGGGCAAATATTTTGGTACACACTTGAAGGACGTGATGAAAACGGAAACGTTACTGGTGGTTGGGATTTACAGGAGTTGCGTAGTATTCAGGATTACTATGTAAAATACGCATTATCTTCTGCAAGCGGCGTATCAGAAGTCGCATCTATTGGCGGTTACGTTCAGGAATACCAAGTCGATGTAAATCCTGAATTGATACGTCAATATAATATTGGATTACATCATATTGTAAAAGCTGTAAAAGAAAGCAATAAAGACATTGGTGCGCAAACTATTGAAATTAATAATGCAGAATATTTAGTACGTGGTTTAGGTTATGTGAAATCCATTTCAGACATTGAAAACGCAGTCGTTACTTCCAAAAATTATACAGCCATTCGAATTAAAGATATTGGTAAAGTATCCTTAGGTCCCGCAACACGACGCGGCATGTTGGATAAAGAAGGTGCAGAAGTTGTTGGTGCTGTTGTAGTGGCACGTTATGGTGCAAACCCAATGGAAGTTATTAATAACGTCAAAGAAAAAATTAACGAGTTAAGTTCAGGCTTACCTTCAAAAGTCTTGGCAGATGGACGAACGTCTCAAGTAACCATAGTTCCATTTTATGATAGAACTGTTTTAATTCAAGAAACATTAGGTACGCTCAATGAAGCCTTAACATTAGAAATACTAATTACCATTTTGGTTATAATCATTATGGTATTTAATCTCCGAGCATCCGTGCTTATATCTGGACTATTACCTGTTGCGGTTTTAATGGTTTTTATAGCCATGAAGTTCTTTGGAGTCGATGCCAATATTGTCGCTTTATCGGGTATAGCAATTGCTATTGGTACAATGGTAGATGTAGGTGTCATACTTTCAGAAAATATCATAAGGCATTTGGACGAAAGTGAAAAGTTAGAAGGTGAAAATGAAAATATAATCCTGACAGATCGAGGCACGAGAGACGAGGAATCTCATAACAAAAGTCTTTCCGCTATTCAAAAAGACAGATTATCCATTAATCAAATCGTTTATAATGCCACAACCGAAGTATCTGGTGCTATCGTAACCGCAGTAATGACAACAATAATTAGTTTTATTCCGGTTTTTACAATGATTGGTGCCGAAGGTAAGCTATTTAGACCATTAGCTTTTACAAAAACCTTTGCACTAACAGCATCTATTATTGTCGCACTATTTTTAATTCCGCCTTTTGCCGCATTTTTATTTAGAAAGAAAAGCGTTAAAAATACTGTTAAAACTATTTTAAATGGTGTTTTAATAGTTTTAGGTATCCTAGCAATAGTTTATGGGTATTGGTTAGGATTAATATTGATTGGTTTTGGATTTGTCGCACTTATAAAGCAACAAGAAATAGTATCAGAAAAACAAGCCAACCTTTTCAATATCATTATTTCAGCATCAGCAATCGTATTTCTGTTAGCCGAATATTGGCGACCATTAGGTGTTAATAAAAGTATCTTCTGGAATCTCATTTTTGTAAGTGTTATATGTTTTGGTTTATTAGGTATCTTTTCATTATTCATTAAATACTACACACGTATTTTAAGATGGTGTTTAGATAATAAATTATTGTTTTTATCTGTACCAACAGTAATCATCATTGCTGGGTTTTTTATTATGAAGAATACTGGTAAAGAGTTTATGCCATCATTAAACGAAGGTTCATTTCTATTAATGCCAACCTCTATGCCTCATTCTGGCGTAGAAGAAAACAAACGGGTTTTACAGCAATTGGACATGGCAGTTGCCAGTATTCCTGAAATTGAAACGGTAGTTGGTAAGGCAGGAAGAACAGAATCAGCGTTAGACCCAGCACCACTATCAATGTATGAAAACATCATTCAGTATAAACCAGAATATAAACTGAACAAACACGGCGAGCGTCAACGCTTTAAAGTTAACGCTGATGGTTTGTTTGTGTTGAAGAGTGGAGGTGTTTGCTTAAATAATAATCAAAAAGCGACCTCACAGACCTCACAGGTTTTTAAAACCTGTGAGGTCTCAAACCTGATTCCAGACGAGGATGGCGAATTTTTCAGAAACTGGCGACCTGAAATTAAATCACCAAACGATATTTGGAAGGAAATCGTGAAAGTCACCAAGCTACCAGGAGTGACTTCAGCACCAAAGCTACAGCCCATTGAAACCCGTTTGGTAATGCTTCAAACAGGAATGCGAGCACCAATGGGAATTAAGGTTAAAGGTCAAGACTTAAAGCAGATTGAAGCCTTTGGAGTGCAATTAGAAAACATCATCAAGGAAGCAAAAGGTGTAAAAAAAGAAGCTGTTTTTGCAGACCGTATTGTTGGTAAACCCTATTTGTTAATTGATATTGATAGAGAGAAAATTGCACGTTATGGCATTTCTATACAAGATGTACAAAATGTATTACAAGTTGCCGTTGGTGGTATGGTATTAACACAAACGGTTGAAGGTCGAGAGCGCTATGGCGTTCGTGTGCGATACCCAAGAGAATTACGAGCAAATCCAACAGACTTACACCATATTTATGTGCCAGTTTCAACAGGCAGCCCAGTACCATTGAGCGAATTGGCAACCATTCGCTACGAACAAGGACCACAAGTTATTAAAAGTGAAGACACCTTTTTAGTTGGTTATGTGTTGTTTGATAAATTAGATGGTTTTGCAGAAGTCAGTGTGGTTGAAAACGCACAAGCATTAATTCAGCAAAAAATAGACTCAGGTGAATTAGTCGTTCCAAAAGGCATTAACTACGCATTTACAGGAACTTATGAAAATCAGTTACGAGCAGAAAAAACGCTATCTGTTGTTGTGCCATTAGCATTGGCAATCATTTTTTTAATCCTCTATTTTCAATTCCGCTCTGTGGCAACCTCATTAATGGTGTTTACTGGTATCGCAGTAGCTTTTGCAGGTGGCTTTATAATGATATGGCTCTATGGTCAAGATTGGTTTTTAAATTTTAATTTCGCTGGCGAAAATATGAGAGAGGTATTCCAGATGCATTCCATTAATTTAAGTGTAGCGGTTTGGGTAGGCTTTATTGCACTTTTTGGTATTGCCACCGACGATGGTGTAGTTATGGCAACCTACTTAACGCAAACATTCGATAGAAATTCACCAGAAACAAAAAAGGAAATAAGAGCCTCTATTGTTGAAGCAGGAGAAAAACGGATTAGACCCTGTTTAATGACTACCGCAACAACCATTTTAGCACTCTTACCAGTACTCACATCTACAGGTCGCGGAAGCGATATTATGATTCCTATGGCAATACCAAGTTTTGGTGGAATGCTCATCGCCTTAATAACCTTATTTGTGGTGCCAGTACTATATAGCTGGAAAGCAGAGTTGAAAGTGAAAAACTAAAAGTAAAAATTATGAGTAAAAGTTTTTTAAAAGATAAGAGTTATGATTTTGCAATCTTAATAGTAAAGCTATCTCAATTGTTAGTCAAAGAGAAAAAAGAATATGTTTTAAGCAAACAACTTTTAAGAAGCGGAACTGCAGTTGGAGAATTAATTCGCGAAGCTGAATTTGCTCAAAGTAAAGCTGACTTTATCAATAAAATGAGTATTTCTCTAAAAGAAGCAAATGAAACTTTGTATTGGCTAGATTTATTAAAAGACACAGATTACGTAACCGAAGAGGCACATACAATTCATCACAACTTAAATAAGGAATTGGTTGCAATGTTGGTTAGTTCAATTAAAACCACAAAATCAAGATTATAATGAAGATTTATAAACTAAAAATGAAAAGTGTAAAACTAAAAGCGGATTATAATAACTTGATAAATAAAAGTGTACAAAAAATGAAAAATAACAAAACGCAATTTACTTTTTTTGCAATATGTGGTATTGACTTTTTATTTTTCACTTTTAGTTTCAAAAACACCGTTATTTTTAGCTTTTCATTATTCATTTTTCACTTTGCAAGCAGTCAGAATTTAGAAAAATTAACAGAATTCGCGCTTGCAAACAATCCAGAAATCCAAAAATTCGAATTACAATACAAAAGAGCTTCCGAAAAAGTGAACGAGGTCAATACTATTCCCAATACCGAATTTGGCGTAGGTTACTTTGTAAGCGAACCAGAAACACGCACAGGAGCGCAGCGTTTTAAGGTATCAGTAAAACAAATGTTGCCTTGGTTTGGTACAATTACTTCACGAGAAAATTATGTGAGTTCATTAGCTGATGCAAAATACGAAGACATTGTTATTGCAAAGCGAAAATTGATGGCTTCTGTATCACAATCTTATTATAAGTTATACGCCAACAAAGCGAAACAAAAGGTGCTAACAGAAAACATTAAACTATTGAAGACCTATGAAACATTAGCACTAACATCTGTTGAGGTTGGGAAAGCATCAGCAGTAGATGTGTTGCGATTACAAATGCGTCAAAATGAAATGCAACAACTAAAAGAGGTTTTAAGTCAACAGTTTTTAGCAGAACAAACAAATTTAAATAACCTTTTGAACAGAGAAAATGATGTTGCTGTTACTGTGGTAGATGGTTTACTGATGCCTTCAGAAGACTTTGAAATCACTACTAAAAATTTAGCATTACATCCCGAATTGTTGAAGTATGATAAACTATTTCAATCCATAGAACAATCAGAATTACTAAATCAAAAAGAAAGCAGTCCTATGATTGGTTTTGGTTTGGACTATATCAATGTTTCCGAAAGACCAAATATGAATTTTAGCGATAACGGAAAAGACATTGTTATGCCAATGGTTTCGGTGTCCATACCAATATTCAACAAAAAATATAAATCAAAAACGAAGCAAAACGAATTGCAACAACAGGAAATAGCAGCTCAAAAGCAAGAACGCTTAAAGACTTTGGAAACGCTTTTAAGCAAGGCAATTATTGAACGAATTTCAGCAAGAATAAGTTACGAGACTCAAACCAAGAATTTAAAACGGGCCAAAGATGCAGAAACCATATTAGTGAAAAGCTATGAAACAGGAACAATAGATTTTATTGATGTTTTAGATATTCAGGAATTACAACTAAAGTTTCAAATGAACCAAATTGAGTCTGTTAAAACGTATTATTTACAACAAACGATTATTAATTATTTAACTAAGACCTAACAGGTTTTTAAAACCTGTTAGGTCTAGAAATCTAGAAAGTCTAGATAAGTATTATACGTTATCGAATTTAAATTATATTAACCTTTAAGCTCAATGAAAAAGAGTTTTTCTTAGAAAATCACGAATTAAAAAAATGTAAACATTACAAGTAAAACAGTAAAAATAATTTTAAGCATTTTAGTATTAACATTAATGCTTACAACAGTATCCTGTAAAGATGCTAAAAAAGTTGATGCGACAACCAAAACAGAGGAGACTGAAGATAAAGAAAAAGAATATACCTCTGCTTATGTTTGTCCAATGCATTGCGAAGGAAGTGGAAGCGATAATGAAGGCGAATGCCCAAAATACGGAATGACTTATGTTAAAAATGAAAGCCATAACGCATACGGACATAAGCATTAATTAAACAAACCTAACAGGTTTTCAAAACCTGTTAGGTTTAAATGAAACATAAAAAGATATGAAATATCAACCGTTTGAATCAGGATATTTTTTCCATTTATACAATAGAGGAAATAACCATGAAAACATATTTATGGAGCCAGAAAATTACATTTATTTCTTAAGGTTAGTGAAAAAGTATGTCTTAGAAGTGGCAGACGTTTATAGTTATTGTTTACTGCCTAACCATTTTCATTTTATTCTAAAATTTAAAGAAGAGTTGCAACAGGTAGCAGATAAAGAAAATAGAAATATTACTTTACACCAACCTATTTCAAATATGTTGAACGCTTACACTAAAGCAATCAATAAAAGGTATAATAGAAGTGGAAGCTTGTTCCAGGAACATTTAAAGCGTATAAAAATTAGTGATGAAGCCTACTTAAAAAATCTAATTATATATATTAACACGAATCCAACACATCATCAAATCGAGGATTATAAAACATACGTTCACTCGTCCTACAAGGCGTTGATAAGTGAACAAAAGACCTTACTGAAACGAGAAGAGGTTTTAGAAATATTTGATGGTGTTGCAAATTTTAAGTACGTATTAGAATCTAAAAAAATAAATTTAGAGGCTATAAAGGAATTAACATTTGAATAGCAAACCAGACAGATTTAACAGGTTTCTAAGATCTATAAGGTCTAAGTAAAAAAACTATTAGATTTAAACAAGAAGAAATGAAACACACTTATCACATACACGGGATGACCTGTAACGGTTGCCGCAGTCACGTAGAACAAACACTTTCAAAAATAAAAGGTGTTTCAAAGGCATCGGTTAATTTAGAAAAGTCTGAAGCTACAATAGAAATGGAACAGCATATTCCGTTAGAAACATTTCAAGACGCTTTAAAAGATGATGGTGGAAGATACAGTATCCATAATCAAGGCGATCATCATCATCATGTAAAACCTAAAACAGAAAAAACTCCAAAAGGTACAGGTACATTTTATTGTCCAATGCATTGCGAAGGTGATAAAACTTATGATAAATCTGGCGATTGTCCTGTTTGCGGAATGGATTTAGTTGAAGAACAAAATCTTTCTGCAACATCATCAGAAAAATGGACCTGCCCTATGCATCCAGAAGTAATAAAAGACGAAGCAGGTTCGTGCCCTATTTGCGGAATGGACTTGGTGCCAATACAACCAGATCTCTCTGCAGAAGAGAAGAGTTACAGGAAACTTTTGAAGAAATTTTGGATAGCCCTTAGTTTTACATTACCAATATTTGTAATTGCAATGAGCGAAATGATTCCTAACAATCCACTCTACAAAGTTATGTCGCAAAAATGGTGGAATTGGGTTCAGTTTGTGCTTTCTATTCCTGTGGTATTCTATGCCACGTGGCTGTTTTTTGAACGTGCTTATAGAAGTTTAAAAACGTGGAAACTTAACATGTTTACCCTTATCGGGATTGGAGCAGGGATTTCTTGGTTGTTTAGTGTGTTTGGCATGTTGTTTCCAGATTTTTTTCCAGCACAATTCAAAACCGAATCTGGTGCAGTACACGTTTATTTTGAAGCCGCAAGCGTTATCCTTACCTTGGTTTTAATGGGGCAAGTTCTAGAAGCAAGAGCACATAGTAAAACCAATTCTGCAGTAAAAGAGCTATTAAAATTAGCACCTAATAAGGCGGTACGTGTCGTTGGGGAAAACGAAGAAGAGGTTTCAATCGACCAAATTAAACTGGACGATACATTGCGGGTAAAACCTGGCGATAAAATTCCTGTGGATGGCGTAATAATAGAGGGCGAAACTACCATTGACGAATCAATGATTTCAGGAGAACCTATTCCTGTAAACAAATCTCAAGATGATAAAGTAAGTAGCGGAACAATTAATGGCAACCAATCTTTTTTAATGAAAGCCGAAAAAGTAGGGGGTGACACGTTGCTTTCTCAAATTATTCACATGGTTAACGATGCGAGTCGTAGTCGTGCGCCAATTCAAAAACTAGCAGATACCGTTTCGGGTTATTTTGTGCCAGTTGTAGTTCTTATATCTATTATCACATTTGTGGTTTGGGCTATTTGGGGGCCAGAGCCAGCGTATGTATATGCATTGGTAAATGCAATTGCAGTATTAATAATTGCGTGTCCTTGTGCTTTAGGCTTAGCAACACCAATGTCTGTAATGGTTGGTGTGGGTAAAGGGGCTCAAAATGGTGTATTGATAAAAAATGCCGAAGCGCTTGAAAAAATGGATAAGGTAAATACACTTATAGTTGATAAAACAGGTACAATTACCGAAGGGAAACCAACAGTAGATTCGGTAGGTGTTTTTAGTGATATTTTAAATAAAAAAGAGCTCCTACAATACATCGTTTCATTAAACACCAATAGTGAACATCCTCTGGCAGAAGCGACAGTTAAATATGGAAAAGAACATAACACTGAAATAATAAAATCTGAAAACTTTAGTGCTGTTACAGGAAAAGGGGTTGAAGCTATAATAAACGATAAAAAAGTAGCATTAGGGAACCCAAAAATGATGGAATATGCAAGTGCAGCTATTACATCTAAAATGAAAGACGAAGCTAAAACGTATCAAAAACAAGGCAAAACCGTTTCTTATTTGTCAATAGATAAAGCGGTTGTTGGGTATGTGGTTATAGGCGATAAAATTAAAGAAACGAGTGCCAAAGCTATCAAAATACTACAAGCTAAAGGTATTGATGTTGTAATGCTTACAGGGGATAATTATGATACAGCACAAGCCGTAGCATCAGAATTGAACCTCGCAGATTTTAAAGCCAGTATGTTGCCAGAAGATAAACTTAAAGAAGTAGAGAAACTGCAAGAAAAGGGAAAAGTAGTTGCAATGGCAGGTGATGGTATTAATGATGCGCCAGCATTGGCAAAAAGTGACGTTGGAATTGCTATGGGTACAGGAACAGATGTGGCTATAGAAAGTGCAATGATAACCTTGGTAAAAGGTGATTTACACGGCATTGTAAAGGCTAAAAATTTAAGTCATTCCGTAATGAAAAATATTAAGCAAAATCTATTTTTTGCTCTAATTTACAACACTTTGGGTGTGCCTATAGCAGCGGGTGTGTTATTTCCATTTTTTGGAATACTATTGTCTCCAATGATAGCAGCTTTGGCAATGAGTTTTAGCTCAGTTTCAGTAATTGCAAATGCATTACGATTAAGAACAATAAAAATATAAAAAAGCCTAACCAGACCTAATAGGTTTTTAAAATCTGTTAGGTTTAAAACAAGTAACAATGAAAAAACACATTATTTACACTGGAATTTTTGAGCCTATAGCAGCAGGTGTGTTATTTCCATTTTTTGGAATATTTTTATCGACCATGATAGCAGCTTTGGCAATAAGTTTTAGCTCAGTTTCAGTAATTGCAAATGCATTACGATTAAGAACAATAAAAATATAAAAAAGCCTAACTAGACCTAACAGGTTTTAAAAACCTGTTAGGTCTACAAAACAAAATAACAATGAAAAAATATATTATTTACATAGGAATTTTAGCTGTTGGGTTACTATTAGGATGGTTGCTGTTTGGTGGTTCATCAAAAGAAGAAATAGATCATACTCACGATAAAGTGGTAAAGACCAATCAAATGTGGACGTGCTCAATGCATCCACAAATTATGCAAGCAGAACCTGGTGATTGTCCTATTTGCGGTATGGATTTGATTCCTGCTGAAAATGGGAGTAATGGTTTGTTGGCAAACCAATTCAAGTTAACCAAAAATGCGATGGCATTAGCCAATATTCAAACAACTGTTGTTGGCAAAGGAAATATTGAAGGTAACACTATTAAATTATCTGGTAAAATCGATCAAAATGAAGAAGCAAATGCAGTACAAGTCGGTTATTTTTCGGGAAGAATAGAACGATTAAGTGTTAGTTTTACAGGTGAAGAAGTTCGAAAAGGTCAATTATTAGCAACCATTTATTCGCCAGAATTGTATGCAGCACAGCAAGAATTGATTACAGCCTCATCGTTAAAGGAATCGCAACCAGAGTTATATAAGGCTGTTCGTAATAAATTGAAGTTGTGGAAACTTTCTGAAAATCAAATTAATCAAATAGAAGAAACTGGAAAAGTAAAACAAAACGTTCCAATTTATGCAACCGTTTCGGGAACAGTTATCGAGAAATTAGTAGAACAAGGCGATTACATCAAACAAGGTCAGTCCTTATTTAAAATTGCTAATCTTTCTACAGTTTGGGCAAACTTTGATGTCTATGAAAATCAAATCGATTTATTTAAAAAGGGACAAGAAGTTTTAGTGACTACAAACGCTTATGCTAATAAGGAATTTAAAGGGAAAGTAGATTTCATTGACCCAATATTAAATACCAAAACAAGAACGGTAACCTTACGTGTGGTGCTTAATAACAAAAACGATGTATTTAAACCAGGAATGTTTGTAACCGCAAATATTGAACGAGTTTCAAGTAGTAATGATGCGGTATTAACAATTCCAGCATCTGCTGTACTTTGGACAGGTGAACGTTCCGTTGTCTATTTAAAAACCAATCCTGACCAAACCGTTTTTGAAATGCGTGAAGTTGTTTTAGGTAATCAAATTGGTAATGAATATGAAGTTTTAGAAGGATTATTTGTTGGAAATGAAATCGTAACTAACGGAACTTTTACGGTTGATGCAGCAGCTCAATTGCAAGGTAAAAAATCAATGATGAATAAAGATGGTGGCAAAGTAATGACTGGTCACGAAGGACATTTAGGAATGGATAATAAGACATCAATAAAAGAAAGTGACCATACTAATATGAACCAAAGATTTATAGTATCAGAGAAATTCCAAGAACAATTAAAAGTTTTTTACAATGATTATATCAATTTAAAAAATGTTTTAGTAAAAGAAGATTCAAAAATTACTTCAGTTAATGCAACAAGTTTATTAGAAAATTTAGGTAAAGTTGATATGAAATTATTATCAGACAATAATGCTCACGCACATTGGATGTCATTAGTAAAAGAAATACAATCTTCTGCAACATCCATTTCTAAAACGTCAGATATAAAAGAACAAAGAGACCATTTCAAACATTTATCATCACACTTAATAAATGCTGTACAATTGTTTGGTGTTAATGAAAAAGTGTATGTGGAATTTTGTCCTATGGCAGATAACAACAATGGTGCATATTGGTTGAGTAAAGAAGAAAAAGTAATCAATCCCTATTTTGGTGAAGCAATGCTAACCTGTGGAGAAGTAAAACAAGTTATAGAATAATAAAAATCAAGTAATAACAATTAAATTTTAAACAATGAAGAAAGTAATTTTAAGTGTAGCTGTAATAGCAGCATTAGGTTTAACCAGTTGTAAAAACGAAACCAAAAAAGAAGCTGAATCATCAACTACTGAAATGTCTAAAGAAATAGCTATGACAGACTTGTCCTTTGGTGTGAGAGGTAATTGTGGTATGTGTAAAAGTACCATTGAAAAAGCAGCCAATAGTGTTAAAGGTGTAGCAACTGCAAGTTGGGATGTTAATAAAAAGAAAATGGATGTTTCTTTTGATAGTAGTAAGACAAATGTAATGGCTATTCACAAAGCAATAGCAGCTTCTGGTTATGATACAGAAAAAATAAACGGCAGTTTAGATGCTTATAATAGTTTGCCTGGTTGTTGTAAATATGATCATAGTATGCAAATGAATCAGTAAATAAGGTAAAAATAAAAATCTTTCCTCTCTGCAATAGAATTATAAAGAAAATATCAAAATAGAAAAGCATCATTCAATTTCAAATGATGCTTTTTTTTAGGTTCATAAATTGTTTATTTAAAACGGTGTATCTAATTTTTTTATTCTAATATTATTTTCTTTGTAGCTATTTTGGCTCCAGAATAAATTTTTAAAAAGTACAAACCAGCATTCAAATTTCTTGTACTAATTTTCTCTTTTAAATTATTGTTTTTAGAAAGTGAAAGTTGACCTAGAGCATTATACATTTCAATCTTATCTATTTTCTCATTAGAACGAATTTTTATAAACCCAGAAGCTGGGTTAGGATACGTAACAAACTTATCTTCAAAAAAAGACGCTGTACTTAAATTTTTATTTTGATACACTCTCACATAATCTATAACCATGCTACTTTGTGTAAAATTAGCTGCTGGTGTGCCAGAATAACCACCAATAGCTACATTTAGTAATAAAAATTGCTCCTTATCAAAAGGCCAAGTAGCATCATTTTTTACTGCAGGATTGTATGTATAATACACAACATTGTCTATTAAAAAAGTAATTTTATTTGGAGACCAATTCATAGAATAAATATGAAAATTGTTAGCAACATCTGCTAACATTTTTTTTGCAGTATTCATGGTATTTCCAGAACTTGATGGCGTATGTAATGCACTTGAAACCTCATTAGTTGCATGTAACCCATGTTCCATAATGTCAATTTCTCCACAAGCAGGCCAAGGGGTTGTCCCAAAACCTTGGGTTTGCCAATAAGCACCAGTTTCACTAATGTTTTTACCAAGAGTCCAAATTGCTGGCCAAGTACCATCTCCTGCAGGCAGTTTTGCTCTAACATCTACTCTACCATAAGTAAAAGCATATTTAGAGTTTAATCTTGCAGAGGTATAATTTCTAGAAACACCATTTAAAACTTTAGTTTCCTTTTTTGCAACTATGTTTAAATTTCCTCCATCTACAAAAGAATTTGTTTGGCTATTTGTGTAGTGTTGTAATTCTCCATTAAACCATCCACCTCCATTTGGTCCAAAAGTTTGATGAAACCATTTCGTATTGTCTACAGCACCATTTGCATCAAATTCATCTGCCCAGACTAAATCATTATAAACTACATCTAAAACATTTGGGTCTGTTGGTGTACTTCCATCTGTAATATCATCAATTAAATAAGTACCAGCAGTTGTTAAACCACCATCAATAAAGATGGTTAATCTATTATAAGTACCAGTTGCGTTTATAGTAGTTCCATTAGAACTTAATTTTGCATTAGAGAAATCGAAAGTAATTGTTTTCCAATCGGAAGGAGAAGGTACAGCAAAAGTTTGTTTTACTTCAACATCAGCATTGGTACCACTTTCTAATTTTAGAATAATATTATGTGAATTAGGATCAAAAGAATAAAATGATAATGTAATCTCTTTTTGATTGTCTAAGTTTATAGAACGATTTAAATCAATATAAAAACCTTGAAAGGCAGCAGCCCCATCATTATGAAACTCACCAACTTTATCATTACTGTCTTTAGGATTATTTCTTGTAGAAAAGCTGCTATTTCCAAAAGTTGAAAAGGTATGGTTGGTGTTAGAAAAATCTATTGGCATTTGCTGAGAAAAACTCATCAATACAAAAGATAAAGAAAGAATAGTTAAAACGTAACTTTTAGTCATTATTAATATTTTTTTCAAAAATACACTACAAATTTTTTAAAACTTAGAATTATACCAATACAAAAACCATACATCAAATAAATTAACATGATTTTTAAGAGTATTTTTGTAAGATGAATAAACCATTTCAATTTAAAGAATTTACAGTTCATCAAAATAAAACGGCTATGAAGGTGGGTACAGATGGTGTTTTGTTGGGAGCTTGGTGTAGTGTTGATAATTATCCAGACACCATTTTAGATATTGGATCTGGAACAGGAGTAATCTCTCTAATGCTTGCTCAACGTTCGGATGCTATGACTATAGATGCTGTAGAGATTGATGAAAATGCGTATGAGCAATCTGTAGAGAATTTTGAGCAATCTGATTGGGGAGACAGACTGTATTGTTACAATGCATCTTTTCAAGAATTTGCTCAACAAATTGCTGAAGAGGAGGAAACCTACGATTTAATTATTACAAACCCACCATTTTATAATGATGATTTTGAAACCAAAAATGAAAGCAGAAATAAAGCACGTTTTACATCCTCTTTATCTTTTAAAGAATTGATAGAAGGTGTTTTTAAAATCTTATCTAAAAACGGGACTTTTGCAACCATTATACCTTTTAAAGAAGAAGAAAGTTTTATTTATTTAGCAAAAAAGAACGGTTTGTTTTTAAATAGAGTTTGTCGAGTTCAAGGAAATCCAACATCAGAAATTAAAAGAAGTTTATTAGAGTTTTCTTTTAGTAAAACAAAATTAGAAGGAGAGCACTTAATTATAGAAACAGAGCGTCATCAATACACAGCAGATTACATAAATTTGGTTAAAGATTTTTATTTAAAAATGTAAAATTAAAAAGAGGTAACTACCCAGTAACATGATTTGGGTTGTATCCTAAATAAGGTACTTTTCTTTCAACAAATTTTATTCCATACTCTTCTAATTCTTTTAAAATGGGTTCATAAACTTCTTTGGAAATAGGTATTTGAACCCCAGGTGTTTTTATTTCTCCTTTTAAGATTTTTAAAGCAGCAATACCAACAGGTAAACCAACTGTTTTTGCCATTGCTGTATATGTTTGATTTTCACCAATAACTACTAAACTGCTTTCAATCTGTCGTTTTTCTCCATCAATTTTATAACCAAAAAGGTGTTGCATTACAATCATATCTTTATCATCTTTTTGCAAAGTCCAAGAATCTGACAATATTTTTTGAAGTGCTTGAGCAGGAGTTGCGTTTTTAATACCAATTTTCTTTTTGCTATTAAAAATATCTAATTCTATTAATTTTTCCCACATTACATCATCTTGATCTATTTTTAAGTAAGAACGTAATTTTAATTCTACAGAATCTGATGGAGAGTAAGCTAAAAATAGATTTACAAAATCACGATAACTCATATTTTCTGAATTTTCTATAGTGTAAGAATCATCAGTCATACCAAGTTGTACAAAAATATTCCAAGCTCTAGAAAAACCTACTTTTCTAATAGTACCTCTGTACATTGTAGGGATATTATCCAAACCGTAAACACTTCTGTATTTTAAAGAATCTCTATTTGCATAAGCTTCAAATTTGCCACTTCCGTTAATCTTTAAAAACTCTGTTCTTCTAAATAATTTATGATAGGGTATGTACTTATAAGTGCCTTCTTGAATAAACATTGCAGCTCCACCTTGACCAGCTAAAACTACGTTTCTAGGATTCCAGGTAAATTTATAATTCCATAAATTATTGTCACTTTCAGGCGCTATTAATCCACCAGTAAAGGACTCAAATAATAATATTTCTGCATTATTTTCTCGGATTCTATCTATTACTTGCATAGCACTCATGTGATCGATTCCAGGATCAACCCCAATTTCATTCATTAAAATTAAGCCATTGTTTTTTGCAGCTTCGTCCAAAGTTTTCATCTCTTTAGAAACATAAGAAGCTGTTACCATGTGTTTTTTAAAAGCAATACAGTCTTTTGCAACCTCAAAATGAAATCTTGCTGGTAACATAGAGATAACAATATCAGATTTTTTGATAAATTTTTGACGTTCATCTGTATTAAAAACATCTAAAACAACACTTTCTGCATTTTTATGATTTTTGATAAGTTGGTCTGCATTTTCTGTTGATATATCTCCAACCATTAAATAAAGATTTTCTTTATTTGATTTTTCTAACAAATATTTAATCAAGTATGAACTTGATTTTCCAGCACCAATAATTAGAATGTTTTTCATTGATATTAATGTATTTTTGCAATCATACGAATATACTATTTTTGTTTAAAATTTAACAAAAACCATTAAAAATGTTTAAAAATTTAGTAATTGTTTGTTTTTTAGGACTGTTAGCTATTGTTTTAGGAGCTTTTGGAGCGCATGCTTTAAAAGAAATTTTAACTCCACAAGAATTATTGAGTTTCGAAACAGGAGTTCGCTATCAAATGTATCATGTAATTGTTTTGCTTTTTGTAAATACTTATCAAGGGTTTTCTTCTTCTCAAAAAAATATAATTAGCAATCTTTTTTTCTTAGGCATTCTATTTTTTTCAGGCTCTATCTATGCAATTCATTTAACCTCTATAACCGCAAAATCTATTTGGTTTATCACCCCTTTAGGAGGATTGATCTTAATTTTAGGTTGGTTTATAATGATTACAGTATTCGTAAAGAAATTAAAAAAAAGTTGAATAAATAATAATTCTTAATCAACTTTAAGTACGTTTTAAAATATTGTTTAATTTTGTCCCAACTAAAAACATCAAAAATATTGATATGGTAGATACAAATACGAAATCGATTTCGTTAAATAGTCTAGGAATCAAAAATGCAACAGTTCGTTATCAGTTAACTTCAGACGAACTACACAGCGAAACTTTAAAAAAAGAACAAGGAAAAGAATCATCTTTAGGTGCAATAGCAGTTAATACTGGTCAGTTTACAGGACGTTCTCCAAAAGATCGTTTTATTGTAAAAGATGAAGTAACCAAAGATGAGGTTTGGTGGAGTGACATTAACATCCCTTTTGAGTCTGAAAAATTTGACTTGTTGTATGATAAAGTAGTTCATTATCTTTCTGAAAAAGAAATTTTTGTTAGAGATAGTTATGCTTGTGCAGATGAGAATTATAAATTAAATATTAGAGTTGTTAATGAGTATCCATGGAGTAATATGTTTGCTTACAACATGTTTTTACGTCCTACAGCAAAAGAATTGGAAACTTTTTCTCCAGAATGGACAGTAATTAACGCTCCAGGTTTTATGGCAAATCCAGAATTAGATGGAACACGTCAACATAATTTTGCCATATTAAACTTTAGCAAAAAGATTGCTTTGATTGGTGGAACTGGTTATACAGGTGAGATTAAAAAAGGAATTTTTTCTGCTTTAAATTTTATTTTACCAGTGTATAAAAATACTTTACCAATGCATTGTTCTGCAAACGTTGGTAAAGATGGAGATACTGCAATTTTCTTTGGGTTGTCTGGAACAGGAAAAACAACCTTATCTACAGACCCAGAAAGAAGTTTAATTGGTGATGATGAACATGGTTGGACCTCAGAGAATACCGTTTTTAATTTTGAAGGGGGTTGTTATGCGAAAGTAATTAATTTATCAAAAGAACAAGAACCAGAAATTTTTGGAGCTATTAAAAAAGGAGCAATTCTTGAAAATGTGGTGATGGATAAAGAAGGTGTAATAGATTTTGCAAACACTTCAATTACACAAAATACAAGAGTTAGCTACCCTATTTATCATATAGATAACATTAAAAAACCATCTATAGGTAAAAATCCAAAAAATATTTTCTTTTTAACTGCTGATGCTTTTGGAGTTTTGCCTCCTATTTCTAAATTAACACCAAGCCAAGCAGCATATCATTTTATATCTGGTTATACAGCAAAAGTTGCAGGAACAGAAGCAGGTGTTACAGAGCCAATGCCAAGTTTTTCAGCTTGTTTTGGTGCGCCTTTTATGCCTTTACACCCTACTAGATACGCAGAAATGTTAAGTGAAAAAATGACAGAAGCTGGCGTAAATGTTTGGTTGGTTAATACAGGTTGGTCTGGAGGTAAATATGGAGTTGGAAAAAGAATGCCTTTAAAATATACAAGAGCAATGATTACTGCTGTTTTAGAAGGTAAATTGGGCGATTATACGTACGAAGATTATCATATCCATTCTGTATTTGGAGTAGCCCAACCAAGAACTTGTCCTGGAGTTCCAACAGAACTTTTAAGCCCAAGAGCTACTTGGAATAATGATGAAGCTTATTATAATGAAGCATTTAAACTATCTAATGCTTTTAGAAAGAATTTTAAAAAATACGAAGAGTTTGCTAGCGAGGAAATCCGAAGAGGAGGTCCACAACGTTATGCATTTTAGTAGTTTTTTGTTTTTAAAGGAAAACACCTCTTTTTGAGGTGTTTTTTAGTTTAAAAAAGTATCTTTAGTCAAGAATTTTAAAATTCATCTTTTATGATTAAAAAATGGTTTCAAAATATTGGTCCAGGTACATTGGTTGCAGCTGCATTTATTGGTCCAGGTACAGTAACTTTGTGTACTTTGGCTGGAGTAAATTTTGGATTTAATTTACTTTGGGCAATGTTGCTTTCTGTGATTGCAACCATAGTTTTACAAGAAATGGCAGCAAGATTGGGCATTATTTCTCAAAAAGGATTGTCTGAAGTTATTAGAGAAGAAATTAAGCATCCATTTTTTAAACAATTTATTACCTTTTTAATTTTAGCAGCAGTTGTAGTCGGAAATGCTTCTTATGAAGCTGGAAATATTAGTGGCGGAATTTTAGGTTTAGAAACTATTTTAGGAAAATCTATTATAAATATTGGTTCAGTTTCTATTAATTTAATGAGTTTATTAATTGGTTTTATCGCTTTTATATTGCTCTATATTGGTAATTATAAGTTTTTAGAAAAAGCCTTAATTACGCTTGTTTTAATAATGAGTATTTCATTTTTAATAACTGCAATTGTAACAAAACCAGCTATTTTAAAAATTTTAGACGGACTTTTTATTCCGAAGTTTCCAGAAAAAAGTTTGCTAACAATTATTGGTCTAATAGGCACAACAGTGGTGCCTTATAACTTATTTTTACATGCTTCTTTAGTTAAAGAACGTTGGCATAAAAAAGAAAACTTATCTGCTGCAAGAAAAGATACTGTAATTTCTATTATTTTAGGTGGCTTAGTTTCTATGGCAATTATTGTTTCTGCAGCAGCAATTCAAACTACTAATATTACCAATGCAGCAGATTTGGCAAAAGGGTTAGCACCTTTGTATGGCGAATTTGCAAAATATTTTTTAGGACTGGGATTATTTGCAGCAGGAATAACTTCTGCAATAACAGCACCTTTAGCTGCAGCTTATGTCGCAAAAGGATGTTTAGGCTGGAAGGTTGGTTTAAAATCTAAAAAATTCAGGTTTGTTTGGATGGTTATTTTATTTTTAGGTGTTTTATTTTCATCTATAGGAATAAAACCTATCGAAATTATAAAATTTGCGCAAGTTGCAAATGGAATGTTATTACCAGTAATTGCAGGAATTTTATTATGGATTATGAATAAAAAATCTATTTTAGGGAAATTTATCAATAATAAAACTCAAAATTTTTTAGGATTTTTCATTTTAGCAATCACAATATTTTTAGGAGCCAAAGGAATTTTAAAAGTATTTAATTTTATATAAAATGAAGGTTGATATTAATTGTGATGTGGGTGAAGGAATGAGAAATGAGCATCTACTAATGCCATATATTTCTTCTTGCAATATTGCTTGTGGAGGCCATTTTGGTGATGCAAGCTCAATAGATAAAACCATACAGTTAGCCATTAAAAATAATGTTTTGATTGGGGCACATCCGTCTTTTCCTGATACAAAAAATTTTGGAAGAAAAGTGCTGCAAATTTCTAAACAAGAGCTCCAAAAAAGTATCCAAAATCAGTTGGATTTATTTTTAGAAAGGTTGGCAAAATTCAATCAAAAGTTACATCACATAAAGCCTCATGGAGCTTTGTACAATTTAATTGCAGTAGATGAAATTGCTGCTACAAATTTTATTGAATCGATTTTAAAATACACAAATAATGTGTTTTTATATGTGCCATTTAATTCTGTAATAGAAAAAATAGCCATTAAAAATAATGTTAGCATTAAATATGAAGCTTTTGCAGATAGGAATTATAATGATAATTTGACATTGGTTTCAAGAACAAAAGAAAATGCTATAATTTCTAACCCTAAAGAAGTTTTTAATCATATTTTAAAAATGGTTTCCGAAAAAAAAGTAAAAACAATTTCTAACCATGAAAAAGAAATAAAAGCAGATACTTTTTGTATTCATGGTGATAATGAAAACTCATTAGAAATCGTAAAATATATTTCTCAAAAATTTGCTAAAAAAGGGATTTATATTGGCTGATAAAATTACATATAAACCTTTTGGAGATAAAGCTGTTTTAATTGAATGGCAATCTGTAATTAGTGAAGAAATACTAGCTGATATTTTACGTTTTAAAACTAAAATTAAGCAAAATTATAAAGCACATTTTTCTGACATTATTGTTGGTTACAATTCGTTAACCATAAAATTGGAAAACCATTATCAAAGCTTTTCTGATCAAGTTTTAATTTTAAAAAATATTTATCAATCAGATATAGAAATAAAAAAACAAAGTAATTATATATGGAAAATACCTGTTTGTTATGATTTGGATTTTGGGACTGATTTAGAAGAAATTTCAATAAAATCAGGGTTAAAAATTGAAAAAATTATTCAATTACATACAAAAAGTATATATACAGTTTTCTTTATAGGGTTTTTGCCAGGTTTTCTATATTTAGGCGGATTGAATGAACAATTATATTTTAATAGAAAACCAAACCCGAGATTGCAAGTAGAAAAAGGATCTGTTGCAATTGGTGGCAAACAAACAGGAATTTATCCAGTAAATTCTCCTGGAGGCTGGAATATTATTGGTAAAACTCCAATTAGTTTTTTTAATGTAGCTCATAAAAATCCTTGTTTTGCAAAATCTGGAGATAAAATACAGTTTGAGTCAATTTCTTTGGATGTGTATTATCAATTAAAAAAAGAAATTGCCCTAAATAAATATCAACTTTCTAAAACTCTATTAAATGATTAAAGTTTTAAAAGCTGGTTTTTATACAACAATTCAAGATAGAGGTAGAGCAGGTTACGCAGAAATTGGTATTCCTATTTCTGGTGTTATGGACTCATATTCTGTAAATATTGCGAATAGTATTTTAGGGAATTCTTTAGAGGATGCAGTTTTAGAAATTACTTTTGGTGGAACAGAACTGGAGTTTTTAAATGATACATTTATAGCGATTTCTGGTGCAGATTTTACTATTCGCATTAATAATAAAATCGCAAAACAAAATACTAGAATTCAAGTTTTTAAAAATGACGTTTTGTCTTTTGGGAAAGTTAATTTTGGAGTAAGATCTTATATGGCTGTTAAAGGCGGTTTTCAAACCCCAAAAATAGTAGGAAGTAGAAGTCAATATCTAAACATTACTAAAGATTTTCGAATTAATAAAGATGATATTTTACCTGTAAAACAATCTTTTAAAGGGTTAGAAATTTCGAATACATCAATCAAATTAGATAAAAACCATTTTACGTCAAATGTTTTAGAATGTACTAAAGGACCTGAATTTGATTTGTTAAACGTTTATCAAAAAGAACAAATTTTTAATCAATTATTTACAATTTCAAAAGATAATAATAGGATGGGTTATCGATTGAATGAAGTTTTAGAAAATGACCTTCCATCAATACTAACATCAGCAGTTTTACCTGGTACATTGCAATTAACACCATCAGGAAAAATGATTATTTTAATGAGAGATTGTCAAGTTACTGGTGGTTATCCAAGAATTTTGCAACTCAAAGAAAGTGCAATGGCCATATTATCACAAAAAACAACCAATAACTCACTTCGTTTTTCTGTTTTTTCTTAAAAGAGTCAACTTTAAAGTTATTTGAGGTAAGGTAAACTCTGTAATACCTTTATCTTTGAGGTGTATTTGTTTAAAATACCATTAAAATTAAGTCTAATTATAAAAAATAAATAAAATGAGTAATTTATCATCAGTATTATTAGGAACAGCAGTAGGAGCTGCATTAGGAATATTATTTGCTCCAGATAAAGGAGAAAATACAAGAAAAAAACTTAGAACAGAAGCATTAGGAGCAAGAGATAAAGTTGCCGAAAGCGCAACAGAAATCAAAGAAAAAATAGCTTCTACAGTAAGTTCTAAAAAAGAAAGTTTTGATGCTCAGTTAGAAAATGTAATGACAAATGTTAGTTATAAAGCAGAGGATGTTATAACTTCTTTAGAAAAAAAATTAAACGAGTTGAAAGCAAAAAACAAAGAATTTCAGAAAAAACACAGTGGATCTTCAAAAGCGGGTTCTGTAACTGCATAATTTATGAGCATTATAGATAACATAAATAATTCTTCTGAAAACGCTGCAGATGTTGGTAAGAAAATAGCTAAGACATCTTACGATTATTACAAGCTAAAAGCTTTCCATTTATTAACACAGTCTACGAGTACAATTGTTAAATTGATAGTTGTTGGAGGTTTGATAAGTTTAGGAGTTGTGTTTTTATCAATTTCTTCTGCAATTCTATTAGGAGAATATTTACAAAGTTTGCCATTAGGTTTTCTTTTGATAGGACTTGTATTTGTCTTTTTTGGATTGATAATGTTTTTGATAAGAAAAAATATTGATACTAAAATTATAAAAAGTTTTTCAGAAAAATTTTTCACAAATTCTAAACCCTTTTAAGATGAGAAAATATGAAAACTTTAGTCAAATAGAACAAGATTTAAAAATGTTAAATCTTGAAAGAAAAATAGCTTTAGAAGAATTAAAAGTTGTGAAAAATAATTTTGAAGAAGGGTTAAAACCATTAAGTTTAGTAGCTAGTATTGCAAAATTTGCATCTAAATACGGTTTACTACTTCTTGTAAAAAAAATATTTAAATAAAATTAGAAGTAATTTAATTTAAGTAATTGAAACATGTTATAAAAATAAAATCTTTAGAAAATATTTGCTAAAGATTTTTAGGTTGGTTGATTTGAGGCTGTCTTTTTAAGGCAGCCTTTTTTATTTGAGTTAATAACAGTTTTGTCTGCGTTAAGTTAACTCTTTAAATACTTTTACCTTTGAAGTGTTATGAGATAGAAAGACTATTTCAACACTAACCTTAAAAATTTTAAATTATGTTACGTTGGACAATTACATTTGTTATAATCGCATTAATAGCTGCTGTTTTAGGATTCGGAGGAATTGCTGGAGCTGCTGCAGGAATCGCTAAAATAATCTTCTTTGTATTTTTAGTATTATTTGTACTTTCTTTAATAAAAGGTGGAGCAAAAAAAATATAATTTGCAAATAATTAAAATATAACTAAAAAAGTTATTAAAAAGAAAAATCTAAATAGTTCTTTGGTTAAAAACCTAAGAACTATTTTTTTATAAATCCATTTTCTTTGGCATGTTTTATAGCTTCTTTACTGGTTTTTACCATTAAAACAGGTGTGGTTTTATAATTTTTCATCAAGTTTAAAATCCGATTTGATTTTTTTTGATGATTTACATCTCTAATATAAATTGCTTTTATACGATTTGGATTATTTTCTGTAATATTCATGTAAATATCTGTATCATATTCACCAGCATCACCAATTAAAATAAATTGCATGGTTGGATAGGTTTTTAAAATATTTAGAATTTCTTTATGTTTTTGTACTTTTTCACCTTTTTTCTTGTGTAGTATATTGTTTACACTTCTAAGCAAAATAGCACCTTTAGGAAAATTATTCTTTTTTAAAAATAGTTCTAAATATCTATATAAATTCCATGGACTATGGCTTACATAAAATATAGGGTTTGCATTTTTACCAGAAATACCCAAATGCAATAGGCTATAAAATTCTGAAGCCCCTACTAAAGCTTTTCTTTTTATGGGTGATTTAAAAAAAGTATTTATCAAAACTCGCCATTTTAATTTAGAAACTACACCAGTATGTAAAATAGTATCATCAATATCACTTACAACTCCATACTCAACATCTTCAGAAGGGATTAAAACTTCTCCAGGAAATCTATTTCCATTATTTATAGTCCTATTTACGTGTGCATTGCTATATGCAATTTCGTATTGCAACCAACCTTCTTCGTTTGTTAATTCTTTTAAATTATCTATTTTTTCATCAATAACAAAATACCCATCATTATCTGTAATTGTTTTTATTTTGTAATTATTTGGTAGTGTTACTGTAAGTTCTGTGTTTCTTATTTCATCACTTTCAAAACGTTTCCAAGAGTTTATTAAGAGACTAAAAAAGTTTTTGCGTTCTAAATTTATCTTTTCATCTTCTAAAGCCCTGCCTCTAACATAAAAACAATTGTTGGTGCTATAACTTTGAAAGGTGATAATCTGTAAAGAGTCTTTTGAAAATATTCCCATATATGTTTTTTTAGTTACACATTAGACAAAAAAAACCACACAAAGTGTGGTTTTTTGATGTAGTAATTATATATAAAAATTACTCCTTTTTTTCTAAAATAACTTCAACATTTTCCGTTATTGTCTCATTATTTTTACCAGCTTTTACAGAAATAATTTTTCCAGCTTCTTTAGCTTTTTGCTCTATTTCTGCAACAGTTCCTTCAATCTTCTGGATATCAGTTACAACTTCACCATTAATAGTTTTAGTAGTTGTAATAGTTGCCATTGCTAATTCTCCAGAAGTTTGTTTAATTTCAACTTTAACTTCTTTTTTAGTGTTGTAGTCAGAAACATCAGCACTATTCATAGCAATACTTGGTGCAATTACAAGAGCAACTACAGACATTAATTTTAATAAAATGTTTAAAGAAGGTCCAGAAGTATCTTTAAAAGGATCTCCAACTGTATCACCTACAACTGCTGCTTTATGAGCTTCAGTACCTTTTCTTCCTTCTTCTTCAATTGTTTTCTTTGCGTTATCCCAAGCACCACCTGCATTAGATTGGAAAATTGCCATTAAAACACCACAAGTTGTAACACCTGCAAGAAGCCCTCCTAACATTTCTGCTCCACCTAAAAAACCAACAGCAACAGGAACAGCAATAGCCAATAAACCTGGTAATACCATTTCTCTAATAGATGCTTTTGTAGAAATATCTACACATTTATCATATTCTGCAATACCATCAGCAGCATCAAAAATAGCTCTTTGCTCTTTGGTTGCTTTTGTCATGTCAGAATCTACAGCTCTCATTACTTCTAAAGCCGCTTTTAATTGAGGGATATCTCTAAATTGACGACGAACTTCTTCTATCATAGCCATTGCAGCTTTACCTACAGCATTCATAGATAATGCAGAAAATACAAATGGCAACATACCACCAAGTAATAAACCAGCCATAATTTTAGGCTGAGAAACATCAATAGCAATTACACCAGCAGTTTTCATAAAAGCAGCAAATAAAGCTAAAGCTGTTAATGCAGCAGATGCAATTGCAAAACCTTTACCAACAGCTGCAGTAGTGTTACCTACAGCATCTAATTTGTCTGTACGTTCTCTAACTTCACTTGGTAATTCTGCCATTTCTGCAATACCACCAGCATTGTCACAAATTGGTCCATAAGCATCTACAGCTAACTGGATTCCTGTATTTGCCAACATTCCAACAGCAGCAATAGCAATACCATATAAACCTGCATAATGATGCGAAATAATAATAGCAGCAGCAATTAATAAAATTGGAATTGCTGTAGACATCATACCAACACCTAAACCAGCAATAATATTTGTTGCAGAACCAGTTTCTGATTGTTTTACTATAGACATTACAGGTTTTTTACCAGTAGCAGTATAATATTCTGTTATTTTACCAACACCTAAACCAGCAACTAAACCAGCAATTGTTGCCCAAAATACACCCATAGCTCCATAAGGTAAACCTTCTACAGATTCTGGGATTAAAGCATTAATAATAAAGTAAGAAGCAACTACCATTAAACCTGCAGAACCAAACTCACCAATATTTAATGCTGTTTGTGGGTTTCCACCATCTTTTACTTTAACAAAAAAGCTTCCTAAGATAGACATTACAATACCTACAGCTCCAAGAACTAAAGGTAAATATACTGCTCCTAAACCATCAAAATTTGGTGTTAAGATAAATGCTCCTAAAACCATTGTACCAATAATAGAACCTACATAAGATTCAAATAAATCTGCTCCCATACCAGCAACATCACCAACATTATCACCCACGTTATCTGCAATTGTTGCAGGGTTTAAAGGATGATCTTCTGGAATACCTGCTTCTACTTTACCTACCAAATCTGCACCAACATCTGCAGCTTTTGTATAAATACCACCACCAACTCTTGCAAACAATGCAATAGATGAAGCTCCTAAAGAAAAACCTGAAAGAACATTAAGTACCATAGATAAATTTTCTGCTCCTGGCCAAATGTTTTGATATAAAACAAATAAACCACTTAAACCTAAAATACCTAAACCAACAACACCTAGCCCCATTACAGCACCACCTGCAAAAGCTACTTCTAAAGCTCTACCTAAAGAGGTTCTAGCTGCTTCTGTTGTTCTAACATTAGCTTTGGTTGCTACTTTCATACCAATAAAGCCTGCTAAAGCAGAACAGATTGCACCAATTATAAAAGATGCAGCTACCATTCCATTAGAACCTACTTCATTAGATCCTTTAAAGAATAATAAAATTGCAACAGCAATTACAAAAATTGCTAACACTTTATATTCAGCTTTTAAAAATGCCATTGCACCATCTGCAATGTTTTTAGCAATTCTAGACATTTTTTCATTACCTACAGCTTGTTTTGAAACCCATCCGCTTTTAAGAAAAACAAAGATTAAAGCGACTACTCCAAAAAGAGGTAAAAATTTTACTATTAATTCCATATTTAGTTAGTTAATTTTAAATTAATTATTTTAAACGGTGCTAAAAGTAGTAAAATTAAAGTGATAAAAAAAGCATACATAAATTAAAGATTCTATATTCAAAGTCTCTTATATTATTATATTTTTAATACTATGACTAAAGTCAGTTTTATCTAATAGTTCTATTGTTTTTTAGTATGGTAATTTATGTTGATATAATTATGTTTGATAATAGGAACTATATATCTTTTTAAGCCAAAAAAAAACATCTTAGAAATAAGATGTTTTTTATAGTAACAATACTAATTATATTGTAAATGTTCTTTTCTTTTTATGCTCACTATTATTATAACGTGTTACACATTCGTGGTAAATTTTTATAGCTTCTTCTGCATTACCCCAACCACCTACATCTACTTTTTTCTTTTCTAAATCTTTATATACTTGAAAAAAATGTTCGATTTCTTTTAGTCTATGAGGATTTAAATCGGAAATATCACTTCTTTTACTCCAAACTGGATCTGTAACAGGTACACATATAATTTTTTCATCTGGTCCCTTTTCATCAGTCATGTGAAACACACCAATTGGTCTTACTTCCATAACAACCATTGGGTAAGTAGGTTCTATAGATAAAACTAAAACATCTAAAGGGTCTTTGTCTAAAGCTAAAGTTTCTGGTATAAAACCATAATCTCCAGGGTACATCATTGAAGAAAATAGAGTTCTGTCAAAACGAATTTTATTTAATGTAAAATCGTACTCATACTTATTTCTACTCCCTTTAGGAATCTCTATTAAAACGTCAAATGTTAATTTTTCTTTTTTACTCATTTCTCTCTTTAAATTAGGCTGCAAAAATAGGTTTTTAATAAAGTTTATGAATTGTTTTTTATAAAAAATTACGCAATTGTTTTCGAGTATTTTCTAACTAAAAAAAATCCTTTTCATATTTAGAAAAGGATTTTTAAAAGTTTATTTTAAAAAAGTATTATATATAGAGTACTTCTTTAACAGCTTTAATAACATCTTTATGGTTAGGTATCCATTTCTCTAACAATACAGGAGAATAAGGTGCAGGAGTATCTGCAGTAGTTATTCTTTTAATTGGAGCATCTAAATAATCAAAAGCTTCATCTTGAATTCTGTATGTAATTTCTGAAGCAACACTTGCAAATGGCCAAGCTTCTTCTAAAACGACTAATCTATTGGTCTTTTTTACAGACTCTATAATAGCTGCATGATCCATTGGACGTACAGTTCTTAAATCAATAATTTCTACAGAAATATTTTCTTTTGCCAATTCATCAGCAGCTTTGTAAGCTTCTTTTATAATTTTACCAAAAGAAACGATTGTTACATCTGTTCCTTCTCTTTTAATGTCTGCAACTCCAATTGGTATGATGTATTCTCCTTCAGGAATTTCCATTTTGTCACCATACATTTGCTCAGACTCCATAAAAATTACGGGATCATCATCTCTAATGGCTGCTTTTAATAAGCCTTTTGCGTCATAAGGATTAGATGGTACAATAACTTTTAAACCAGGAGTGTTTGCAAACCAGTTTTCGAAAGCTTGTGAGTGGGTTGCACCTAATTGACCTGCAGAGGCTGTTGGCCCTCTAAATACAATAGGGCAATTAAATTGACCACCAGACATTTGTCTGATTTTTGCAGCATTATTTATAATTTGATCAATTCCAACTAAAGAGAAGTTAAAGGTCATATACTCAACAATTGGTCTATTTCCATTCATTGCAGAACCTACTGCAACACCAGCAAAACCCAATTCAGCAATAGGAGTGTCAATAACTCTTTTCTCACCAAATTCATCTAACATACCTTTAGATGCTTTGTAAGCACCATTATATTCTGCAACTTCTTCACCCATTAAGTAAATGCTTTCATCTCTGCGCATTTCTTCACTCATAGCTTCACAAATTGCTTCTCTAAATTGAACTGTTTTCATCTATAATTAATTGTTGTTAATTTTTTGAAAAGCAAAAATAAGGAAATAATTATCATTTTCTTTAAACATACCTATAAACTACCTTATTTTTTTAGATGAAACACTTAATCGATTTCGTAAAATGTTAAATTATTTAAAATTTATTATGCATGCATAGTATTTTTTAAAAAAAAGACGTAATTTCGTCCTCAGATAATAAAGTATAAAAATAAAATTTATGAAAATATTGGTATGTATTAGTCACGTTCCTGATACCACTTCAAAAATTAATTTTACAGAAAACGATACAAAGTTTGATACAAGTGGAGTTCAGTTTGTAATTAATCCTTATGATGAATTTTGCTTAACAAGAGCCATGTGGTTTAAAGAAAAGCAAGGGGCTTCTGTAACAGTTGTAAATGTTGGTGGTGCAGAAACAGAACCTACTTTAAGAAAAGCTTTAGCCATTGGTGCAGATGATGCAGTTCGTGTAAATGCAAACCCTACAGATGGTTTTCAGGTAGCAAAAGAATTGGCAGCAGTAGTTAAAAATGGAGGATATGATTTGGTTTTAGCTGGTAAAGAATCTGCAGATTATAATGGACAAATGGTTCCTGGAATGTTGGCAACATTAACTGATTTTAATTTTATAAATGGTTGTGTTGGTTTAGAAGTTGATGGGACAAGTGTTTCTGCAACAAGAGAAATTGATGGTGGTAATGAAATGCTATCTTCAAGTCTACCTTTAGTTGTTGGTGGACAAAAAGGAATTGTAGAAGAAAAAGATTTACGTATACCTAATATGCGTGGAATTATGATGGCTCGTAAAAAACCTTTACAAGTTTTAGATGCTGTTGGTGGAGAAGCATCAACAAACATTAAATCATTTGAAAAACCAGCACCAAAAGGAGCTGTAAAATTAGTAGATGCAGATAATGTAGATGAGCTAATTAGCTTATTGCATAATGAAGCAAAAGTGATTTAGCAAAGCTAAATCATTCTGAACTTGTTTCAGAATATATAAAAAAAAATAAAATAATTTTGTTAGTATGATGATATTAAGAACCATCTACTAACAACTAAAAACTTATATAATATGTCTGTTTTAGTTTTTGCTGATTCATCAGAAGGAAAATTTAAAAAAACTGCTTATGAAGTAGTTTCATACGGAAAAAAAGTTGCAGAACAATTAGGTACAAATGTTGTTGCACTAACCATAAACGCAAACAATTCTTCAGAATTATATACTTATGGAGCAGAAAAAGTAGTTTCGGTATCTAACGATTCTTTAAATACTTTTAATGCAAAACAATATGCAGCAGTAGTTACAGAAGTTGCTAAAGCAGAAAATGCAAATGTTGTGGTTATTGATTCTAGTATAGATGGTTTATACTTAACACCATTGGTTGCTGTAAACTTAGAAGCTGGTTGTGCTACAAACGTTGTAGATGTGCCATCAACTACAAACCCTTTTACAGTAAAAAGAAAAGCATTTTCAAACAAAGCATTTTCAAACACTGTAATTTCTACAGAGCATAAAGTAATTGGTTTGGCAAAAAACTCTTTTGGAATTCACGAAAATCCAGTTTCTGGAACAACAGAAAGTTTTAATGCAACAATTTTAGATGCTGGAGTTTCATCAGAAAAAATAGAAAGAGTTACAGGTAAAGTTACAATTGCAGATGCAGATATTGTAGTTTCTGCTGGTAGAGGTTTAAAAGGACCAGAAAACTGGGGGATGGTTGAGGAATTGGCAGATGTTTTAGGTGCTGCAACTGCTTGTTCTAAGCCAGTATCTGATTTAGGTTGGCGTCCACACTCAGAACACGTTGGGCAAACAGGAAAACCAGTTGCGTCTAATTTGTATATTGCTATAGGTATTTCTGGAGCCATCCAACATTTAGCTGGTATCAACGCATCAAAAGTAAAAGTGGTTATTAATACAGATCCAGAAGCACCTTTTTTTAAGGCTGCAGATTACGGAATTGTTGGTGATGCTTTTGAAGTTGTACCAAAATTAATTGAAAAATTAAAAGTTTTTAAAGCTTCTTAAAAACCACTACAATAAAAAATGAATACAAAAACCTATCAATGAGAGTCGATAGGTTTTTTATTTTTATTAAATTGTGCCCTCTAAAAAGTTTTAAAAGATAACTTCAAAATTTTACAAACAACTTTTTAGCTTATGTAAATAAATTTATGAGTTTAATACAATTAACTATAAAAGGTATTTCTTACAGTCAAACTCAAAGTGGTGCTTACGCTTTAGTTTTAAGTGAAATGGAAGGTACAAGAACATTACCTATTATTATTGGTGCTTTTGAAGCACAATCTATAGCAATTGCTTTAGAGACAGAGATTAAGCCTCCAAGACCATTAACACATGACTTGTTTAAAACATTTTCTGATCGTTTTTTAATTACGATAAAAGAAGTGATAATTCATAAATTGGTTGATGGAGTTTTCTTTTCGAGTTTAATTTGCGAAAGAGATGGTATAGAAGAAACTATAGATACTAGAACTTCAGATGCTATAGCAATTGCAGTACGTTTTAAGGCACCTATATATACCTATGAAAATATTTTAGAAAAAGCTGGCATTTTTCTTAAAATAGAAGAAGAACTTTCTATTACAGAAACTTCAGAACCAGAAGAAATAAACTTAGAATTAGAAGAATTATCTACAAAAGAAAAAACTGCTTTTTCTGGGTTGTCATTAAAAGAACTAAACAACCAACTTAACAATGCAGTTGCTAACGAGAACTACGAATTAGCAGCAAAAATTAGAGACGAAATAAGTAAACGCTCTTAAAATTATTTCCATTATGAAAAAAGTACTTATTGCTATTTTTTGCCTATTATCTATTTCTTTGTTTTCTCAAAACCCAGAGAATATAAATGCCTCAGTAGAAATTTTACCAAGCCAAGGTTTTTCTTTTGGAAGTTTATGGAGAGGAGTTTTAGGGATGTTTTCTTTAATTGTTATTGCTTTTTTATTTAGTGCAAACAAAAAAGCAATAGACTGGAAGAAAATTGGAATTGGTCTAGCATTACAGTTACTAATTGCTATAAGTGTTTTAAAAGTACCTTTTGTTGAAAAAGCATTTGAATTTATAGGGGGAGTTTTTATAGAAATTTTAGAGTATACAAAAGCTGGAAGTGGTTTTTTATTCGGGCACATGGTAGATTTAACTAAGTTTCCATACATATTTGCATTTCAAGTGCTACCAACAATTATTTTCTTTTCTGCACTAACATCTTTGTTCTTTTATCTGGGTATTATTCAAAAAATTGTAAAGTTATTGGCTATTGTTTTGTCTAAATTTTTAGGTATTTCTGGTATGGAAAGTTTATCTGTAGCAGGGAATATTTTTTTAGGTCAAACAGAAGCCCCACTTTTGATAAAAGCTTATTTAGAAAAAATGAATAAGTCAGAAATGCTGTTGGTAATGATTGGAGGAATGGCAACAGTTGCTGGTGCAGTATTAGCAGCATATATTGGTTTCTTAGGAGGTGGAGATAAGGTTTTAGAACTAGTATTTGCAAAACACCTTTTAGCAGCATCAGTTATGGCAGCACCAGGTGCTATTGTTATTTCTAAAATTTTGTATCCACAAACAGAAAAGGTAAATACAGATGTAACTGTGTCTCAAGAAAAAATAGGTTCAAACATATTAGATGCAATTGCAAATGGTACTACAGAAGGTTTACGTTTAGCAGTAAATGTAGGAGCAATGTTATTAGTTTTTGTAGCAGTTATTGCTATGTTAAATGGTATTTTGGGTGGAATTGGAGGTTTTGATGGGATTGATTATTTTGGTTGGAACTTTACTTCTTTAAACGAAACTATCGCATCAAACACTTCATATAAAGCATTGTCTTTAGAGTTTATTTTAGGGTCGGTTTTTGCACCTTTAATGTGGTTAATTGGGGTGCCTTCTGTAGATATTTCTATGATGGGACAATTGCTAGGAATTAAATTAGCTGCTAGTGAATTTGTAGGATATATTCAACTTGCAGAGCTTAAAAACGTAGCCAATGCAACGCATTTAACGTTTAATAAATCTGTTATTATGGCCACATACATGTTGTGTGGTTTTGCAAATTTTGCGTCTATTGGTATCCAAATTGGTGGTATTGGTTCTTTAGCACCTGGCCAACGTAAAGTTTTATCAGAATTTGGAATGAAAGCCTTAATAGGAGGTACAATTGCTTCTTTAATGTCTGCAACCATTGCAGGGATGATTATAGGTTAAAGAAATATCGCTTTTGATTTAAGGTACTCAAATAATCTTTGTGGCATACTTTTTGGTTTTGTTAAGAAAACCTTAAAATGAAAAAAATACTACTATTTATATTCATTATTTCTACTATTGGGTATAGTCAAAAAATACCAGAATTATTTGCTGGTAAAAATCAATTAAAACTTTCTTCTTTAAGTATTAAAGCAAATGTTGTTGGTACAATTGCTACTACTACTTATGATATGATATTTTATAATTCAACTTTTAAAATTTTGGAAGGTGAATTAAGGTTTCCATTAGAAGAAAATCAAGAAATTTCTAGACTAGCTTTAGAAATGAATGGGAAATTGAGAGAAGGAGTTGTTGTAGAAAAAGAATTGGGTAGAATTGCTTTTGAAGGAATTGTTAGGAAAGGAGTAGATCCTGCATTACTAGAAAAAGGAAATGGAACTTACAAAGTAAGAGTTTATCCTATTCCTGCAAAAGGGTATAAAAGAGTAGTAATAGCTTATGAGCAGGAGTTATTTTATAAAGATGATGCACATTATTATCATTTACCATTAGGTTTTAAGCAAGAGGTAGATAAATTTAATGTAAGCATAGAGATTGTTAATCAAAATAAAGAACCTTTATTAATTGAAGGAGAAGAAACAATGTCTTTTTCGAACTGGAAAAATAGTTTTAAAACAAGTTTTAAAAAGGAAAATTATATACCTAACAAGAGTATTCAAGTAAAAATACCTTTTCAATTAAAGGAAGAAAAATTAATTGTTTCTCCTGGATATTTTTATTTCAATAAAATTTTAAAACGGACCACTAGAAAACGTAAAAAACCTAAGAATATAATATTATTATGGGATGCGTCTTTATCAATGATAAACAGAGATTTAGATAAGGAAATTGAATTGTTGGATACTTATTTTAAAGAACTTAGAGATGTAAACATTCAACTAATTTCATTTAGTAATGTGATTTTGAAAAAAGAAAAATTTATAATTAAAAAAGGAAATTGGTCAAATTTAAAAGCAATTTTAAAAAATACTGTTTATGATGGTGCAACATCATATTCTTTTTTTAAAAAAATAAAAGAAAAACCTGATGTGGTTATTCTTTCTTCTGATGGAATTACCACAATAAGTGAAACTTTTTTTAATTTACAAAAACCTGTTTTTATTATCAATAGTAAAACAACAGCTAATCATTCCAATTTATTTAAAATTGCAAAAAAGACAAAAGGAACTTATGTTAACTTAAATAGCAGTAGTATCTCAGAATCATTAAAAAATTTTAATACCATTCCTTTTGAATATTTAGGATATGAATCAACCACTAAAAATATAGAAGTTTATGCTTCTCAATTTTCAAAAAGTGTAATTAATTTTTCAGTTGCTGGTAAAAATTATCAAAAAGGACAAAAGATAAAGTTCTTTTTTGGTTTTGGAAATAAAATTACAGAAGAGGTTTCTATTACTTTAAAAGCAAAAAACTTAAATACAGATAAATCGATTGGTAGAATTTGGGCAAAAAATAAATTACAAACACTCATCGAAAATAAAAAAGAAAACAAGGAGCAAATTGTTGATTTAGCAACTTTATATGGTTTGGTAACTGAGTTTACTTCTTTAATTGTTTTGGAAGATGTTAAGGATTATATTAAGTACAATATTAATCCACCAAAAGAATTGCAAGAAGAGTATAATCGTTTAAAAAGTAAATCAAATAATCTAGTTTTTTTTAATTCAAATACTAATTCTTTAACTTCTCCTGTGGCAGAAAAAATAGAAATTATTGAAGATGAAAAAGAAATAGAAGAGACAATTATTGAATCTACAGAAACAGATGAATCTGAATTTATAAGCGTAGATGAAATTGTTGAACTGGAAGATGTCGAAGAAATTTCTGAAGATGTAAGTTTTATGAGTATTGAAGAAGTGCCAACTTTCCCATATTGTACAGGAAGTAATCAAGAAAAAAAAGAATGTTTTAACTCAGAAATAAAAAAACATATCCAAAATAATTTAAACTTTGAGATAATCAACCAACTTGGTTTATTATCAGGAAGAAAAAGAATTCTTGTACTATTTAAAATTTCAAAGAATGGATTTATAGAAGATGTAAATGTTAGAGCTCCTCATGAAACCATAAAAAATGAAATTATAAGGGTTATAAACTTATTACCACAAATGCTTCCAGGGAAACAAAGTGGAAAACCAGTAGACGTAAAATATACAATTCCAATAATTATAAACATAAATACATCTGGTCAAATTGATACTACATTTGATAGTAGAAATAATTACACCCAAAGAACACCAAGAAAGACAAAATCATTTACTCCATACAAGGGAAACTTAAAATTATATAATAGAATTCCAAAAACTGCATATTTAAATTCATTAGACTTTTTTAAAGATGAAGAATCTGCTTATTTATTTTACTTAAAACAGAGAAATAGTTATAAAGAAGTACTTCATTATTATATTGATGTTTCAGATTATTTTTATAGAAAATTTAAATCTGAAAAATATGCAAACCGTATTTTATCTAATGTTGCAGAATTAGATGCAGACAATTATGAGCTTTTAAAAGCTTTTGCATATAAACTGGAAGAAAGAAACAGAGGCGATTTAGCATTATTTGTATACAAGAAAATTTTAGAATTACGCCCAGAAGATGCACAATCTTATAGAGATTTGGCATTAGCTTATCAAAATAGAGGTTTATGCCAAAAAGCCTTCGATTTATTTTTAGACATTATTAATAAAAATATATATAAAAAAAATAAACATAGACGTGTTTTTGAAGGATTACAAAAAATAGCAGAAAAAGAAATAAAGTTTTTATATCATAAATATAAAGATGATTTAGACAAAGAAAAAATACCAAAAGAGTACTTTTTATCAAAAGTAGAACCTTTAGATTTTAGAGTTGTGGTAGATTGGAATCATAATGACACAGACATAGATTTACATATTATTGATCCTAATTTAGAAGAATGCTATTACAGCCATAATAGAACACAACAAGGTGGAGAAATGTCTAATGATATGACACAAGGTTTTGGACCAGAATCTTTTGTATTAAAAAAAGCTAAAAAAGGATTTTACTATATAAAAATTAAATATTTTGGAGATAATAAGCAAAAGATAGAAACACCAACATTTATGAAGGTAACTATTTTTAAAAATCAAGGGAGAAAAAACGAAGAGAAAATAGTAAGAGTAATTAGATTAACCAAAAATGATAATGAAGATATTATTTCAAAAATTAAAATTTAAAAGAAATGGTTTGTATTTTTAAAATAGTTAATAACCTATTAATAAAATATGCAATTGGTTTTTAAGTAATCAATTTCATTCTTTAAATTTACAAATAATTAATAGACAAAGTTTCTTCCTTTTTGGAAGACAGAAGATAGGCTTATGAAACAATATCACGATTTAGTAAAACACGTTTTAGAAAACGGAAATGAAAAAGGAGATAGGACAGGTACAGGAACTAAAAGTGTTTTTGGATATCAAATGAGATTTGATTTGAGTGAGGGTTTTCCTATGGTAACTACTAAAAAATTACACTTAAAATCGATTGTTTACGAATTACTTTGGTTTATAAAAGGAGATACAAATGTAAAATATTTGCAAGAAAATGGTGTCAGAATTTGGAATGAATGGGCAGATGAAAATGGAGATTTAGGACCCGTTTATGGGCATCAATGGCGTAATTGGAATAGCGATGAAATTGATCAATTAGAAGAAGTAATCAAATCTCTTAAAAACAATCCAAATTCAAGAAGAATGCTAGTTTCTGCTTGGAACCCTTCAGTTTTACCAGACACATCAAAATCTTTTTCAGACAATGTTGCTAACGGAAAAGCGGCTTTACCTCCTTGCCATGCTTTTTTTCAGTTTTATGTAGCAGATGGGAAGTTGTCTTGTCAACTTTATCAAAGAAGTGCAGATATTTTTTTAGGAGTGCCTTTTAATATTGCTTCTTATGCGTTATTTACAATGATGATTGCACAGGTTTGTGGTTATGAAGCAGGAGAGTTTATCCATACTTTTGGAGATGCCCATATTTATAACAACCACAAAGAGCAGTTAGAATTACAATTGTCTAGAGAAATTAGACCTTTACCTAAAATGAAAATTAACCCAGAAATAAAAAGTATTTTCAATTTTACTTTTGATGATTTTGAGTTAACAGATTACAATCCACATCCTCATATTAAAGGAGTGGTTGCAGTGTAAAAAAAAGCTTTCAAAAAATATTTTTTTTGAAAGCTTTTTTCTTTTTCAATAGCGTTTTTTTTTATAAACTTAAAACGCTATTTTCTGCTCCTGCAAAATCGTTCCAAGCAAAACTATCTGCTTCTTGTTCATTTACGTATGCACCATCAACTAAGTATCTAAATTCATAAGAATTTCCAGACTCTAAGTCTACAGTACCTTTAAAAGAGCCGTTTTTTAATTTTTTTAATGGAGTAGCTTTTTCATTCCACTCATTAAAACTTCCAACAACTGCTACTTTTTTAGCTTCTTCAGCTGGTACAGTAAATGTTACTTTACAAACTGGTTTGCTTTTCAAAAATTGTTTTTTAATTGCCATAATTATTTAATTCAAATTTTCGGTAAAATTATATAAGAATTATTAGATAACAAGCAATGTTTTTAAAGAATTTTAAAGAATTGTGAGTTTAATAATTTGTGTATTAAAATTATTGGTATTTCAAAAAAAAGAATGTACAAAATTATGGTATAGATAAAAATAATGGTTTTTCTTTATGGCTTGATTTTCAGTGTTTTTAGTCCGAAAACGTATTCGTTAATGTGTTTTTATACTTAAAAGTTGTTAAAAAAAGCAAATCTCTAAAGAATTGCTTTAATTTTGTCAGAAATTTTAGAAGTTTTATGATTACAATTATTGCAGCAATATCAAAAAATAATGCTTTAGGAAAGAATAATGATTTAATATGGCATTTACCTGCAGATTTAAAAAGATTTAAAAAGATAACTTCTGGTCATCACATATTAATGGGTAGAAATACTTTTGAATCTATAGGAAAACCTTTACCAAATAGAACTACAATTATTATTACTAGAAATAAAAATTATTTTAAAGATGGCTGCTTAATTGCTCATAGCATAGAAGAAGCAATAGATTTAGTAGAAAACGATGATAAAATATTTATAATTGGCGGAGCTCAAATCTATAAAGAAACTTTAGCAAAAGATTTAGCAGACCAATTAGACATTACTGTAGTGCATAAAGAGTTTGAAGCAGACGCATTTTTCCCTAAAATAGATGCTAATGTTTGGCAAGAAGTAGCTAGAGAAGATTTTAAGGCAGACGAAAAAAATAATTATGATTATAGTTTTTTAAGCTACCAGAAAATTTAATTAATTCTATTGGCTCTAAAACCACCACCTAAATTCATCCTATATTTTCTTTGAGCAAACAAAAAATAGTTAAATAGCATATAGTTTACTTCATAGCCATAGTCTATATTTTGTTGATAATCAATGTTATTTTCATAAATATTAGGATCAAATTGACTAGGGTTTAGTACTCTTTGGTTCCAGTTGATTACCCAAATTCTATTTCTTGCCTCTAAATAATTCTGAGAGTAAAAATTTCTTGGTTGTGCCACAGAACTCAAAAAAGCATTAAAACCTGGGTCTATTATTATAATTTCATACTCTAAGCTATCATTAGCAATAACTACAGGTTCTTCTTTTCCTGTATCATCTTTTTGTATTTTTGATGAACCACAAGCCCATAAAAAAAAGCTAATTAGAGTAATTGACAATGTATATTTTAAAAATTTCATCTTTATATATTTTAATTTGTTTCTCATTTAATTTCTAATCAAATGTAGTTCAGTTCTCTGAATTTAAAAATAGATAATGAGTGAATGCATACTTTTGATGAGCAAACAGTGAGAAAATACAAAAATTATTTTAAAATAGATAGATTGTTTGCACTTTTAACATTAATTTTAAATCGTTAAAATACTTTTTATGTCAAAAAAAATATTGTTTGTTTTGTCCCTTTTTTTGTTGATTTCCTGCAATGAAAACATCAAAAATAATACGTATGCTATTTTAGATGAAAAGGATAGAGCCCAATTAAAAGACAATTTATTAGAAGATAGATTTGCAAATCTTTTACCAGAATTAATGGATAAATCTACGATTGATATGTGGATTCTTATTTCTAGAGAATACAATGAAGACCCAGTTTTAAAAACAATGTTACCAGCAACTTGGTTAAATGCAAGGAGAAGAACCATTATTGTTTTTTATAGAAATAAAGAAAAAAACACTTTAGAAAGATTAGCTGTAGCAAGATATGATATAGGAAAAAGTATAAAATCTGCTTGGAATAAAGAAAAAGAACCCAACCAATGGAAAGCCTTAGTAGATTTGATTAAAGAAAGAAACCCAGATAAAATTGGGCTAAATTATTCTGATCATTTTGCATTAGCAGACGGTTTGGTAAAAACAGATTATGAGGCTTTTTTAAAAGCTTTGCCAGAAAATTTGAAAACAAAAATTGTATCCGCAGAAAAGTTAGCAATCCAATGGATTGAGACGAGAACTGAAAAAGAAATGCAACTTTTTAAAAAACTCGTAAAAATAACACACGATATTATAGATGAAACTTTCTCAGAAAAAACAATTACTCCAAATAAAACAACTACAGATGATTTAGTGTGGTTTATGCGTCAAAAAGTTACAGATTTAGGTTTAGAAACATGGTTTCATCCAACAATTGATGTGCAAAGAAGTAAAGAAAAGTTAAAATCTCATATCGAATCATTTTCGAAAGCTAAAAAAGAAGTTGTCATTCAGCCTGGAGATTTATTGCATTGCGATTTTGGGATTACATACATAGGTTTAAATACAGACTGTCAGCAACATGCGTATGTTTTAAAAAAGGATGAAACCGAAGTTCCAAAATTTTTAAAAGATGCTTTCAAAAAAGGAAATAGGGTACAAGATATATTAACAGCCAACATGAAATTGGGTAATACAGGAAATCAAATTTTAGCAGCATCTTTAAAACAAGGAAAAGCTGAAGGTTTAAGACCATCAATTTACACACATCCTTTAGGAAAATATGGGCACAGTGCAGGTGCCACTATTGGTATGTGGGATTCCCAAAATGGCGTTCCTTTTAATGGAGATTACCCTTTACAGAAAAATACAGCTTATGCCATAGAATTAAATACCACAGTACATATAAAAGAATGGGACAAAGACATTAGAATTATGTTAGAAGAGGCAGGTTTTTATGGAGATGGAACTTTTAAATATGTAAATGAAAGGCAAACTAGTATAAAACCAATTCAAATTAAATAAATGAAAACAAGATGTTTTTGGGTTACAGACAGTAAATTATACCAAGATTATCATGATAAAGAATGGGGAGAACCAGTTTATGATGATAAAACTTTATTCGAATTTTTAATTTTAGAAACTTTTCAAGCAGGTTTAAGTTGGATTACCATACTCAATAAAAGAGAAAATTTTAGAAAAGCTTTTGATGATTTCGACTATAAAAAAATTGCAAAATATCCAGAAAAAAAATACGAATCTCTATTGCAAGATGCTGGAATTATTAGAAATAAATTAAAGATTAGAAGTGCCATTACCAACGCACAATTATTTATAGAAGTTCAAAAAGAATTCGGCTCTTTCTCTAAATTTATATGGAGTTATGTTGATGGTACACCAATTGTAAATCAATTTCATAAAAGAGAAGAAGTGCCAGCAACTACACCTTTGTCTGATAAAATTTCTAAAGATTTAAAAAAGCGAGGATTTAAGTTTGTTGGTTCAACAGTAATATATGCTTATATGCAAGCTGTTGGTTTGGTAAATGACCATACAACAGATTGTTTTAAATATCCTGTAAACTGGTAATGTGGCAAAAAATGGTTGGTAATTTTTACATCAAGATTTGTTATATTCCCAAAGTTAATTTGAACAGGAC